>JAQSWF010000110.1 GCA_029266775.1 Pseudonocardia sp.
AGCGCGCCGGGTCGGCTGCAGAGTCGACGTAGACGTCCACCTGGGGCGTGTCCGGCGACAGGTGGGCCAGCCGCACGTACGACGGCGACGCGGCCGGCCGGCGCCGCAGCGGCCATCGGCGCGGCGAGACCGAACAGGATCAGCAGCAGTGCGACGAGGGTCGCCGCACCTGCGCTGCGCAGGACGATCATGGGCAGGACGATCGTGGGCAGGACGATCGTGGGCGGGACGGCCTTGGGCACGACGGCCTGCGAGAGTGTCATCGGGGTCCTTCGGGGAGCGGTGTCAGCCGGCGATCAGGCCGGTGGGGATGGGTGCGGGATACCCGACGAGCAGGGCGCTCCCGTCGGGTTCGATCGTGGTGGGGACGAACGGCGGCTGCTGGCCGGAGAGCCAGGTGCGTACCAGTGGCAGCGGATCGCCCGCCGCGGGTAGGCCGTTCACCGTGGTGAGCAGCACGTGCCGACGCACGGCGTACGGCGGCTCGAGCGGCGCCAGCGGGAAGTCGGCGATCTCGAGCTGTCGCGGGCCGGCCAGGCCGGCGAGCATCAACACCACGCGTGGATCGACGATGCCGGCCTCGAGCGCCTCCACCGCGGGCGGCGCGAGCTGCAGAGCCGGGTTGCTGACGAGCAGCGCGCCGAAGCGGGCCCGCTCCGCCTGCTCGGCGATCATCGGTTCGACGGGGCCGGTCGCGCAGATCGTCGTCGGTGCGCCGCCGGCACCGCGCGGCACCGCCGCCAGGGTGGCCAGACCGACGCAGCCGGGCACGTCCGGAGCGTCGACGCCGTTCCCGGGCCGCTCGCTGACCATCAGCAGCTCGCCGGGCGCGGCGGGCTCTGCGAGGTCGCGCAGCCGCTCCGCCGGGACGCCGCCGGCGAGCAGGTCCGCTCGGTCGAGCGCATCGGCCCGCACGACGGCATCCGGCCCCAGCTCGCTGCTGGCCCAGCTCGCGAGGCTGCTGGAAGGCACGGGGCGCGCGTTGACGACGGCGAGCAGGCCGACGACCAGTGCGACCGCGAGCGCGGTCAGCGGCACCGCTGCGACGCCCGCCCGTCGGCCGGCGGGGATCCGCGCCGCGACCGGCTCGAGCAGCACCGCGACGAGCACGGCCAGGAAGGGCAGCGCGATCAGCAGCGCGGCGGAGCGGCCGGTCCCGGGCATGATCGCGACGGCGAGCATCAGCAGGACCGGGGTGATCGCGGGCCGCAGCTCGGGCGTCCGCGTGCGGGCGAGCCAGGCGAGCACGAGGCCCACCGCGACCACGACGAGCGTGGTGCCGGTGCCCACGATGGGCCCGCCGACGCCGGCAAGGGGGCCGGTTCCCGCCGCCGCGGCCGCGATCGCCAGCGCCGCAGCCGCCGATGTACCGATGATCAGGATGCGGACGGCCGTGGGCAGACCGGCGCCCACAGCCTTGGCGTACAGGAGGTGCGCTGCCAGCGCCAGCAGTGCGGCCGCCGCCAGGGGGGAGGTCAGCGCGGCCATGGCGGCCGCCACCGCCGCGGGGACCGCGTGGCCTCGCACCAGCGCGGCGAGCGCCGCGGCCAGCACCAGCCACATCGCGGCGGGCGCGGCCGCGCTCACTCCGGCGTGCAGGGCGACGACCGGGGGCACGACCCCGACGAGCGCGGACGCGACCGCGGACGGTGCCGGGCCCACCGCGAGATCGCGCAGGACGGGCCACAGCAGCACGACCGAGACGAACCCGAGCAGGAGCGCAGCCCACCGCGCGGCGTCGATCGCGGGCACGCCTGCGGTCGGCAGCAGGGTTTCCACGGCAGCGAGCTGCCGGACCGCGAAGCGGTCGGCGGCGGGCAGCGGGATGTCGCCGACCTGGGCGCCGCGCTCCCCGAAGATCGCCGCGGCGAGCCGGGCCTCGCCGACGGTGGCGACAAAACGGTCCGTGCGCAGAGCCACGGCCAGGTGGGCTGCCCCAGCAGCCGCCGTCACGAGCGCCGGCCACACGAGGGCCGTCCGGGACGGGGTCAGCGATTCGATTCCGACGTCCCCTCCGGCTCGGGGGCCTCGGGCAACTCGGCCGGGTCGGGGCGCTCCAGCTCGGCGTTGAGCACCTCGGCCAGGCGGCGGATCTCGCTCTTCGTGCTGGTGTGCAGGTGGCTGAGCCGCGCCGCTTCGTGGGTGGCCTGCTTCTTGAGCCGTGCGGCCTCCTGTGAGGCGCGCGAGCGGATCTCGTCCGCCTCCTGCTCGGCCGCACGCACCTGCTCCTCCGCGCGCTCCCGCGCGGCCGAATCCACCCCTTCGGCGTCGCGCGTTGCGCGAGTGCGCATCTCGGCCGCCTCGCGCTCGGCCAACCGCAGCAGCTTCTCGGCGCGGAAGCCGAAGCTGTCTTCGGCGGGGGTCTCCGGGTCGTAGCGGGCGGGGTCGCGCGGGGTGGGCCGCGGGGGCTCCGCGACGGGCGCGACGTGGGTCTCGCTGCGCAACCGGTGCAGAGCACTGCGGAGCGCCGCGTTCTCCTCGCTGAGCTCCGTGACGTACTGGTCGACCTGCACCCGGTCGTAGCCGCGCAGCACCATGTCGAAGTGCGGCGGTTCCGGCTGCCGCGGCTCGACAGCCGAAGCTCCGGCCCCCTGCTGACTGGTCAGGACCGACTCTGGTCTACTCTCCCCCACTCTGAGATGTTCGCCGCGGAAGGCGGAGTCGTCACGCGCCGACCGGGTGACACTCCTGCTCCATTTGAGTTCCGTGTGCGCGTAAAGATCGGTGGCTGTCGGCCACAGCGCGCGGGAGATCCACTCGAACGGAGCATGATCCGCTGGACGACGGCGGTCAGGCCCGCCTACGAGCGATCTCCTCCCGCAGTTGAGGGGCGACGGTGAACAGGTCGCCCACGACGCCGAAGTCCGCGATCTCGAAGATCGGCGCGTCCGCGTCCTTGTTGACCACGACGATGGTCTTGGACGTCTGCATGCCGGCCCGGTGCTGGATCGCGCCCGAGATGCCGAGCGCGATGTACAGCTGCGGCGACACGGTCTTGCCGGTCTGGCCCACCTGGAACTGGTGCGGGTAGTAGCCGGAGTCGACCGCGGCGCGCGATGCCCCCACCGCCGCGCCCAGCGCGTCCGCCAGCTGCTCGATCACGGCGAACTGCTCGGCCGACCCGACGCCACGCCCGCCCGACACGACCACGCTCGCCTCGCCGAGCTCGGGGCGTTCCCCGGTGACCACCGGCTCGCGGGCGACGACCGTCGCCGACGGTCCGGCCGCAGGCACCTCCACGACCTCCTCGACACCCGCGCCGGGCGCGGGCACGGCCTCGACCGAGCCGGGCCGCACCGTCACCACGGGGTGCGCGCCGTCCGCGCGCGCCTGCACGGTCCAGGCTCCACCGAAGATCGAGTGAGTGCCGTCCACCGCGCCGTCGACGGAGACCGCGACGACGTCGTTGAGCCACGGGCTGCCCGTCCGCACCGCCAGCCGCCCGGCGATCTCCTTGCCGTCGGCCGACACCCCGACCAGCACGGCGGCCGGCTGCACCCGCTCGACCAGCTGCGCGAGCACGTCGACCTCGGGGGACAGGAACGCGCTTCCGTCGGTCTCGGCGACGTAGACCTTCGCAGCGCCGTACTCGGTGAGCGCGTCCGCGAGCTTCGCCGCGGTGCCGGGCGGCCCCACGACCACCGCCGACGGTTCGCCGAGCGCCCGTGCGGCAGTCAGCAGCTCGAACGTGCTCTTCTTGATCTCACCCTCGACGTGGTCGACGAGGACCAGCACCTCGGCCATCGCGCACTCCCCTCAGATCAGCTTGTGGGCGACCAGGAAGGCCGCGACCTTCGCGCCGCCGTCGCCGTCGTCGACGACCTTCTCCCCCGCACCCTTCGCCGGCTTCGGCGCCGCGGACGTGACCGAGGTGAGGGCACCAGCGGCCCCGACCCGTGCGGCGTCGATCCCGGCGTCGGCGATCGAGAGCGTGGTGACCGGCTTCTTCTTCGCCGCCATGATCCCCTTGAACGAGGGGTACCGCGGCTCGTTGATCTTCTCGCCCACGCTGACGACGGCCGGCAGCTCGGCGCGCAGCACGGTGACGCCGTCGTCGGTCTCCCGGCGCACCGTCACCGTCGAGCCCTCGACCGTGACCTCGCGCGCGTGGGTCAGCGCCGGCACTCCCAGCACCTCGGCCACCATCGCCGGCACCGCCGCCGACCGGCCGTCGGACGCCTCGTTCCCGGCCACCACGAGGTCGACGCCGTCCACGGTGCGAATCGCGGCGGCGAGCGCGAGCGCCGTCCCTACCGCGTCCGACCCTGCCAGCGCCGCGTCGCAGAGGTGCACGGCGCGGTCCGCGCCCATCGAGAGGGCCTTGCGGATGGCCTCGCTGGCGCGGTCCGGCCCCATCGTCAGCACCGTCACCTCGCCGCCGTGCACCTCGGAGAGCCGGAGAGACTCCTCGACGGCCCGCTCGTTGATCTCGTCGAGCACGGCGTCCGAGGCATCACGGTCCAGCGCGCCGTCCGACTCGCGCAGTTGTCGCTCGGAGTACGTGTCGGGCACCTGCTTGACCAGCACGACGATGTTCATCAGACCCCTTCGACCTCCGCCGGCGCGTGCGCCTCATTGTTACCGGCGGGTATCACCCGCGGAACGTGAAGCTCCTCACCGCGATCGTTCCCCAACGTACTGCGATGCACCGGTCGGGCATGGACGGCGATTTGCGCGGGAACCTCCCCGACGACAGGTTGTCCGACGGACCGGAGGTCCTCGTGCCACTGCTCGACCGCATCCGCGCCTTCTTCGCCAGCCCGCAAGGCAGGCGGTTGACCGACCGCGGCCGCCGCTACGCCTCCGACCCCCGCAACCAGCAGCGGGCGCGGGACGCGCTCGACCGCTGGCGCCGCCGTCGCTGAACAGCCACGCGGCCGGGGCTCACCTCGCGCAAGGCGCGCAACTCCGTACCCTTCCTCCTGCGGCGCGCGCGGCGGACGGAGGCGGCGATGCTGGTGACGGGGTACGACGACCGTCAGGGCTGCGGGTACGTGCTGCGCACCGGCCCGCACGCGGCCGAGCCCGTCCCCGGCACCCAGCCCGTCCGGCACCTCGGTGTCGTCGTGCTGGCCACGCCGGAGCTGGCCGCGGCGTTGCGTGACGCGTTGGTGCGCAACCCGGTGGCACAGCTCGGCTGGGGCGGCCCGACGGTGCCCCTGACCTTCGACGACAACACGTTGCTTGCCTGGCTGCGCCACACCCTCGGCGGAGTGCTGACGGTGGCGGGCGGCCCCTCGGCCGACCCTCGCCGGCGCCGCTGACCAACCGAAGCGCACTATGGCTCCCAAGTGCGGCTCAGAGACGCTCGGAACCGCGTTATGGCTCCGAAGTGCGTGAGATCGGGGGTGGGCTCAGGCGCTGAGTGCTGCGGCCAGCGCGGCCGCCGTCGGCATGCCGCTCCGCGCACCGGGCCGGGCCACCGACAGCGCGGCAGCGACGTTCGCCGCCTGCGCCGCGTCGAGCAGGTCCGCGCCTGCGGCGAGGTGCGCGGCGAGCACGCCGTTGAACGTGTCGCCTGCTCCGGTCGTGTCGCACACCGTGGTCGGGTAGGGCGGCAGATGCTCGAGCCACCCGTCCGGCTCGACGACGAGCGCACCCTCGCCACCGAGCGTCACCACCACCGGCGCACCGGTCCGAGCGGCGAGCCCGGCCGCCCGGACGCCGGAGGGGCCCTCGCCGACGAGTGCGGCCAGCTCCCCGGCGTTCGGGGTCAGCAGCGGGCCACGGCACCCCGGTCGGGGCACGAGCAACCCCGCGAGCCCCGGGAGGACGGGTGCCGGGTTGAGGATGCACGCGACGTCGACGGCGACGGCCGTCTCCACCGCCACGGCAACGGCCTCGATCGGCACCTCGCTGCTCACCAGCACGCACCCCGCACCTGGCAGCGCGTCCAGCAGCGCCGCTCGCACCCGGTCGCGGTCCACGCGCCCGTTCGCGCCCAGCCCCACCGCGATCTGGTTCTCGCCCCTCGTGTCGACGACGATCAGCGCGACCCCCGTGGGCACGTCGCCGAGCACCGCGACCGCGGCGAAGTCCACCCCTTCGGCGTGCAGCTCGTCCAGCGCCCCGCGGCCGGTGTCGTCGTCACCGACGGCGCCGACCAGCATCACGTCCGCGCCCGCCCGCGCCGCCGCCACGGCTGCATTCGCGCCCTTTCCGCCGCCGTGGCGGGAAACGCGAGGGCCGATGACCGTCTCCCCGGCCGTGGGCAGCCGGTCCACGGTGACGACGAGGTCCACGTTCACCGCGCCGACCACCACCACGCCGCCCGACACGCGGCTCACCCCCTGACGGCCGGCGACCCCCTCGTGCCAGCGCCAGGGTGGCACGGCGGGCACTGTCAAGCGAGGCCGTCCTCGATCGCCCGGCGCACCAGCGCCGCACGGTTGGGCACCGCCAACCGCCGCAGCATCCGATGGATGTGGTGCTCGACCGTCCGTGGCGACAACACCAGCCGCGTGGCGATCTGCCGCGCGGTCAGCCCGTCGACGACGAGCCGCAGGACGTCGGCCTCGCGGGGGGTCAGCCGAGGCCGCGCCCGGGTGCACCCACCTCGCGCCGCGAGCACCGTCTCGGCGAGGCCGGGCGGGAACACGGCCTCGCCCGCAGCCGTACGGCGCACGGCGTCGGCGAGCACATCGGCCTCGCTGCCGGACACGACGAAGCCAGTTGCACCGGCACGGACCGCGGCGAGGACCTCGGCGCCGGGATCCCGCGCGGCGCCCGCGACCGCGAGCACCCGTGCCTCGGGCACCCGCGCCGCCACCTCGGGAAGGGCGGCGAGCAGGGCCTCGCGGTTCCCGTCGAGCCCCACGACGACGACGTGGGGGCGCGCCTCGCCCACCAGCCTCGGCGCCCGCCGGGGGTCGGCCGTGCGGGCCACCAGCCGCACGCCGGCCACACCGTCGAGGTCCGATGCCGTATCCGGCCCGACCACCACCACGGTCACCGTCACACCTCTGGCACGGATCCCGCACCCGTCCGGTTCACCGATTGCAGGAAAGCCACCTTCACGCAACCTCGTTGCATGAAGGTGGCTTTCCTGCAACTGGTCACCGCAGCCAGGCCACGTAACGGCCCCGGCGACGCTGCACCGCCAGCGGCAGGCCGAACGTCGCCGACAGGTTCTCGTCGGTCAGGACGTCGTCGAGCGGCCCCGCCGCCACCACGCGACCCGCGCGCAGCAGCAGCCCGTGGGTGCACCCGCGCGGGATCTCCTCGACGTGGTGGGTGACGAGCACCATCGCCGGCGAATCCGCGTCCTCGGCGAGATCCTCGAGCCGGGCCAGCAATTCCTCCCGGCCGCCGAGGTCCAGCCCGGCGGCGGGCTCGTCGAGCAGCAGCAGTTCGGGGTCCGTCATCATCGACCGCGCGTCCCGTAGGCCCGCGTCGCAAACCCCCGCAGGCCGAGCGCGGCCAGCAGTTCGTCCGCGCGGTCGGTGTCGGCGGCGTCGTAGCGCTCCCGCCACCGCCCGAGCACGCCGTACCCGGCGCTCACCACGACGTCGCGGACGATCTCGTCGGTGGGCACCCGCAGGCCGAGCGACGCCGACGACAGCCCGATGCGGGTGCGCAGCTCGACGAGGTTCACCCGGCCGAGCCGCTCACCGAGGACGTCGACCGTGCCCCGGGTCGGGTGCAGCTCGGCCGCGGCCAGGCGCAGCAGGGTGGTCTTGCCCGCGCCGTTGGGCCCGAGGACGACCCAGCGGTCGTCGGGCTCGACCGTCCAGTCGACGCCGTCGAGCAGCGTGACCGGCCCGCGGCGGACGGTCGCGGCCTCCATGCGGACGACGCGATCGCCCAGGGCAGCACCGGACCGCGGCTCGGTGCGTAACGTGATCAACGACTCGGACGGGGGTTCCGGGGCGGCCACGCACCCTATCCTCGCCGATCGTGCCGGTCTTCCCGCTGGGTGCCCACGTCGAGCGCGACGGGGTGCGCTTCGCCGTGGCGTCGGCCAGCGCGGAGGCCGTGGAGGTGTGCCTGGTCGACGGCGCGCCGGGGGCGCTGACCGAGCGCCGGGTCGCCCTGACCGAGCGCACCTTCGGCGTCTGGCACGGGCACGTGCCCGGCGTGGCGATCGGGCAGCGCTACGGCTACCGGGTGCACGGCCCGTACCGGCCGTGGGAGGGGCCGCGAGCCAACCCCGCGAAGATCCTCGTCGACCCGTACGCGCGCCAGCTTGCCGGTGCGGTGACGAACCTGCAGGCGGCCCGGGGCTGGGAGATCGACCCGATGACGGGACCCCCGAGCACGGTCGACTCCCTCGGGCACGTCCCGCTGTCCGTGGTCACCGCGCCGCCGGAGCCCGTCACCCGGCCGCGGCCCGACGTGCCCTGGTCGGAAACCGTGATCGCGGAGGTGCACGTCCGCGGCTACACCCTGCAGCACCCGGAGGTGCCGCCCGCGCTGCGCGGCACCTACCTGGGCCTGGCGCATCCCGCCGTCGTCGCGCACCTGCACCGGCTCGGGGTCACGGCCGTCGAGCTGCTCCCGGTGACCGCCAAGGCCGACGAGCCCGCGCTGCTCGAGCGCGGACGCACCAACTACTGGGGTTACTCCACGCTCGGCTTCTTCGCCCCGCATCCGGGTTACGCCAGCGTGCCCGGCGCCGAGCTCGAGGAGTTCGCCGCGATGGTCGACGCGCTGCACGCGTCGGGCATCGAGGTGATCCTCGACGTGGTGCCCAACCACACCTGCGAGGGCGGCGTCGGCGGCACCACGCTCTCGTTCCGCGGGCTCGACGCCCCGGCCTACTACTCGCTGCACGGCGGCTGGGACGCCGACATCACCGGCACCGGGAACACCCTCGACCCCGGCTCGCCCACGGTGGTGCGGCTGGTGTGCGATGCGCTACGCAGCTGGGTCACCATGTACGGCGTCGACGGGTTTCGCGTCGATCTCGCGAGCGTGCTCGGCCGGCCGCACTCGGGCCCGTTCGACCCGACCGCGTCGATGCTCACCGCGATCGCGACCGATCCCGTCCTGTCGCAGTGCAAGCTCATCGCCGAGCCGTGGGACGCCACCGGCGAGGGCTACCGGGTCGGCGGCTTCGGGGTCGCGTGGTCGGAGTGGAACGGGCGCTACCGCGACGCCGTCCGCGACTTCTGGCGGGGCCGCGGCACGGTCGGCGAGCTGGCGTCCCGGCTCACCGGCAGCGAGGACCTCTACCGCCTCTCTGGTCGCCGCCCGTGGGCGTCCATCAACTTCGTCACCGCCCACGACGGGTTCACGTTGCGCGACCTCGTCAGCTACGAGCGCAAGCACAACGAGGCCAACGGCGAGGACAACCGCGACGGCACCGACGACAACCGCTCGCAGAACTTCGGCGTCGAGGGCGAGACGTCGTCGCCGGTCGTGCGGGCACGCAGGCTGGCCGCGGCGCGGGCGATGCTGGGGACGCTGCTGCTGTCGACCGGCACGCCGATGCTGCTCGGCGGCGACGAGCTGTGGCGCACACAGGGCGGCAACAACAACGCCTACTGCCTCGACGACCCGACGTCGTGGGTGGACTGGAGCCTGCCCGAGGCGGCCTGCCTGATCCCCTTCGTCGCGCGGCTCGCGGAGATCCGCCGGTCGTCGCCGACGCTGTATCGCGACCACTTCCTGCGCGAGGGCGACGTCACGTGGTGGCATCCCTCCGGACGCCCGATGGACACGGCGGACTGGCACGACCACAACGCCCGCTCGCTGGGACTGCTCGTCGGTGAGTGGCTGCTGCTGCTGCATGCCGGGGACGCGGCCCCGTGCGTCCTGCCCCCCGGCGGCCCGTTCACCCCCGTCGTGGACAGCACGTGCGCCGACGGCACGCCGGCCTCGGCCAGGACGGTGCCCGGCACCAGCACCCTGACTATGCCGACCGGCTCGCTGCTCCTGCTGCGCCGCGACGTCCCGCCGGCGGGTTAGCGGGCGGTACCGTGACCTGCGTGCCGCGCTACGACTTCCGCTGCCGCGAATGTTCCACCACATTCGAGGTCGACCGGCCCATGAGCGCCGCGGGTGACCCGGCGCCGTGCCCGGCCGGACACGCCGACACGGTCAAGCTGCTCAACGCCGTCGCCCTCGGCGGGCGTGTCGGTGCCGGCCGCGCGCCGGTGCCGGCCGGGCCGGCCGGCGGCGGGTGCTGCGGGGGCGGCTGCTGCGGCTGATCGCCCCCGGTCGGGGTCAGCCCGTTGCGCCGCCCGCCGGGGCGGGAACGGACGGCCTGTCGCCGGAGCCCCTGACGCGATCGGGATAGGCAGCCGCGAATTTGATCATCGCCCAGATGACGACGATGGGGACGACCCAGTTGAGCACCAGGTCCACGGTGTGGTTGGTGCCGAAGTCCGTCGCGTGCGCGTCCAGGAACGTGACGAGCAGGCTCGCCCCGCCTATCAGCAGGATCGCCGCCCCCCACGCCGCGCTCAGCACCCGGTTGATCTTCTTGAACGTCGGCGAGCCCCAGTACTGGCGTGGTGTGCTCTGGCGCGCGTACTCCTCGGTGAACGGCATCACCGGCACGGTCGCCAGCACGTAGAGCCCGAGGATCACACCGACGAGCGGCCGGCCCCACTCGAACAGCCACTGGTCCACGACCGGCCCGCCGAGGAACCCCGCGACGGCGATCACCGCGAACAGGACGAGTGACCCGATGTTCAAGATCTTGGGCCCGTGCCGTCGCCGAGCCACGAGGACCGCGACGAGGGTCATCGCGACGGCGATCGTCGCAGCCCACGCGACCCCGTTGGCGGTGAGCCGCTGGGCGGCGAACGAGAAGGCGATCCACGGCAGGAAGCCGAGTGCGAGCGTGAGCGGGTGCATGCCGGCGACGCTAGAGACGCGCCGTCCTCGAGACATCCGCCGGCATGCCGAGGTTCGCCCGTCGCCAGGAGGCCGTCACCCCGCGGGAGCCGTCGCCGCGACCTCGACCCGGGACCGGGCGCCGAGCTTGGCCAGGATGTGCGACACGTGGGTCTGCACGGTTCGCGGCGATACGTAGAGCTGCGCCGCGATCTCCGGGTTCGTCCGTCCTTCGCGGACGAGGCCGGCGACCCGCCGCTCGGTCGGGGTGAGCGCCGCCCACCCGGTCACGGCCGTGCTGTGCGCGGACCGCGGACCCCGCCGCACTCCACACGCCCGCAGCCGCGCCAGCAACCGACCGCGGTCGACCGACGCGCTCGCCTTCTCGTAGGTCCGCAGCGCCCGCTCCATCCCGGCGACGGCGGCGCCACGGTCGCCCTCCACGGCGGCGAGCGAGGCGTACTCCTCCCAGGCCTGCGCAGCCACGAAGGCGTGGCCCGTCGCGGCGAACTCCCTCGCCGCCTGCTCGACGAGCTCCCGTGCTCCGGCCGCCATCCCGGCCGTGAGCGCCGCGGTCGGCGCGGCCACGCACCCCTGCGGCGCCTCGATGTCACCCACCTGGGCCGCGACCCGCTCGAGCCGGCCGCGCTCGAACGCGGCGAGCGCCACGCGGGCGACATCCGGCGCGAGCGTCAGCATCCAGGCCTCACCGCGGGCCGCAGCCGCCGACCACAGCTCGCGCGCGAGCGTCGCGGCTGCGCGCGTCGCTCCATCCGCCTCCAGCACCGCCAGGTCGGCCAGCCCCGGAAGGTCGAGCCCGAACTGCAGCGGCACCCCGGAGCGACGCGCGGCGGCGAGCAGCTCACGAGCCTGCGCCGGGCGGCCGCGGTGTGCGTCGATGTAGGCCCGCTGGCCGACGGCGATCGAGATCCAGCCCGACTCCTGCTCCTGGGCGAGCTCGAGCCCCGTGTCCAGTTCGGCGACGGCCGTGTCCCACTCTGCGGCGGCCAGCGCGGCCCCGCCGGCTACGAATGCGTGGAACGGCAAGATCCAGTCGGCCCCGCGATCAGCGGTCAGCCGCCGGGCCCGCTCGATCACCGGGCGTGCGGCGTGCGGACCGTGGACGGCCAGCTCGAACATCGCCGGCCAGACGAGGGTCGTCAGCTTTCCGCTCAGCTGGTCACCCGGCAGCGGTTCCCGCTCGACGTCGCCCAGGATCCGCAGCGCGTCTTCGGGCCGCGCCTGCAGGTACTCGGCGCATGCCAGGGTGGTGCGCAGGCCCGGCGGCACCGCGTCACCGTCGCGGCGGAGCTCCGCGGCCCCGTCGAGGGCCGCGGCCGTCCGGCCGTCGAGCGGCAGCACCCAACAGCGCACCTGGGCCAGCTCGTGGGCGACCGGCGGGGGCAACCCGGGCAGCGCGAGCGTCGCGTCGATCGCCGCGAGGGCCTCGGCGACGTCGCCGCGGTTGATCAAAGCCCGGATGCGGATGCCGCGCAGGCCGCCCGCCACCGTCCGGTCGCGTACCTCGGCCAGCCGGGCGGCGACGAGCTCCGCGGCCGCCCGCCCCTGTCCCGAGAGGAACAGCGCGACGGCCCGCTCCAGCAGCAGCGCCTCGCGTCGCGCATCGGCCGGGTCGAGGAACGGTTCGGCGTCCGCGAGGAGCTCCGCGCTCACCGCCGGCGCAAAGGCCGACGACCGACGCGCGGCCTCCGTCAAGGCGTCCACGACGTTCGGGTCACTGCCCGCGGCGGCCCGCCGCAGGTGCTCGGTGGCTGTGTGCCTCCCCGCCGCACCCCCCAGCACCTCGGCTGCGCGGCGATGCGCCGAGCGGCGGGCTGGCTCGTCGAGGGTCTCGTACGCGACCTGCCGGTACAGGTCGTGGGCGAACGCCACCCGCTGCCCCTCGAGCCGCGTCATGCCCGAGCGCGCGGCGGTTTCCGCGATGGTCGCGACGAGGTCAGGCGGCTCGTAGAGCACGGCGGCGAGTTCGTCGAGCGCGGCGGACGGGCCGAACACCGCCAGCGCCTGCAGCAGCTCCCGTTCGGCGTCGCCCAGCTCGGCGAGGTGGCCGCGAACGGCGTCCTCCAGCGCGACCGGGACTGCGGCGCCGCTCCCTACGTCGATGCGCTCGCCGTCGCGGCGCAAGGCGCCCCGTCCGGCGAGGTCCCGCAGGACTTCGCCGACGAACAGCGGGTTGCCCGCGGCCCGCTCGAGCAACCGGCCCAGCGCGGGTGTGGGCCACGCCCCTGTCCGCTCGAAGACCAGCGCCTCGACGCCCATCCGGTCGAGCGCGGGCAGCGGGTAGCGGGCCGCCACGCGTCGCAACGCCTCGAGGGCCGGTGACGCGGGGAACGGCCGGGCCCCGATCAGGAGCACCAGTGGCAGGTCGCGGGTCGCCCACGCCAGGCGGCGCAGCACGCCGACCGATGCCGCGTCCAGCTGGTGGGCGTCGTCGATGCAGAGGAGCACCGGCCCGGCCTGGCACCAGTCGTCGACCCGCGCGAACGCGTGGTCGGCGGGATGCTCGCCGCTCGGAGCGCAGCCGACCAGCTCCTCGACGACGGCGAACCCCTGCTGTGCCAAGCGCTCGTCGCCGCGCGCGCTGCGAACCATCGCGCCGTGCGCCGTTTCGGCGCACAGCCGGTGGAGCAGGTGGGACTTGCCGATCCCCGGCGGCCCCTCGACGACGGCGGCCAGTCCGGGGGCGCGGCGCGCAGCGAGGACGGCTCGGACCCGGGACGCGAGCTCGGCCTCCGCCGCGACGCGCGAGTGCGGCCGCTGAAGACCTCCCCCGGCCGCGGTCACCGGACGGACCGTAGAAGGTGGACCCGTTCGCCCGGCAACCCCCGCGTGCCACGCGCACGAGAGGGCTCAGGCGACGAGCCGCGCGGCGAGCCAACCGAGCATCCGCTGCACCGCCTGCCGCCGTGCGAGAGGCTCGCAGTGCCAGTTCGCACCGTCTTTCACACTGAACCGGACCACCTCGTGCGGCGCGGTGAGCAGACCCGCGAGCTGATCGGCCTGGCCCGGCCAGAACTGCTCGTCCGCGGGATCGAGGATCAGCAGGGGGGTGCGGATGTGCCCGGCCACGTCGCGCAGCTGGTACTGCCGCACCGCGGTGAAGAGCTCGTACGGGTCGTCCACCCCGTAGGGACGGGCGCGGAACGCGAAGGTGCGCTCGACGGCCGGGTCGGACGCACCCTGTTGCATGTACCGGTTGAACAGGTCCTTCTGTCCGGAGTCGAGCAGCTGCACCATCTCCGGCGGAAGGTAGGCCATCCAGGACGTGGACACATCCACCACGCCCCCGTCGGCCACCGCGGCGACGATCCGGTGCTCGAAGGCCAGGGCCCGCGGGAGCCAGTAACCGCCCTGACTGACGGCGTAGGCGGTGAGCGCGTTCGCGTCGACATCGGGCCGGGCGACCAGCGCGTCGACGACCGGGGTGAGCACGGCCTCCCAGTCGGGCCGGAACGGAACGTTGCGCTCGAACAGCATCGACTGCTGGCCCGGCCCGTCGTAGACGAAGACGTTCCAGCCGCGGTCGTGCGCGTCCGACACGCCCGAGGCCCAGAGTGAGGAGAGCGGACCGTCGCTGCCGTTGGTCATCACCAGCGTCGGCCGCGCCGCGCCGGTCGCATCGGGACGCAACAGGTAGCCGGGCAGCGTGCTGCCCTCGTACGGGACGTCGACGCGCACGAACCGGCCGTCCGAGGCGTCGATCATGGCGTCCCAATAGCCGCGGCCACGGCGGAAGGTCGGCAGCAGCACGGCGTCGCCCTGTTCGGGCGGCAGGCCGTCGACGGCGTTGAGGGCGCGGGCGCAGGCCTCGGACGCCGCGAGGTACGCCCAGCGCGCTCCGGGCAGGTTGCCGGCGGCCCGCCACTCGTCGCCCAGTGCGCCCAGCTGGTCCGCTCGCGCGGTCCATGCCGCGAACCAGCTGGGCCGGTCACCATCGGTGATGCCGGCGACGGTCGCGAGCACCAACACCGACGTCACCGACGCCGCAGGCCGCGTTGCCGAGCGCGATGCGCGTCTCGAAGTCGAAGTCCGGGTCGGCGAAGAAGCCGCCGAGGAGAGCCCGAGCCCCGGAGGGCGTCCGGTGCGGGGCCGCCTGCGGCTCTGCATGCTGGGTCGTCATGCCCCCGACCGTGGCAGCGCCGGCCGGCCGAGACATCCGCCGACCGGCCGATCGCCGACTCGCGCGCGAGGTTGTGCCGACTCGCGCGCCAATTGCAGCACGCGGACGGTGTAGCCGGTTAGCCCGGCGAACGGTAGGTGCACCACCGACTCGAACCGGTCCGCCCCGGTCGCGCCGCCGCCCTCACCGTCCACGGACCCGACGTGCTTCATCGGCACCACCACGGCGTCGGAGAGCTCGTCGGTGTCGTCGACCCGGCCCACGACGGCCTCCACCGCCACGTCCGCGGGGTCGAGCCCGGCCAGCGCCACCACCGCGCGCACGGTCATCGGCGCACCGACCACCGGCGTGTCCGGTAGGCCCGACGCGTCGACCCCGGTCACGGCCACCGACGGCCAGGCGGAGTCCAACCGGGCCCGGAACGCCGCCAGCTCCCGGGCCGGCGCGAACTCCTCGGTCTGGATCCGGGCGACCGCGCGGGCCGCCGGGACGTACCAGTCGTCGACGTACTCGCGCACCATCCGGGTGGCCTGCACCTGCGGGCGCAGCGTGGTCAGGGTGTGGCGCACCAGCTCGGTCCAGCGGGTGGGTACGCCGGCGGTCCGGTCGTAGAACGCGGGCGCCACCTGCGTGGCGAGCAGCTCGTAGAGCGCGTTCGCCTCGAGGTCGTCGCGGCGGCCCGGGTCGTCGATGCCGTCCGCGGTCGGGATGGCCCATCCGTTGGCGCCGTCGTAGAACTCGTCCCACCAGCCGTCCCGGATCGACAGGTTCAGCCCGCCGTTGAGCGCCGACTTCATGCCCGACGTGCCGCAGGCCTCCAGCGGGCGCAACGGGTTGTTCAGCCACACGTCGCAGCCCCAGTACAGGTAGCGGGCCATCGACATGTCGTAGTCGGGCAGGAAGACGATGCGGTGGCGCACCGCCGGGTCGTCGGCGAAGCGCACGATCTGCTGGATGAGCGCCTTGCCGCCGTCGTCGGCCGGGTGGCTCTTGCCCGCGACGACCAGCTGCACCGGGCGGTGCGGGTCGAGCAGCATGTCGCGCAGCCGGTGCGGGTCGCGCAGCATCAGGGTCAGCCGCTTGTAGGTCGGAACGCGGCGGGCGAAGCCGACGGTCAGCACGTCCGGATCGAAGACGTACTCGGTCCACCCCAGCTCGGGGATCGAGGCGCCGCGCTGCAGCCACGCCTCGCGGACCCGCCTGCGCACCTCGCCGACCAGCCGCGCCCGCAGCGCGGTGCGCAGCTCCCAGAGCGTGAGGTCCGACGGCTCCGGGCCCTCGTACGGCAACCCGGCGGGTTGGGGCGGACCCAACAGCTCGGTGACCTCGCGCGCCTCCCAGGTGTGGCCGTGGACGCCGTTGGTGACCGACCCGATCGGCACCTCCGCTTGATCAAAACCGCTCCACAGCCCGCCGAACATGTCGCGTGACACCGCGCCGTGCAGCTTCGAGACGCCGTTCGCCCGCTGGGCGAGGCGCAGGCCCATGTGCGCCATGTTGAAGGTGTTCGGGTTGTCCTCGGCGCCGAGCGCGAGCACCCGCCCGGTCGACACGCCGGGGAGCAGCGCCGTGTCCGAGCCCGCGTCGGAGAAGTAGTGGCGGACCATGTCGAGCGGAAAGCGGTCGATGCCAGCGGGCACCGGCGTGTGGGTGGTGAACACCGTGCCGGCGCGGACGGCGGCGAGCGCCTCGTCGAAGCCGAGCCCCTCGGCGTCCTGCAGCTCGCGGATGCGCTCGAGGCCCAGGTAGCCGGCGTGCCCCTCGTTGGTGTGGAACACCTCCGGCGCGGGGTGGCCGGTGGCGGCGCAGAACGCCCGCACGGCCCGCACGCCGCCGATGCCGACGAGGATCTCCTGGCGAATGCGGTGGTCCTGGTCGCCGCCGTAGAGCCGGTCGGTGACCCCCCGCAGCTCCGCCTCGTTCTCCTCGATGTCCGAATCGAGCAGCAGCAGCGGGACGCGGCCCACCGCGGCGCGCCAGATCCGGGCGTGCAGCGTGCGCCCGCCCGGCATGGCCACCGACACCAGCACGGGCGTCCCGACCTCGTCGCAGAGCAGGTGCAGCGGCAGGCCCTGCGGGTCCAGCACGGGGTAGGTCTCGAGCTGCCAGCCGTCCAGCGAGAGGGACTGGCGGAAGTAGCCCGAGCGGTAGAGCAAGCCGACGCCGATCAGCGGCACGCCGAGGTCGGACGCGGCCTTGAGGTGGTCGCCGGCCAGGACGCCGAGCCCGCCGGAGTAGTTGGGCAGCACCTCGGAGACGCCGAACTCCATCGAGAAGTAGCCGACGGCGGCGGGCATCGTCGAGTCGTCCTCGCGCTCGGTCTGGTACCAGCGCGGCTCGTTCAGGTAGGTGTCGAGGTCGTCGGCGAGCTCCTGCACCGTGACGACGACCTCCGCGTCGGCGGCGAGCTCGGCGAAGCGGGCCGTGGGGATCTCACCGAGCAGCCGCACGGGGTCGTGCCCACTGCGTTCCCACGCCTCGTGGTCCAGCGCCGCGAACAGATCCTGTGTCGGCGGATGCCAGCTCCAGCGCAGGTTCATCGCGAGTGTCTGCAGCGGCGCGAGGGGCGCGGGCAGCTGGGCGCGGACGGTGAAGCGACGCAGTGCTCTCACGGCCCGCAGCGTACGTGCACGCGCTCGCACGGCGGCCCGGCGGCGGTCGTGACGGCCCTGTCCGCCCCTCCAGGTGAAGATCCGCTGAACGTGGTCCGGCCAGCGGGATCCTGTCCCCTTCGGCTGGTGTCGGATGGGTACGGTCTGCGGGATACGCGACGATGGGGGTGCGCCGATGACCGGGCGGCTGGGCATTGACGACGTCACGCCGAAGGTGGGCGACGAGCACCACCCCAGCAAGGCCGTCGTCGGCGAGGTCATCCCCATCGCGGCCACGGTGTGGCGCGAGGGCCACGACGCGATCGCGGCCAACGTCGTCTGGAAGAAGGTCGGGGCCGACGGTCCTGGCCAGCACGTCCGCATGGCACCCACCCAGCACGACATCGACCGCTTCGTCGGCACCGTGGTGCCGGACGAGCCCGGCCTGTGGACCTTCCGGGTGGACGCCTGGAGCGACCCGTGGTCGACGTGGCGGCACGGCGTCACCGTCAAGCTGGATGCCGGGCAGGGCCCGGACGAGCTGGCCAACGACCTCGAGGTCGGTGCTCGCCTCCTGCAGAGGGTGGCCCGCCGCCCGGCCGAGCACGCGCACCGGGACCTGCTGCTCGGCGCGGCGAACGCGCTGCGCGACACGACGCTGCCGGTACGCGAGCGGGTCGCCCCCGCGCTGTTCCCCGCCGTCCAGACGATCATGGACGAGCGGCCCGTCCGCGAGCTGATCACCCGCGGCCAGCCCTACCAGGTCTACGTCGACCGCCCGCGCGCCCTTTTCGGCTCCTGGTACGAGTTCTTCCCGCGCTCCACCGGCGGCGTCGACGAGGACGGGCGGGCCGTGCACGGCACCTTCACGACCGCGGCGAAGGACCTCGACCGGATCGCGGCCATGGGCTTCGACGTCGTCTACCTCCCACCGATCCATCCGATCGGCACCGTGCATCGCAAGGGTCCGAACAGCGCCGAGATGCCCGGCGGCAATCCGGTCGCGCAGCCCGGCGACGTCGGCTCCCCGTGGGCGATCGGCTCGGCGGCGGGCGGCCACGACGCGATCGAGCCCGCGCTCGGCGACTTCGACGACTTCGATGCGTTCGTCGCCCGTGCCCGTGACCTCGGGATGGAGGTCGCACTGGACTTCGCGCTGCAGTGCGCGCCGGACCATCCGTGGGTCGCCGAGCACCCGGAATGGTTCACCGTGCGCCCCGACGGCACCATCGCCTACGCGGAGAACCCGCCGAAGCGCTACCAGGACATCTACCCGGTCAACTTCGACAACGACCCCGAGGGCATCTACGCCGAGACGCTGCGCTGCGTGCTGGTCTGGGTCGAGCACGGCGTCCGGATCTTCCGGGTCGACAACCCGCACACCAAGCCGCCGAACTTCTGGCACTGGCTGATCTGGCAGGTCAAGGCGCAGTACCCGGACGTGCTGTTCCTCGCCGAGGCGTTCACCCGCCCCGCGCGGCTGTTCGGGCTGGCCCGGCTCGGCTACACCCAGTCGTACACGTACTTCACCTGGCGCACGGCGAAGCAGGAGCTGACCGACTTCGCGCTCATGCACGCCGAGCGCGCGGACGAGTGCCGGCCGAACTACTTCGTGAACACGCCGGACATCCTGCACGAGTCCCTGCAGACCGGCGGCCGGGCGATGTTCGCCATCCGGGCCACGCTGGCCTCGACCATGTCCCCCACGTGGGGGGTTTACTCGGGGTTCGAGCTGTACGAGGGGGAGCCGGCGCGGCCGGGCAGCGAGGAGTACCGCAACTCCGAGAAGTACGCCCTGCGTCCCCGCGACTTCGCCGCCGCCGTGGCAGCCGGCAGCTCGCTGGAGCCCTACATCACCCGCCTGAACGAGATTCGGCGCGCGCATCCCGCTCTGCAGCAGCTGCGCGACATCCACTTCCACCACACCGACAACGACCAGGTCATCGCCTACTCGAAGACCGACGTCCGAACCGGCGACACCGTGCTGATCGTGTGCACGCTCGACCCGACCCACCCGCAGACGGCGAACCTGGCGCTGGACATGCCGGCGCTCGGCGCCGACTGGGCGGACATCCTCGTCGTCCACGACGAGATCAGCGGCGGCATGTTCCACTGGGGCCAGTTCGCGTTCGTGCGGCTCGAGCCGCAGCGGGCCGTCGCGCACCTGTTGCGGGTCCAACGTCCCACGGGTTGAGCCGACCGGCCACGGAGCACGGTCAGTAAGGTCACGTCCGATGAACGAGCAGGTCGAGCCGGCAGGCGCCGCGCGACGCGGGTCCTCCGGAGCAACGCCGCAGGGCAGCAAGGCGGAGATCGACAAATGGACCGACGCCAGCGGTGCCCGGGTCCCGGAGCACACGTCCGATGAGTACGCGCACGCCCGCACGCTCGGTGTGGACCACGACTGGTTCAAGCGGGCGGTGTTCTACGAGGTCCTGGTGCGGGCGTTCGCGGACTCGAACCGCGACGGCACAGGCGATCTGCGCGGGTTGACCGAGAAGCTGGACTACATCCAGTGGCTGGGCGTGGACTGCATCTGGCTGCCGCCGTTCTACGACTCGCCGCTGCGCGACGGCGGCTACGACATCCGCGACTTCCGGGCGGTGCTCCCCGAGTTCGGCACCGTCGAGGACTTCGTGGTCCTCCTCGACGAGGCGCACAAGCGCGGCATCCGCGTGATCACCGACCTGGTCATGAACCACACCTCGGACAGCCATGCCTGGTTCGAGGAGTCCCGGCGCAACCCCGACGGCCCGTACGGCGACTTCTACGTCTGGTCCGACGACGACACCCGCTATCCGGAAGCGCGGATCATCTTCGTCGACACCGAGCAGTCCAACTGGACCTACGACCGGGTGCGTGGGCAGTTCTTCTGGCACCGCTTCTTCTCCCACCAGCCCGACCTCAACTACGACAACCCGGCCGTCCAGGAGGCGATGCTGGACGTGCTGCGGTTCTGGCTGGACCTGGGCATCGACGGCTTCCGGCTCGACGCGGTGCCCTACCTGTTCGAGCGCGACGGCACGAACTGCGAGAACCTCCCCGAGACGCACTCCTTCCTCAAGCGGTGCCGCAAGGTGATGGAGGACGAGTTCCCGGGCCGGGTGCTGCTGGCCGAGGCGAACCAGTGGCCGGCCGACGTCGTCGCGTACTACGGCGACGCCGACGTCGGCGGCGACGAGTGCCAGATGGCGTTCCACTTCCCGCTCATGCCGCGGATCTTCATGGCCGTGCGGCGGGAAAACCGGTTCCCGATCTCGGAGATCCTGGCCCAGACCCCGCCCATCCCGTCGGGCTGCCAGTGGGGGATCTTCCTGCGCAACCACGACGAGCTGACGCTCGAGATGGTCACCGACGAAGAGCGCGACTACATGTACGCGGAGTACGCCAAGGACCCGCGGATGAAGGCCAACATCGGCATCCGCCGCCGGCTGGCCCCGCTGCTCGACAACGACCGCAACCAGCTGGAGCTGTTCACCGCGCTGCTGCTGTCGCTGCCCGGCTCGCCGGTGCTCTACTACGGCGACGAGATCGGGATGGGCGACAACATCTGGGCGGGCGACCGGGACGGCGTGCGCAGCCCGATGCAGTGGACGCCCGATCGCAACGCCGGGTTCTCCACCAGCGACCCGGGCCGGCTCTACCTGCCCATCATCATGGACGCGCTCTACGGCTACCAGGCCGTGAACGTCGAGGCCCAGCTGAACTCCACGACGTCGCTGCTGCACTGGAACCGGCGAATGATCGAGGTCCGCAAGCGCCACCACGCCTTCGGGCTGGGCGACTACCGGGAACTCGGCGGATCGAACCCGACGGTGCTGGCCTACGTCCGCACCCTCGGCGACGACACGGTGCTGTGCGTGAACAACATGTCGCGGTTTCCCCAGCCGGTGGAGCTGGACCTGTCGGCATGGCAGGGCTGCGTCCCGCACGAGCTGACCGGCGGCGTGCCGTTCCCGGCGGTCGGCGAGCTGTCCTACCTGCTCACGCTGCCCGGCCACGGCTTCTACTGGTTCTCCATGGTGCCCGCGCCCGACGACCGGAAGCCGTAGGGTCGGACGCCATGTCGTTGGTCGCAGGGTCGTCCGCAGAGCGGTCGTTCGTCGCAGAGCTGGCGCCGCACCTGCCGGAGTGGCTGGCCCGGCAGCGCTGGTTCGGGGCGAAGGGTCGTCCGATCCGCGCGGTGGAGGTGACGTCCCGCACGTCGCTCACCGACGCCGAGCCGCTGCTGGACCTGCTCGTGCTCGCCGTGTCCTTCACCGACGGGAGCCCGACCCAGCACTACCAGCTGCTCGTGGGCCGTCGCGCCGAGGCTCGCGGCGACCTGGAGCACGTCACGATCGCCCGCGTGGGCGGGTGCTGCGCCTACGACGCCCTCTGGGACTCCGTCGCCACAGGGTGGCTGCTGGAGGCCATCCGCGAGGGGCGGACGGTCGGCGACGTGCGCTTCGTTCCCGAGCAGGATGCGACGCTCGCCCCGCCGAGCGGGGGTCGGGTGCTGAACGGGGAGCAGTCCAACACGTCGGTGGTCTTCGGCGAGCACAGCATCCTCAAGCTGTTCCGCCGCCTCAAGCCGGGCGTGAACCCGGATCTCGAGCTGCACCGCGCGCTGCGGTCGGTCGGCAGCGGCGAGGTGGCGGCGCTGCAGGGTGCGATCGAGGGCGTACTGGACGGCCGGCCCGCCACGCTGGCAATGCTGCAGGACTTCGCCGCGAACTCCGCTGACGGCTGGGCGATGGCGCTGGCCTCGGTGCGTGACCTGTTCGCCGAGGCGGACCTGCGCGCGGACGAGGTCGGCGGCGACTTCGCCGGAGAGGCCACCCGCATCGGCGAGACCGTCGCGGTCGTCCACGCGGAGCTGGCGCAGGCCCTCGGGACGGCCGAGCGCGACCCCCGCGAGCTCGCGGCCGTCTGGTCCGCCCGGCTCGACGCCGCCGTAGCCGACGCTCCCGCACTGGAGCAGCACGCCGCGGGGGTGCGCGCCGTCTACGGCGCCGTGGCCGACCTCCCGGATCCGGTCCCCGCGCACCGCGTGCACGGTGACCTGCACCTCGGCCAGGTCCTGCGGACCCCGTACGGGTGGCTGGTCATCGACTTCGAGGGCGAGCCCGCGGCGCCGCTGGACGAGCGGAGGCGGCCGGACTCGCCGCTGCGCGACGTCGCCGGCATGCTGCGCTCGTTCGACTACGCGGCGTTCTACCAGCTCCTGTCGTCGGACCCGCGGGCCTTCTCGCCGGAGCGAACCACGACGTCGCCGTTGGTGTGGCACGCCCGCGAGTGGGCCGCCCGCAACCGCGACGCCTTCTGCGACGGCTACGCACGCCACGCCGGGACGGACCCGCGCGAGCACGGCCCGGTGCTGCGCGGCTACGAGCTGGACAAGGCCGTCTACGAGGTGGTGTACGAGACCCGCAACCGCCCTGCATGGGTGCCGATCCCGCTGTCGTCGATCGCGCGGCTGACCAGCGAGGCCACCTCGGGCTCCGGCGTGGGGTGATCTGGCCGCACCGACACCGACGGGCACGCAAGTGCTGTTCGATCACGGTCGCGACGACCGTGGCGCGCCAGTCGGCGCATGTTGCGGCGGCCTCGTCCTACGATCGTGCGCGTGGACGGGCAGGAGTTGGTTGATTCGCTGCGGGCGGCCGCAGCGGCCGAGCTGCCGTCGCTGCCCGTCGTCTTCGCCTATCTCTTCGGTTCGCGAACCGGGCGACACAGCCGCCCGGACAGCGACGTCGACGTCGGGATCGTGGTCGGCGCGACGGACGAGCCGTCCGAGACCATCGCCTTCCGGGTGGCCGACGTGCTGGCCGCACGATCCAGAGTGGGCGGGATCGAGGTGACCGTCCTCGACGATGCCCCGATCCGGTTCCTCGGCCGGGTCTTGCGCAGCCGCGTCGTACTTTACAGCCGGGACGAGCCCGCCCGGGTCGAGTTCGAGTCGCGGGTCGGCCGGATGGCCGACGACGTCGAGGTGTGGGCGGCACCGCTGGACCGGGACCTCCTCGGCGCCATCGCCGACGGTCGGCGCTGACGTGGTCGACGAGCTGCGGGTGCGCGGGCTGCTCGACCGGATGGGCGCCGAGATCGACGGGCTGCGGCGGCTTGCCGGACACGGCGACGCCGAGCTCCGGCGGGACGAGGACCTCCTTGCCGCCGTGAAGTACCGGTTCATCGTCGCCCTGGAAGTGTGCATCGACCTCGGTCGACACGTCGTCGCCTCGGAAGGTCTCCGGGCCCCGTTGGATTACGCAGACGTGTTCGCTGTACTGCACGAGGCGGATCTGCTCGACGCCGAGACCGCCGCGCAGCTGAGCGACACCGCTCGGTTCCGCAACCTCCTCGTGCACGGGTACGCGACCGTGGATGATCGCCGGGTCGTCGAAATCTTGCGCACCCGCCTCGACGACCTGATGCGGTTCCGCACTGCCCTGGCCCGGGCTGCCCTCGGCTGAGTGAGCCGGGCCCGCCACGACGCAGCTGCACAACCCTCCAGCCGAGTGGTAGGACCACGACCGGGGTGATGACGTGGAAGAGACCTCTCCGGTCGCGCGCCTGCGGCGGCGCATGGCCGACGGCGAGTTGACGAGCTCGGTCCTCGTCACGATGCCGAGCGTCGGTGGCGCGCAGATCTGGGCCAACGCCGGGGTCGACTTGATCGCGTTCGACCTGGAGCACGGGCACATCGACCTCACCACGCTCCACGCCCTGATCGCCGCGACCGCGGGCACGGACACCGTCCCGGTGGTGCGGGTGCCGGCGAACGTGCCGTGGCTGGTCAAGCAGGTGCTCGACGTCGGCGCCATGGGCGTCGTGTTCCCGATGGTGCGCGACGCGGCGGACGCTGCCGCGGCCGTCGCGGCCTGCCGGTACCCACCGGACGGCGTGCGAGGCTGGGGCCCGTTCTTCGCGGCCCAGCGGCGGGGGCTGTCCCCGGTCGAGTACCTGACGACCGCGAACGACGAGACGTTCGTCGCGATCCTCGTCGAGCTGCTGCCCGAGGCGGTCGACAACATCGAGGCCATCGCCGCTGCCCCGGGCATCGACCTGATCTTCGCCGCGGCCTATGACCTGTCGGTGAACCTGGGGCATCCCGGCAATCCGGGACATCCGGACGTCGCAGCAGCCTTCCGGCGCGTCGAGGCGGCCGCGCTCGCCGCGAGGGTGCCGCTGGGCGGGTTCGGACCAGACGCGGAGGCGGTCGCGGTGCTGGCGAAGCGGGGTTACCGGCCACGTGACCGTCGGCTTCGACTGGTCGGTCTACCAGCGCGCCGTCACGGCGGCACTCGCGCCCGTCGTCGACAGGCGAGCTGCCGAAACTGACCCACGGTCAGGTGCGGCGCAGATATGACATGCGCAATAGGGTTGCTCGCGTGGACAGCGAGAACCTGACCCGGACGATCGACGCCTCCCCGCCCGACCAGGAGACCGTCGATCGACTGCTCGGCGGGTCCCACCACAACCCGCACGGCGTGCTGGGCGCCCACCCGGTCACGGACGGGACGGTGGTGCGCACGGTGCGGCCGCACGCGGACGAGGTGGCGGTGCTCGTCGGCGGAGACCCCGA
>JAQSWF010000111.1 GCA_029266775.1 Pseudonocardia sp.
CGCCGTGGTCGCGGTCGAGTGGGGCGAGGGCGTGGCGGAGCGGCTTGCGGCGCGGCACCTGCTCGTGCGGCTCGAGCGCCGCTGGGACGAGGTGCGGGTTGCCCACGTGCGGTGGTTGGGCGAGCCCGCTCCGCCGGGGCCTGCCCGGACGGAGGCTGCCCGGACGGAGGCTGCCCGGACGGAGGCTGCCCGGACGGAGGCTGCCCGGACGGAGGCTGCCCGGGCCGACGCTGCTCAGGTCGAGACTGCTCAGGCCGAGGCGGCGGCTGTCGAGGCGGCCCGCGTCGAGGTCGCTGAGTGATCGAGGCGGTCGTCTTCGACTGGGGTGGGACGCTGACACCCTGGCTCGCGATGGACCCGCACGCGTCGTGGCGGGCCTACGCCGGCGCGCTGCACCCCGACGACACCGACCGCGCGACCGAGGCCGCGCTCCGGCTCCACGAAGCCGACCTCGCCCGGTGGGCCGACGCCCGCAACGGGCATCGGGCCTTCACCCTCGCACAGGTCGTCGCGGACGCCCTGCTGACGTCCGACCCGGCGTCCGGCGAGCACAAGGCCGCGCTCGAGGCATATCGCGAGTTCTGGGTGCAGGCGACCCACACCGATCCCCAGGCCGCACCGATGCTCGCCGTGCTGCGCGAACGTGGCCTGCGCCTGGGCGTGTTGTCGTCGACGCCCTGGCCCGCGGAGTGGCACGAGGAGTGGTTGCGCCGCGACGGCGTGCTGCACCTGTTCGACGCCTGCGTCTGGAGCAGCGACCTGCCGTGGACCAAGCCGCATCCGGAGGCGTTCCGCGCCGCGCTCGACGCCGTCGGCGTCTCCGACCCGGCCCGGTGCGTCTACGTCGGCGACCGGCCGTACGACGACATCAGCGGCGCCAAGGCCGTGGGCATGCGGGCGGTGCTCGTGCCGCGCAGCGACATTGCCGTTCACGAGCAGGTGCCGGTCGACGTGGCACCGGACGGCGTGCTGCATCGCCTCGCCGACCTGCCGGAGCTGATCGCGGACTGGTGATCCCCGGCGTGCTCACCACGGGGAGTCGTCGTCGGGGGATCCGTCGACGTCGTCCCCCACGAACGCGCGCAGCACGTCCAGGAAGTACCGGCCACGCCCGCCCGCACTGCATCCCCAGCCGGTTGAGCAGCTCGGCAGTCTCCCGATAGGGCAGGAAGCACTCGCACGGGATCTCCCGGGGGGCGGCGTCCGGGCGCGGCCTGCCCTTCCCGTCCAGCCCGCCGTAGCACTGCAGCGGCTTGCGCAGCTCCGCGAGGGGATCGCTCACCGCGTCCAGCCGTCCGGTCTCGGCGAGGAAGTCGAACCAGTCCCACATCACCTCGGGTAGCTCGACCGGCCACGGGCACCGGTGCAGCGAGCACCAGTTCGGGATGGCGCAGCGCAGCACGTCGTAGACGGCGGTGCGGGTCCAGCGCGTGGGCGTGACCGTCCGGGCGAACCCGCGGTCTGCGGCTACGCAGATCAGCGCGAAGTGGTCGAGATCGGTCTGGTGGGCCCGCTTCGCCCGCGCGGCGTCTCGCCAGGCGGCGGCCGGCGTGAGCAGGTGGGCGTAGACGTCGCGGATCGGGCCCAGTGCGTCCGCGAGCGAGACGGGATGTGTCATGAGGCCACAGTCGGCGGTGGCCCCGACGGGACCGGGTCGCCCGCTGCGAGTTGTCCACAGGCGCGCTCGTAGGCTCGGCGGCGTGCTCGTGCTGGCCCTGGACACCTCGACTCCCGCCGTCACGGCCGGCGTCGTCGAGCTGACGCGCGACGCCCTCGTCCTGCAGGCGGTCCGGGTGGCCCACGACGCCCGCAAGCACGGCGAGCTGCTGCTGCCCGGCGTGCTCGCGGCATGTGGCGAGGCAGGCACCGCGCTGCCCGACATCGACGCCGTCGTCGTGGGCGTCGGTCCTGGGCCGTTCACCGGGCTGCGCGTGGGAATGGTGACGGCCGCAGCGCTCGGCGACGCGCTCGGCATACCGGTGCACGGCGTGGCGTCGCTGGACGCGATCGCCGCGGAGGTCACGCTGGCGGCGCCGTTCGTCGTGGCCACCGACGCGCGTCGGCGCGAGGTGTACTGGGCGGCGTATGAACCCGGCGACGTCGCCAGCGACACACCCCGCCGGACCGACGGACCGCACGTCCAGGTCCCCGCCGAGGTCGCCGTGCCCGCAGCGGTCGCGGCGGCCGGCGCCGCTGCCTCCGCCCTGGGCCTGCCCGTGGTGCCGCCCGCCTCGCCGGGGCCCGTCGGGCTGGTGTCATGCGCGGCCTCCGCACTGCGGGCCGGTCGGGAACCGGACCCGCTCGTGCCGCTCTACCTGCGCCGACCCGACGCCGCGGAACCCGGGCCGCGCAAGCCGGTGCTGGCATGAGCGCGCCGGTCGGCATCGCGATCGAGCCACTGCGCGAGTCCGACGCTGCCCGCTGCGCCCTCCTGGAGCGGGTGCTGTTCCCCGGCGAGGACCCCTGGAGCGCTGCGGCGTTCCGGGAGGAGCTGCGCGCGGGGCATGCCTACCTGGCCGCTCGGGAGGGGGAGATGCTGGTCGGCTACGGGGGCATCGCCCTCGTCGCCGGCCCGCCGAAGGCGGAAGCCGAGATCCACACGATCGGCGTCGACCCCGCGTTCCAGGGCCGCGGCATCGGCCGCGCGCTCCTGCGCGGGCTGCTCGTGGTGGCCGACGGGGTGCGGGCGACGGTGTTCCTGGAGGTCCGCACGGACAACGACGTCGCACGTGCCCTGTACGAGAGGGAGGGCTTCGCGGTCGTGGGGCTGCGACGGCACTACTACACGCCCAGCGGCGCCGACGCCCACACGATGCGGAGGGACCCGCGGTGACGGGCACGATCGTGCTGGGTATTGAGACCTCCTGTGACGAGACCGGAGTCGGCGTCGTCGCGGTCGACGACGCGGGCCGGGTGGAGCTGCTCGCCGACGAGATCGCGTCGTCGGTCGACGAGCACGCGCGGTTCGGCGGCGTCGTGCCCGAGGTGGCCTCGCGGGCGCACCTGCAGGCGATGGTTCCGGCCGTGCACCGTGCGCTCACGACCGCCGGCGTCCGTCACCGCGACGTCGGCGCCGTCGCGGTGACGGCCGGGCCAGGGCTCGCGGGCGCGCTGCTGGTCGGAGTGGCCGCCGCCAAGGCGTACGCGGCCGCGTGGGACGTGCCGCTCTACGGGGTCAACCACCTGGCCGCGCACGTCGCTGTCGACACGCTTCAACACGGCCCGCTGCCCGCGTGCCTGGCGCTGCTGGTCTCGGGCGGGCACTCGAGCCTGCTCGACGTCCCGGATGTGGCCGGCCCCGTCACCCCGCTCGGCGCCACGATAGACGACGCGGCCGGCGAGGCGTTCGACAAAGTCGCGCGGCTGCTCGGCCTGCCGTTCCCGGGCGGGCCGCACATCGACCGCCTCGCGCGCGCGGGCGACGCGGCCGCGATCGCCTTCCCCCGTGGGCTGACCGGACCCCGCGACGCGCCGTTCGACTTCTCGTTCTCGGGGCTGAAGACCGCGGTCGCCCGGCACGTGGAGGCCCTGCAGCGGGCCGGGAAGTCGGTACCGGTGGCGGACGTGGCGGCGAGCTTCCAGGAGGCGGTCGTCGACGTGCTCACCGCCAAGGCGGTGCGGGCGGCGCGAGAATGCGGGATGGACACCCTGCTGCTCGGCGGCGGGGTGGCGGCGAACTCGCGACTGCGGGCGCTGGCCGAGGAGCGGTGCGCCGCCGCGCGCCTCGAGCTGCGGGTGCCGCGGCCGCGTCTGTGCACGGACAACGGCGCGATGGTGGCCGCTCTGGGCGCGCACCTCGTCGCCAGAGGCGCCCCGCCGTCGCCGCTGGACCTGCCCGCGGACTCCTCGATGCCGGTGACGGAGGTCCTGGTCGGTTAGGGCACGAGCTCCACGTGTTGGCTACGCGAGCGTGACACCACCGCTGTACCGACACCCGTGGTGTCACTCTCGGAACGATCACCGGTTGGGCGGCCCGTCCACTGACCAGTCAGCAAGGGGAGAAGGCCCGGCACCACGCACGGCCGGGCCCGACGTCACTGTCCGGACCGGTCGACTCGCGCGCGCCAGAATGTAGCGACTCGCGCGCCGGTTTGTAGCGACTCGTGCGCCGGTTTGTAGCGACTCGCGCGCTCAAACGTAGCGACTCGCGCGGGGTGGGCTCAGGCGCTGACGTGGGTGAGCAGGCGGACCTCGTCGTCGGTCAGCGTCAGGGTCAGCACCGGCAGCAGCTCCGCCAGCTGCTCCGGGGTGCGCGCGCTCGCGATGGGTGCTACCACGGTGGGCTGCGCGGCCAGCCAGGCCAGGGCCACCGCCGCCACGGGCACGCCGCGGCCTGCCGCGATCTCGTCCAGTACGGCCAGCACCGCGCGACCCCGGTCGTCCAGGTAGGCGCGGGCGCCCTCCGCCCGGGCGCTGTCCACTTCTGCGCCGTCGCGGTACTTGCCGGTGAGGAAGCCCTTCGCCAGCCCGTAGTAGGGCACGCACGACAACCCCTCGGCCTGCAGCAGCGGCAGGAACTCCGTCTCGAACTCGGCCCGCTCGACGAGGTTGTAGTGGGGCTGCAACGCGACATAGGACGGCAGACCGTCGCGGCGGGAGATCTCCACCGCGCTGCGCAACCGCTCGGCGGAGAAGTTGGACGCCGCGATCGCGCGCACCTTGCCCGCCCGCACCAGCGCGTCGAACGCGTCGAGTGTCTCCTCCTGCGGAGTGTCGGGGTCGTCCCGGTGCGCGTAGTACAGGTCGATGCGGTCCGTGCGGAGACGGCGCAGCGAGTCGTCGCACGCCGCGGCGATGTTCGCCGCAGAGAGGCCCTTCCGCGCCGGCAGCGACCCGACCTTCGTCGCGACGACCACCTCGTCCCGGTTGCCGCGCGCGGCCATCCAGTCACCGATGATCGTTTCGGACTCGCCGCCGGAGTTCCCCGGAGCACGCCAGAAGTAGGAGTCCGCCGTGTCGACGAAGTTCCCGCCCGCGGAGAGGTAGGCGTCGAGCACCGCGAAGGAGGTCGGCGCGTCAGCGGTCCAGCCGAAGACGTTCCCGCCGAGGCACAGGCGTGACACGGCGATGCCGCTCGGTCCGATCTCGTGGCGGGGGCTCGGGGTCTGGCTCGGGGACCGGCTCATGGACGCCGACGATACGGCCAGGCATCCCACCTGTGGATCTCCGCCTTGCCCGCTGCGGCGTCGATCCCCCTAGGACACCCGTGCGGGGTCACCGTTGAGCGGTTGGCACTCGCATGGGTAGAGTGCCAGTGCGCAGTCCGGACCGGACGTCCGGCACCCGCGACGACGGGCGTCCACGGACCGGCTGTACCACTACAGCTCCGAGACGAGAATCTCACGGCACCCCAGGAAGGGGAGGTCATCAAGTGGCGAACATCCGGCCGCTCGAGGACAAGATCGTCGTCCAGGCCAGCGAGGCGGAGACCACCACCGCGTCCGGCATCGTCATCCCCGACACGGCCAAGGAGAAGCCCCAGGAGGGCAAGGTCCTCGCCGTCGGCCCGGGTCGCGTGGACGACAACGGCAACCGCGTGCCGCTCGACGTCTCCGTCGGCGACGTCGTCATCTACTCGAAGTACGGCGGCACCGAGGTCAAGTACGAGGGCGAGGAGTACCTCATCCTCTCCGCGCGCGACGTGCTCGCCGTCGTCAACTAGGCCAGAAGGTCCGGGCCAGTCCCGCTGATCCAACCGCCGCCCCGGCGGTCCGTCGACCGAACGGGCCGCCGGGGCGGTTGTCGTCGAGGGTCGACCCCGCCGACGACGTCCTTTCACGAGAGAAGAGAGCTTTATGCCGAAGCAGATCAGCTTCGACGAGACGGCGCGCCGCGCGCTCGAGCGGGGAGTGAACCACCTGGCCGACGCGGTCAGGGTGACCCTCGGTCCGCGCGGACGCCACGTCGTGCTGGAGAAGAAGTTCGGCGGGCCGACGGTGACCAACGACGGCGTCACGATCGCCCGCGACATCGACCTGTCCGACCCGTTCGAGAACCTCGGCGCGCAGCTGGCCAAGACCGCCGCGACCAAGACGAACGACGTGGCCGGAGACGGCACCACCACCGCCACCGTGCTCGCCCAGGCAATGGTCGCCGCCGGCCTGCGCAACGTGGCCGCGGGGGCGAACCCGATGGCGCTCGGGCAGGGCATCGCCGCCGCCGCGGAGCGGGTGTCGGAGGTGCTGCAGGAGCGGGCTACGCCCGTCGAGGGCAAGGCCATCGCCCAGGTCGGCACGATCGCCTCGCGCGAGGCGGAGATCGGCGACCTGATCAGCCAGGCGCTCGACGCGGTGGGCAAGGACGGCGTGATCACCGTCGAGGAGGGCACCACTCTCGCCACCGAGCTGGAGATCACCGAGGGTCTGCAGTTCGACAAGGGCTACCTGTCGCCGTACTTCGTGACGGACCCCGAGTCGATGGAGGCGGTGCTGGAAGACGCCTACGTCCTGCTGCACCGCGAGAAGATCAGCGCCATCGCGGACCTGTTGCCGCTGCTGGAGAAGGTGCTCGCCGACGGCAAGCCGCTGCTGATCGTCGCCGAGGACGTCGAGGGCGAGGCGCTGTCGACGCTGGTGGTCAACGCGATCCGCAAGACCCTGCGCGTGGTCGCGGTCAAGTCGCCGTTCTTCGGCGACCGGCGCAAGGCCTTCATGGACGACCTCGCGATCGCTACCGGCGGCGAGGTCATCTCCTCCGAGGTCGGCCTGAAGCTCGCCGAGACCGGGCTGGACGCGCTCGGCCGGGTGCGCCGCGCCGTCATCACCAAGGACGCCATCACGCTCGTCGAGGGCGCGGGATCGCGTGACGCCGTCGCTGGCCGGATCGAGCAGCTCAAGCGCGAGGTCGAGGCATCGGACTCCGACTGGGACCGGGAGAAGCTCCAGGAGCGGCTGGCCAAGCTGTCCGGCGGGGTCGCTGTGATCAAGGTTGGCGCGGCCACCGAGACCGCGCTCAAGGAGCGCAAGCACCGCATCGAGGACGCGGTGTCGGCCACGCGTGCCGCGGTCGAGGAGGGCATCGTCCCCGGCGGCGGTGCGGCGCTCCTCCACGCCGCGGAGGCCCTGTCCGACGGGCTGGGTCGCAAGGGGGACGAGGCGACCGGCGTCGCGGTCGTCGCCCGCGCGCTTCAGGCGCCGCTGTTCTGGATCGCCGCCAATGCGGGAATCGAGGGTGCCGTCGTGGTCGACCGGGTCAAGGCCGGCGAGTGGGCACAGGGCTTCAACGCCGACACGCTGTCCTACGGCGATCTGCTCGCGGACGGCGTCGTCGACCCCGTCAAGGTCGTCCGGTCTGCGTTGGTCAATGCCGCTTCGATCGCGCGAATGGTGCTCACCACCGAGAGCGCCGTGGTGGACAAGCCTGAGCCCCCGGCGCCTGCCCCCGCAGGTGGTCACGGGCACGGCCACGGGCACTGATCGGCGCTCAGCCGACACACGACACGGGCGGGTCGACCTCGCGGTCGACCCGCCCGTGCCTCTCGTCCGGCCTACCCCCCTCGCAGCCCGGGCGTGATCTGAAGCGGCGCTGGTTACGGCGCGGTCGGTGCCGTCACCGGCTCCACGGTGAGGTGAGTACGCAGCCTGCGCGTCCGCCCCCGGATGATCTCGTCCCGCTCGGCCTCGGACAGCCCACCCCACACCCCGTAGGGCTCGTGAACCTCCAGCGCGTGGCGCCGGCACTGATCGAGCACAGGGCAGCTGCGGCAGATCTGCTTCGCGCGGGCCTCCCGGTTGGCTCGGGCGGGCCCGCGTTCGCCTTCGGGGTGGAAGAAGAAGCCGCTGTCCATCCCGCGGCACGCGCCCCTCATCTGCCAGTCCCAGATGTCCGTGACCGGAACCGGCAACCTCCGGATATCCGCCACTCGACTCACCCCGCCTGTTCACGCTCTATCCGACTTGTGCCGGTGTGTCCACCGTAGAACCGTTGCAAACCTTGTTCAAGGAAGACCTGGCGAGATTTTCGGGCGAGGCGGTGAACGTCGGGGGCCGGGCGGTTCATGCCCGCTCCCTCACGAGCGAGCAGTCCACCGCCGGGAGCACCCGGCCTCACCCAGCCCAAACATGCAGCGGCATGGCGCGCTGCGTAAGGTGATTCGGGCGGAGGAGTGCCGTGGATGGGGCCCGAGTCGCATCGGACGAGAATTCGGTGGAGGACGTGGACGAGCCCCGCCTGACGGTCTCCGGAGCAGCCCGCCGGCTCGGCATCGCGCCCGCGACCCTGCGCACCTGGGACCGTCGTTACGGGATCGGCCCCAGCGGGCACGCGAGGGGGCACCACCGCCGCTACTCACCCTCGGACATGGCTCGCCTGGAGCTGATGCAGCACGCCCTCGTGCAGGGTGCCTCCCCGGCCGAGGCCGCTCGCTACGCCCGCGCCGCGGTGCCGCCGGGCGGCAATGCGAACCATCCCGATCCGGCGCCCCTTGCCCCGGCGCGCCCCGACATCGGGCCCGTGGCGGCCGAGGCGACCGACGACGACCCCACGTCGGCTCCGTCCACGGCGACCGAGCGACCGGTCCGCACGGGGGGCGGGACTCTCCGCCTGCCAGGGGCCGGACCGCGGGCACGCGGTCTCGGGCGCGCGGCGCTCTCCATGGACCCCGGTGCGGTTCGCCGGATGCTGAACGACTCGATCGACGAGGTCGGGCTGATCACGACGTGGGACGACGTGGCCCGGCCGGTGCTCACCGCGGTGGGCCAGCGGTGGGCCGCGACCGGCCTGGGCGTCGAGGTCGAGCACCTGCTCAGCGAGTGCCTCATCGCGGTCTTCGGAGGGAGGGCGATCACCGACGACGAGCACCGCGTCCGCCCCGTGTTGCTGGCCGGAATGCCGTCCGAGATGCACGTGGTGCCGCTGGCCGTGCTTGCCGCCGTCCTGGCGGAGCGAGGCATCTCCTCCCGGTCCCTCGGTCCCGCGCTGCCCGCCTCGGCCCTCGCCGCCGCGGTCCGCCGGATCGCCCCCGCCGTCGTGGTGCTGTGGTCCCAGCTGCCTCCGACCGCCGACGCCGACGTCGTCGCGTCGCTGCCCACGACCCGCCCCCGGTTCCGAACCTTCGTCGCCGGACCAGGTTGGGCGAAGGTCGCGCTGCCGCCGGGAGTCGTCCTGCTGCCGAGTCTGGCTCACGCGGAGGACCAGATCGGCACGTTGCTGCGTTGACGGTGGAGCACCGTGACGACGACGCCGGTGCGGCGGGCTGGGTGGTCCCACTACTCCATCCGAAGTATGCTCACCCACATGACGCGCACCGCTCGGCGCTTCGCGGGTCGAACGGGCCACAGAGCCGCCCTGATCGTGTCAAGGTGAGGCGCTACTCGCGGCTTCAGAGGTGACTCGTCACCCGGCTGCAGGACGCTGCACGGAAGGATTCGGCGTGACGACGGTACTGATCTGCGACGATCGTCGCAGCGTCCGTGAAGGCCTCACGCGCGTGATGTCCGCGGTGCCCGGGGTGCACCGGATCGACTGCGTCGCGCAGGGCGACGAGCTCCTGGCCCGGTTCTCGCGGCAGCCCGTCGACGTCGTCCTCGTCGGGACCCAGCGCGCCGTCCCGACCGGCGTGGAGGCGACCCGCAGGCTCGTCGCTGCTCACCCCCAGGCGAACGTGATCGTGTTCGGCGCCCCCGACGACGCCGGGAGCATCGCCGCGGCCATTGCCGGAGGTGCGCGCGGCTATCTGCGGTGGGACGCCTCCCGTCCCGAGCTCGTGGCCGCGCTGGCCCACACCCTGGCGAGCACTGCCGTACCGTCCCCGCGGATGCCGACCGACCCCGGCGTCCAGCTCACCGAGCGCGAGCTGCAGGTGCTGCGCGGGATGAGCCAAGGCAAGAGCAACGGCCAGATCGGCCGCGAGCTCTACCTGTCCGAGGACACCGTCAAGACCCACGCTCGGCGGCTGTTCCGCAAGCTCGGGGTGCGCGACCGGGCGCAGGCCGTCGCGCACGGCTTCCGGCGCGGACTCGTCTCCTAGTGTCCTGCGCCTGAAATTTGGTCAACAAGTGTAGATTGCCCTGGTGGTGCGGCGGACTGGTCGGCCGGTGGCCGAGGTGGTGTTGACCGACGACGAGCGCGAGACGTTGCTGCGCTGGTCACGGCGGGCGAAGTCGTCGCAGGCCCTGGC
>JAQSWF010000112.1 GCA_029266775.1 Pseudonocardia sp.
GCGCTGACGAGCGGGACGAGGCGGCTGTCGACGAGCGCCCCGGCGCCTTCTGCGTCGGCGACGACGACGGTGTTCAGCCCCTCCGGCGCGCCCTCCTCGCGGGCCGCGCGGTCGAGCAGCGCGGACGCGGCAACGGCGGTGAGCGGGGTACGTTCCGAGGGCTTCCACACCACGGTGTCGCCGCACACCACCGCGATGGCGGCGTTCCAGGCCCACACGGCGACGGGGAAGTTGAACGCCGAGATCACCGCGACGACCCCGAGCGGGTGCCAGGTCTCCATGAGCCGGTGCCCGGGCCGCTCGGAGGGCATGGTCCGGCCCTCGAGCTGCCGAGACAGCCCCACGGCGAGGTCGCAGATGTCGATCATCTCCTGGACCTCGCCCAACGCCTCGGAGCGGATCTTGCCGACCTCCACGCCGACGAGGTCGGCCAGGGGCTCCTTGTGCTCGGCCAAGAGCTCCCCGAACCGCTTGACCAGCCGCCCCCGAACCGGCGCGGGCACCTTCCGCCACTGCCGGAACGCGGCGTGGGCGCGCTCGACGGCCGCCTCGACATCCGCGGAATCGGCGAGCGGGACGGTCACAAGCGCCTCGCCGGTGACGGGGCTGACGACCGGGATCCGGCCGGCGCCCGGGAGCCGGTCGGCGTCGGCGCCGCAGCGCCGCAGCGCGGCCCGGGCGGTGTCGCGCAGTGCCGCGGTCCGATCGGTGGGCAGCGTGATGGTGTCGGTCATGCCGGCTCCTTCCCAGTACAAATGCCGAGTCCGGCTTCGGCGGCGCGCACCGAGCGTTCCTGCTCGGCGGCATAGAGGTCCATCGGATCGTGCACCGTGGTGTCGAGCACCTCCGAGAGCCGCTCGATGTCGTAGGCCCGGCCGGTGCGCTGCTCGTCGCGGGTGCCGTCGGCGGCGAGGTTGGAGCGGAAGATGCCGGCCGCGGAGCGGGGCAGGAAGTCCTCGTACACGATCGGCTCGGGGGTCAACACCCCGGCCTCGACCAGATCCCCCAGGGTCGTGTCGGACGCAGTCGTTTCACCTGTGGATCTCCGCCTTGCTCCGCTGCTGCGTTGATCCACAGGACATGCCTGGGGCCGGCCGGTGGCCCGGTAGGTGAAGAACGCCAGACCGCGGACGGCAAGCTCGCATTCCGTGCGGGGCAGGTCGCGTCGCCACACCTCCCGGGCGGCGTCCGGCCGCGGCGCACCGTCGGCGACCCGCGCGTCCACCTCGGCGACCATCCGGTCGTAGACATCCCGGCCCCGGGGCGTGAGCGCGATGCCGCGCTGCTCCACCTCCCCGAAGCGCACCCGCAGCGCGCCCGTTCCGACCGTTCTGTCCGCGTACCGGAACGTCCGCCGCTCCGCCAGCGCACGGAACGACGTCTGTCGCAGCAGCACGTCCGGCCCCTCCCAGGCGGGAGGGATCTCGTCGATCATCTCGATGCCGCGGGCGCACATCCGAGCCTGCAGGGCGTCGATGTCGAGCACGCGCGGCGTCAGGTGGTTGATGTGCGTGGACGGCACCCCGCCGATGTCGGCCGCGACCGACGAGATCCGCTCGAGGTGGTCGTACCACTGCCGGTCGACCGGCGCCGTCGACAACGCGAACGCGGCCGTCGCACGCCGCAGCAGCTCGTCCGCGTCCGGCTGTGGCAGGCCGCCCTCGGCCGCGGCGCGGTCCGCGAGCGCGAGCAGCGCGGGCCCGAAGAGTGTCCTGGCCTCGACGAAGGTCTCCACGCGAGCGCGGGTGTCGGCGTCGAAGTAGCGCGGGTCGTCGGGCACGAGCATGGAGGTGAACACGCGAAACGGGTTGCGGGCCAGCTCGTCGCGGTCGACGGGACGGAACGCGGGGGAGACCACCGGGACCGCGCCGGGGCCGGCGTCGCGCAGGTCGTAGAAGCCGACGGGGTGCATGCCGAACGCCGCGAACACGCGCGCGGCCTGCCGCAGCTCGCGCGGCGAGCCGACGCGGATTGCGCCGTGCCGCTCGGCGGTGACCCGTTCGACGCTGCCCAACCGCTCGGCTGCCTTACCGCGGGTGGCGACGACTTCGGCGTTGACCTCGCGGGTGACTTCGACGAGCGTCTCGTAGGCAGGCACCTCGCGGCCGTACATTGCCGCGAGACCGCGTGCGAAGGCCGCGCGCAGCGCGTACGCGGGCATCTGGTCGACCGCCACGGTCGTCACCGTCCCAGGCTTCCCAGCACGCGGTCCAGCGCGGAGACGCCAGAGGTGAGTTCGCCCTCAGTGACGGTCAGCGTCGGACGGAGCCGGAGGCTGCGGCGGCCGCAGCCGAGGACCAGGACGTGCTCGTCCGTGCGCATCCGCTCCAGCACGGTGTCGCGCAGCGCGGCGTTCTCCAGCGTGACCGCACACATCAGGCCGCGGCCGCGCGGGTCGCTGATTCCCGGGTGGCGGTCGGCGAGGTTCCGCAGCAGCGCGAGCAGGTGCCGGCCGAGTACCGCGGCCCGGGGGATCAGCCCGTCCGCCTCGACGACCTCCAGCGTTCGGCGGGCGCGGACCATGTCGGCGAGCCCACCGCCCCACGTCGAGTTGATCCGGGAGCTGACCCGGAAGACGTTGTCGGGCACCTCGTCCACCCGCCTGCCGGCCATCACGCCGCACACCTGCGTCTTCTTGCCGAACGCCACGATGTCCGGGGCGAGGCCGAGCTGCTGGTACGCCCACGCGGAGCCGGTCAGCCCGCAGCCGGTCTGGACCTCGTCGACGATGAACAGCGCGTCGTGCTCATGGCAGAGCCGCTGCAGCGCCTGGAGGAACCGAGGGTGCAGGTGGTGGTCGCCGCCCTCGCCCTGGATGGGCTCGACGATCGCGCACGCGATGTCGTGCGGGTGGGCGGCGAAGGCCGCGCGCGCCGCGGCGAGCGCGGTGTGCTCGCGGTGACGCTGCTCGTCGTCCGAAAGCCGCGACGTCAGATACGGCGAGGGGATCCGCGGCCAGTCGAACATCGGGTACCGCGCGGTCTTGACCGGATCCGTGTTGGTCAGCGACATCGTGTAGCCGGAGCGGCCGTGGAACGCGTCGCGCAGGTGCAGCACTCGGCTGCCGAGTGCGGGATCGCGGCCGTGCGCCTCGTTCCGTCGGGACTTCCAGTCGAACGCGACCTTGAGCGCGTTCTCCACGGCGAGCGCGCCGCCCTCGACGAAGAAGAGGTGGGGCAGCGCCGGGTCGCCGAGCACCCGCGCGAACGTCTCGACGAACCGGGCCAGCTCGACCGTGGCCACGTCGGAGTTGCTCGGCTTGTGCAGCGCGGCCTCGACGAGCTCCTCGCGGAAGACCGGGTCGTCGGCCAGTGCCGGATGGTTCATCCCGAGCGCGGACGAAGCGAAGAACGTGAACAGATCCAGGTAGCGGGTGCCGTCGCGGGCGTCGACGAGCCACGAGCCGCGGGACCGGTGCAGGTCCAGGACGAGGTCGAGGCCGTCGACGAGCAGGTGCCGGGACAGTCGGGCGTGCACGTCGTCCGGCGTGACTGGACCGGGGCGCTCCAGGATGGCGGTCATGCCCGGCATCCTACGACGAAAATCCTGACGATCGGCTACTGAACCGGAAAACTTCCTGTTACCGGAGGTCGACGCTCGAAGAAGGTCTGCAGCACGATCGTGGTCCGGGTGGCCACGTTCGCTCGGACGCGGATGTCCCGCAGCAGCTCCTCCAGTGCGCGCGGCGAGGCGACCCGCACCAGCAGCAGGTAGTGCTCGGCGCCCGCGACGGAGTAGCACGCCTCGATCGCGGGCAGGTCCGCCAGCTGCTGCGGGGCGTCGTCGGGCTGCGCCGGGTCGAGCGGGGTGATCGCGATGAACGCCGCGAGCGGCAGGCCGAGCGCCTCGTAGTCCACCGCCGCGGCGTAGCCCTTGATCGCGCCGGTCGCCTCGAGCCGCCGGACCCGCGCCTGCACCGCAGAGGTCGACAGCCCGGCCCGAGTGCCGAGCGCGGCGAGCGTCGTGCGCCCGTCCGCCGCGAGCAGCCGCACGAGGAGGTGGTCGATGTCGTCGTCGATCGCGGGGGTCACGGGCGGCAGAGTAGCCATGCCGGATGCGCGGCCGCAGGAGCTCCTGGGGCGATACCATCGCCGGCCAGGCCGACCACCGGGGGATCGGATGCTCGTCGTCCACGTGCACGTCCGCGTCAAGCCCGACGATCTCGAGGCGTTCCTCACCGAGACCCGACGCAACGCCGCGGGCTCGCTGGAGGAGCCGGGCGTGCGTCGTTTCGACGTGCTGCAGACCGAGGCCGACCCTGCGCACGTGGTGCTGAACGAGGTGTATGTGGACCAGGCCGCCGCGGACGCGCACAAGCGGACGGCGCACTACGCGCGCTGGCGAGACGCGGTCGCCCCGATGATGGCCGAGCCGCGGGCGGCGACACGGTTCGAGTCCGTCTTCCCTGCCGAGAGCGGCTGGTGATCACGTTCACGCTCGCCCTTCCCCGGCGGGTGCTGTTCGGCCCGGGCCGGGCCGACGAGCTCGCGACGCTGGTGCCCGGTCTCGGGGAGAGGGCGCTGCTCTGCACCGGCAGCGACCCGTCCCGCCACCGCGGCCTCCTGGGCGACGTCGAGCCCGCCGCCGTCGTGACGGTTGCCCACGAGCCGACAGTGAACGACCTTCGCGCCGCGACGGACGAGGCACGGACGGCCGGCGCCGATGTGGTCGTCGCGATCGGCGGAGGCAGCGTGTTGGACCTCGGCAAGGCGGTCGCGACGCTGCTCGGCAACGGCACCGACCCGCTGGACCACCTCGAGGTCGTGGGCCGGGGCCTGCCCGTCGAGCGGCCCGCTCTGCCGTGCGTCGCGGTGCCCACGACTGCGGGAACCGGTGCCGAAGCCACCGCCAACGCGGTGTTCGCCGCGCCGGAGCACGGCCGCAAGGCGAGCATTCGCAGCCCGCACATGCTGGCCGCGGTCGCGCTGGTCGACCCGCTGCTCACGGTGACCTGTCCACCCGCGGTCACCGCGAGCAGCGGGCTCGACGCGCTGACGCAGTGCCTCGAGCCCTACGTCACCCCGCGAGCCAACCCGGCGACCGATGCCGTCGCGGCCGAGGGGCTGCGGCGCGGTGCGCGGGCGCTCCGTCGTGCCTACGAGAACGGCGAGGACCGCGACGCCCGCGAGGACATGTCCGTGTGCAGCCTCTTCGGCGGCATCGCGCTCGCCAACGCCAAGCTCGGGGCGGTGCACGGCATCGCGGGCGTCGTCGGCGGGACGGTCGACGCGCCGCACGGCGCACTGTGTGCCGCCCTGCTCGCGCCGGTGCTCGAGGCGAACCTGCGGGCGTTGCGCGAGCGGGAGCCGGACTCGCCCGCGCTGCACCGCTACGCCGAGGCTGCCCGACTGTTCACGGGCCGGCCCGGGGCCACCGTCGACGACGGACTGGCATGGCTGCGGGAGACCGTCGCGGCGCTCGATGTCCCCTCGCTGAGCTCGGTGGGCCTGCAGCCGGGGCAACACGCCGAGGTCGCCCAGAAGTCGGCGCGCTCGAGCAGCATGCAGGGTAACCCGGTCGTGCTCAGCGAGGACGAGCTCGTCGGGGTGCTGGAGGTGGCGTCCTGAGCGAGGGCCCGGCGGGGACGCAGGGTGCCGACCCGCGGCTGGACGTCGTCGCCGACTCGATCGACGTGCAGAGCCGGCCGCTCCGGTTCGTGCGACCCCGATCTGCGGCGGCGCTGGCCGGCGAGGAGGACGGCGCGGCGGGGTTCGTGTACCCGCCGCACTGGGCCGAGCCGTGGCCCAGCGGCGTCGAGCTCGCCCACGCCGTCGCTGCGGACGACTGGCACGGCGCTGCCGTCGTTGATCTTGGGTGCGGCCTCGGGCTTCCGTCCGTCGCCGCTGCAGGGGCCGGGGCGCGCGTGCTGGCGACGGACCGCTCGCCCGACGCGGTCACGTTCGCGGCGGTCAACGCCGAGTGCACCGGCGTCGTCATCGAGACCGCCGTATGCCGCTGGGCCGAGCCGCGCCCGCTGCTCGAACGGGCGCCATGGCGGCTCGTGCTCGCGGCGGACGTGCTGTACGGGCAGGAATGTGTCGATGAGCTGCTCGAGCTGCTCCCGCGGCTGGTGGATGACAACGGCGAGGTGTTGCTCGCGGACCCGCAGCGACCGCTGGCGGCCGAGTTCCTCGCGGCCGCCCAGACGGCGTGGCGCTCGGTGGACACCGCCCCGACCCGGCGGCCGGAGATCCGGCTACACCGACTCGCCGGCCCACGGTGATCCGGTGACCGTGGATACGGTGCAACACGCCAACGTGGCCGCCTCGCCCGCCGTCTGGCTTGCCTACGAGCCGCCCGACCGGATACCGGGAGTACACGGCGCGACAGCTCGAACACACCCCGCGCACCTGTTCCTGCTGTGCCGGGACGGAGAGCCGCTGGAGCGCACGGACCCGCACGGCAGCAGCGTCGAGTGGCGTGGGCCATGACGACCGGAGCGTCGGCCGGACGTCCAGCCTCTGCGTGGGCGCCACTGCGCTACTTCCCCGTCTTCCGCGCGCTGTGGATCGCGCAGTTCGCGTCGAACGTCGGGACCTGGATGCAGACCGTTGGCGCACAGTGGCTGCTCGTCGACACCTCCCCCCTGCTGGTGTCGCTGGTGCAGACCGCCGCGAGCCTGCCGATCGTGCTGCTCGCCCTTCCGGCAGGGGCCTGGGCAGACGTGGTGGACCGGCGGAAGCTGCTGCTCGGCGCCCAGCTGGCGATGTTCCTGGCAGCGGCGGCATTGGCCGTCTCGACGTTCGTCGCCGACCCGACACCCGGCTTCATCCTGGCGCTGACCTTCGCGCTGGGGTGCGGCAACGCCGTGGCCAGCCCCGCATGGCAGGCGATCCAGCCCGACCTGGTCGACCGCGGGCTGCTTCCCCAGGCGGCGGCGCTCAACGGCCTCAACATGAACATCGCCCGGGCGGTGGGGCCGGCCGTCGGCGGTGTCCTCGTGGCGGGCGTCGGAGCGGGATGGGTGTTCGCGCTCAACGCCCTGTCGTTCGTCGGCATCGCCACCGTCGTCGCCTGCTGGCGTGGCCCCGAGCGCGTCCACGTGAGCTCCCCGGAGCGCCTGGTCGAAGCCCTGCGTGCAGGCGGCCGGTACGTCCGGCACGCGCGGGTCGTGCGACGGCTGCTGTACCGGTCGGTGCTGTTCATCCCGGCTGCCAGCGCGATCTGGGCGCTGCTGCCGGTCGTCGCCGCCACGAACCTGGGGTTGGGATCGGCGGGTTACGGGTTGCTGCTCGGCACCGTCGGGATCGGCGCAGTCGGGGGCGCGGTGGTGATCCCGCGGGTGCGCGCCAGGTTCGGGTCCGCGCGGCTCGTCACCGGCGCGATGCTGATGACCGCCGGGGCCCTCGCGGTCGTCGCCACGGTGCGCGACACGGTGCTGGTCGGCATTGCCCTGCTCCCGATCGGCGGCGCCTGGATCGCGGTGATGTCGAGCCTGAACTCCGCGCTTCAGCTGGCGCTGCCGAACTGGGTCAGGGGCCGCGGGCTGGCCTACTACCTCGTCGTCTTCCAGGGCGCCCAGGCGGCCGGGGCGGTGCTCTGGGGGACGGTCGCGGACGTGTCGACGGTGACCACGGCGATGCTGACCGCCGCAGGCGTGCTGGCGCTCGGTGCTGTGGTGGGCCTCCGGAGCCCGGTGCCGGACACCGCGAAGCTCGACCGGACGCCGTCGGCGCACTGGCCCGCCCCACAGCTGACCTTCACCCCGGACGCCACCGACGGACCGGTCCTGGTCACCCTGACCTACCGCGTGCCCGAAGAGAACGCGGTCGCGTTCACCGAGGCCATGGGGCACGTCGGCCGCTCACGGCGGCGCACCGGAGCGCTGCGCTGGGAGCTCTTCCGCGACGGCAGCGATCCGACTCGGTTCGTCGAGAACTACCTGGTGGCCACCTGGGCCGAGCACCTCCGTCAGCACGAGAACCGGCTCACCGGGGCGGACCGACGGTTCGAGGAGCAGGCGCTGCGCTATGCGGAGGGCGAGCCGCAGGTCGCCCACTTGTTCCCGCCGCCGGCGGACGAGCAGACCGCGGGGTAGCGGTCAGTGCCTCAGCGCAGCGGGTGCGGGTGACGATGCTGCGGCGGAGACGGCGGCGGTGTTCGCCGTGACGATCAGGCCGATCGCGATCCAGTCGAGGGCCGCCAGCGCCTCGCCGAGAACGACCGCGCCGATCGCTGCCGCCAACACCGGGTTCGCGCTCATCGCGATCCCGAAGACGTGCGCGGGGACGCGGCGCAGCGCGAGGAGGTCGGCCAGGAACGGGACGGCCGACGACAGCACCCCGGCCGCCGCGGCGCACGCGAGGGCCGTCGGAGTAGGCGGATGAGCGACGAGCGCGACGACGCCGATCGGGACGTACACGAGTGCCGAGACCGCGCCCGCCGCGGCCGACCCCTCCACCCCGGAAAGTCGCCGGCCGACGGTGCGGCTGAGCAGGATGTAGCTCGCCCAGCACGTCGCGGCGAGCAAGCCCAGGCCGATGCCGACGAGATCCGTGCTCGGCTGGGGGCGGGTGAGCACGGCGACCCCGATCGCCGCGAGGAGCGCGCAGGCCAGCGTCGCGTAGCGGCGCGCGGCGCTGTGCGGCGCGCGCAGCGCTCCCGCGAGCGCGACGGCCAGCGGGCCGAGGAACTCCAGCGTCACCGCCAACCCCAGCCCGATGCGGTCGACCGCGGTATACAGGGCGAGGTTCATGATCCCGAACACCGCGGCGAGCGCCAGCACGGGCCGCCACTGCGCGGCGGTGAACTCCCGCAGGCGCGGCCGCCCGACGGCCAGCATCAGCGCCCCGGCTATCCACTGCCGCACGGCGACGACGCCGACGGGCCCGATCACCGGGAAGGCGAGGGCCCCGAGAGCCGCTCCGGTCTGGCTGCCCAGCGCGCTGCTGAGCATCAGCGCGGGTCCCGCCACATTGCTCCCTTGACCGCGTGGCGGCGCCGTAGTCGGCGCTACGGCGGACCGGATCCGGGTGTCGATGTCCATGCTTCGAGCATGACCGCCGCCGCTTCATTCGAGAAATGAATAGTAAGGACGACCTATACGCTGCGTGCATGGACGTGGAGCTGCGGCACCTGCGCTGCCTGGTTGCGATCGTCGACGCGGGCGGCTTCACCGGAGCCGCCGCCGACCTGCATCTGTCGCAACCCGCGGTCTCACGAACGCTCGCCGGGCTGGAGGACGCGCTGGGGGTCCGGTTGCTGCGTCGGACGACCCGGCAGGTCCTGCTCACCGAAGCGGGGGAGCGGGTGCTGGTGCGGGCCCGGCGGGTGGTCGCGGAGGTCGAGGACCTCGCACGGGAGGCCCGGACCGGGCGGCGGATTCTCCGCATCGGGCACGCCTGGGCGGCGATGGGCGAGCACACCGTCGAGTTCCAGCGCCGGTGGGCCGAGCAGCACCCCGACGTGTCGGTGACCCTCGTGCGCACCAACGCGCCGACGGGAGGCCTCGCCGAGGGCGTGTGCGACGTCGCCATCGTGCGTACCTCGACCGACCTTCACCGCCTGGACACCGCGCGGTTCGACAGCGCCGTGATCGGCCTGGAGTCGCGGTACTGCGCGCTGGCGGCGGGCGACCCACTGGCCCGCCGCCGACAGCTGCGCCTCTCTGATCTGAGCGACCGGCTCCTGGCGGTCGACCCACGCACCGGCACGACGACGCTCGAGCTCTGGCCGTCCGACCAGCGACCGGCCGTGGAGGAGATCCACGACATCGACGACTGGCTCGCCGTGATCGCCACCGGACGGTGCGTCGGGGTGACGGCAGAGAGCACGCTCACCCAGTACCGCCGCGACGGCATCGCCTTCCGTCGCCTGCGTGGCGCCCCGCCGGTGCCGATACGGCTGGTCTGGTGGCGGAACGACCCCCACCCCGCCACGCCGGACGTCCTCGGCCTCCTCGCCGAGCTCTACCGCGGCTCTTCGCATCGTCGCCCGGCTCAGCGGCGGTGATCAGCCGGTGGTGACGCGGGGTGCGGGTCTTCGTCTCAGTCCTCATGCCCTGTGGGGCGCCGCGCGGGCGTGAAAGCCTTGGTGCGGGGCTGCCCGCCCGACGCCGTCGTTTCGTTGGCACTGGAGGCCG
>JAQSWF010000291.1 GCA_029266775.1 Pseudonocardia sp.
GCTCCCCGTGAGCCGTCGGCACACGCGCGAGCTGAAGGACCGCCTGGTCCGCGCCACGAAGCAGGCCTGGAGCCAACGGTGAGCCGAGGCGCCCCGTGACCCTGGGTGCCGTCCGCCTCGGAGGCGCCACCCGTGTAACGCCGCTCGCGCGGCGGGGCGAAACACCACCGTGAGCACCTCCGTCACGGACACCGGCGGCCGCTCGTCGTCGCTGCCGCCGGAGCCCGACGACGGAGCGGCTGCGCACGGCGAGCCGCAGCCGGCACCCGCGCCTGAGCAGGACTCCGGCCTCACGTGGGTGCAGGCCGAGATGCAGCGCCGCATGGCGGCGAACCGGACGAGCCGAGGCCGCCACGCGCGGCCGAGCGGTGACCTTCCGCCCCGACGCAGCCACGGGTCCCGCCATGCCGCCGAGGCACAGGAGCTCGAACCACCGGGCCCCGAACCTCCCGACTCCGAACTCGCGGATCCGGACTCGTCGGGCCCCGCGGCGCCCGACTCGACGACCGAGAACGGCTCGGCCGCGCCACCGGCCTCGCCACATGCTCGGCGTAACGGCCAGGCCTCCGAGCTCCCGCTGAGTCCGGCCGGACTGCCGCTCCGCCGGCCCCGCCGCGGCCCCGGGACGCTCCTGACCTCCGACGGCACCCCGACGATCGGGCCGTGGCTGCGGCCCGCCGAGCCGTGGGACGTCTCCCAGATCGCGCCCCGTCGCCACGTCCCACCACGTCCGAACCGGACCTCCGCCCCACCGTCGCCTCCGGCCGCGTCCACTCCGGCAGCGACCGCTCCGGCAGCGACACCGGCACCCGCTGTGCCACCCCCGCTTGCGCTGCCCACCCCACCGAAGCTGGCCGAGCCGCCGGTCGTCCCGGCCGAGATCACCCAGCCGCCGGTGAACAAGCCACCGGTCGCCGAGCCGCCGGTCGCCCCGGCCGAGATCACCCAGCCGCCGGTGAACAAGCCACCGGTCGCTGAGCCGCCGGTCGCCCCGGCCGAGATCACCCAGCCGCCGGTCAACAAGCCGCCGGTCGCCGAGCCGGTGGTTGCCCCACCCCCGGTCGATCAGCCCGCGGCGCCCGCCGAGGCCGCTGCCCCCGAGGTCGCTGCTCCCGAGGCCGTCGCACCCGAGGCCGTCGCACCCCCCACCACCGCACCTCCCGGTGCCCCACCCCCCACCGCCGTGCCGCGGGTCGGCGCGCCGCCGGTCGCCCATCCCGCGGTTGCGGCCGCGGTCGTCGACGCCGAACGAGCCCCCGGCGGCGCCCCACCCGACGCCAGGTCCACGGGCACCACGCCGCCCGGCACTGTGCACCGGCCCCCGGCGCGCCCCACCCCGGACCTCGACGACCCACCTACCACGCCACACCCCGCTGTGGCCGCGCGTCGGGTGCTGGTCGGCGGCCGCCCGGTGGACCTCTCCGCGCAACGTCGGTCGGACCGCGCACGCGTCTTCGCCCCCCGGCCGATCACCCCCCGCACCATCCCTGTCGTCGGCACTACGCCCTCGGAGCCCGGCAGCACGCGGGTGCGGGTGGTGCTCTCCGAGCGCAAGGGCGCCGCCCAACCCGTCCGCACGATCAAGGAGGTGCAGGAGGGCACCGCCGTCGGCGACCTCTTGCGCCGCGACCTGATCCGCTCCCAGCTGGCCGTCACGTTGCGGTTCGCCGCGCTCGTCGTCGTCGTCCTCGCAGTCCTGCCCGCGCTGTTCACGCTGCTGCCGGACCTGGGCCGGAGCGAGGTGCTGGGCGTCCGCCTGCCCTGGCTGCTGCTGGGCCTGCTGGCCTACCCGTTCCTCGTCGCGATCGCGTGGTGGTACTGCCACGTGGCGGATCGCAAGGAACAGGATTTCGCCGACCACGTCCAGGACTGATCGAACGCCGTCATGAACACCTCCGCCGTCGTCGCGCTCGTCGCGATCGCGCTCGTCGGCGTGGTGTCGGCCGTCATCGGCTCGATCGGTGTCCGCGTCGCGCGCAGCACGTCGGACTTCCTCGTCGCCTCGCGAACCGTCGGCCCGGTGGCCAACGCGACCGCGATCTCCGGCGAGTACCTGTGCATCGCCTCGTTCCTCGGCGTCGCCGGGCTGATCCTGCAGGAGGGCGCGGACGCGTTGTGGCTGCCCGTCGCGTTCACCGCGGGCTACCTGGCGCTCGTGCTGTTCGTCGCGGCACCGCTGCGCCGGTCCGGCGCCTACACCGTGCCCGATTTCGCCGTCGCCCGGCTGAACTCGAACCGGCTGCGGGGGCTGTGCACCGTGTTCGTGCTGGTCATCGGGTGGTTCTACCTGCTGCCGCAGCTGCAGGGGGCAGGTCTGGCGCTGACCGCGCTCACGGCGCTCCCGGCCTGGAGCGGCATCGCCGGCGCGGGGCTCGTCGTGGTGCTGACGGTGGCCGGGGGCGGCATGCGCTCGATCACCTTCGTCCAGGCGTTCCAGTTCTGGCTCAAGCTCACTGCGCTGGTCGTGCCCGCGGTGTTCATCCTGACCACGTTCGTGTCCGACGACCGCAGCCTGAGCCGCGAGGCCGGGCCCGACTTCCGGACCGACACCACCGTGGACGTCCGCACGAACGTCGTCCTGCAGACCACCGAGCCGGTCACCGTCGTCGCCGTCGGCTCCGTGGACGATCGCCGCGTCGACGGCGCGGTGACCTGGACGCCGGGCCGGCACGAGGTGGACGCGGGCACCCAGCTGCGCTTCCCGGCGGGCGCCGCGGTGCCGACGGTCGCGGGCGCCCCGACAACGGACCGGGACTGGCTCGAGCCGGGCTCGGGCGACGTCGACCACCAGCTGCTCGGCCTGTATTCGACGCTGGTCGCCGTGGTGCTGGGCACGATGGGCCTGCCCCACGTCCTGGTGCGCTTCTACACGAAC
>JAQSWF010000113.1 GCA_029266775.1 Pseudonocardia sp.
CAAGGGCACCGAGCTGATCTCGCGCCCCTGACACGCCAGCTCCGCCCGCGAGTTGTCCATCTCGGTACGCCGAGTCGTGCATCTCGGCACAACGGCTCGACGACGTCAGCCGGGTCCCCAGCCACGGAATGTCGACGCCGCGCTCGTCGTCCACGCGCCGGGCCTCGATGTCGCCCAACCGCGGGCCGAGGCGCTCGCTTCGTGAGCGGCCGAACGAGGGCGTGGACTGCGGGTCGACAAGGCGGTCGATCGTCCGCCCGAGCTCGGCCGCGGCGTCGGCGTCCCGCTCCAGCGAGCCGCTCAAGGAGTGCAGGCGGTCCCGCCACGCGTCGCCGCGCGCGTCCGGCCAACTCACGGCCACCCGCCGCGCAATCCCCTCGATGCCGGCGACGATGCCGTTCACGCTCTCGGTGAGCGACGCCGACCACAGCCGCGCCCGCTGCAGCTCCGCGCCGTCGGAGCTCGTCATCGGCCCGTCTCCCTCGTCCACCGCAGAAACCCGTGTTCCGCCGACTCGGCGGCGACCGCGACGGCGCGGAGCCCGGCGACCAGCTCGGCCAGCTCCGCCTCTGCCCGGCTGAGGCCTCCGAGCAGGCGGTCGTGCTCGGCGACCACGACGCCACCCCCCGGTCGGGCCGCGAGGGCGGCCAGGTCCGATACCGCCAACCGGCTGGGCTGCAGGACCGGAAGCAGGGCATCAGCTGCCCTCGCGATCGCGCGCAGCTCGGTGGGGTCGAGCACGAGGTCCGGGCGCCATCGTCCGATGGTGCCGTAGGAGCGCATGTCAGCGAGGCCGTTCGAGCACCTCGCTCGCTGGTAACGATCCGGGCGAGTCGGGTGGGTTCCGCCCGTCGGCCGCCTAACATCGCCCGTTCGGACGGTTTCGCGTGATGGAGGTCACGTCGTGCGCGATCACATCCAGTTCGACAGGCGTCGTTTCCTGCAGGCCGCCGGGTTGCTGGCGGCCGGAGCAGCGACAGCGGCCTGTGGGGGCGGCGGTGAATCGGGCAGCAGCCCGCCGGCGACGCCCCCTGCCAGCGCCGCTCCGCCCGGCACGTTCACCGAGCCCCGCTCCGCGCTCGCCGGCGCCCTGTCGATCCTCATGTGGAGCCACTTCGTCCCGGCGCACGACACCTGGTTCGACCCGTGGGTCAAGGAGTGGGGCTCGCGAGTCGGGGTCGACGTCACCGTCGACCACATCAACTATGCCGAGCTGCCCGCCCGGACTCAGGCCGAGATCCAGGCCCGCCAGGGCCACGACCTGATCCTGCACATCGCCCCGGTTCCCCAGTACGAGCCGAGCGTGCTCGACCTCACCGACGTCGTCACCGAGGCGAGCAACCGGCACGGCGACCAGCTGGAGCTCTGCCGCCGCTCCAGCTACAACCCGACCACGCGGAAGTTCTTCGCCTACTCACCGGCATGGGTGCCCGACCCGGGCGACTACCGCCGCAGCCTCTGGACGCCCGCGGGGCTCGGCGACGGCCCGCAGACGTGGGACGACCTGCTGCGTGGTGGGGCCGAGATCAAGCGCGCCCAGGGTGTCCAGCTCGGCGTCGGGATGTCGCAGGAGATCGACTCGAACATGGCCGGTCGGGCTCTCCTGTGGTCGTTCGGCGCCTCGATCCAGGACGCGAACGAGCAAGTGGTGATCAACTCGCCGCAGACCGTCGAGGCCGTCGACTTCATGGCCCGGCTGTACCGGGACGCGATGACGCCCGAGGTCTTCTCCTGGAACGCCGCGTCGAACAACCAGGGCCTCGCCGCGGGGCAGCTGTCGTACATCCTCAACTCGATCTCGGCCTGGCGGACCTCTCAGGAGACCGACCCGGAGGTCGCCGATGACATCTTCTTCACCCCGGCGCTGCGCGGTCCGGCGGACGCCCGCGTGGCCAGCCACGTCATGTACAACTGGATCGTCCCGGACTACGCGGCGAATCCCGACGCGGCCAAGGAGTTCCTGCTGCACTACACGGACAACCTGAACGTGGTGGCCTGGAACTCGCGGCTCTACGACTTCCCCGCCTACGACTCCGTGGTGCCCGAGCTCGACGGGTGGCTGCAGAGCGACCCCTTCGGCGCCCGTCCCCCGGACAAGCTCGCCCTGCTCGCCGACGCGACCGAGTGGAGCACGAACATCGGCTACCCGGGCACGGCCAACACGGCCGAGGGCGAGGTGTTCGCGACCTTCGTGATCCCGAACATGTTCGCTCGTGCCGCGCGTGGCGAGGTCACCCCGCAGCAGGCAGTCGTGGATGCCGAGGCGCAGATCCGGCCGATCTTCGACCAGTGGCGGTCGCGCGGGCTGATCGGCAGCGGCGGGAGCTGAGTCGTGGCGACGGTCGAGGTCCGTCACCTGCAGAAGCACTTCGACGGCGGCCGCGTGCGTGCCATCGACGGGGTCGATCTCGCCACCGGCGAGGGTGAGTACCTCGTCCTGCTCGGACCGTCGGGCTGCGGAAAGACGACGCTGCTGCGCACCATCGCCGGCCTCGAGGAACCGACCGACGGCGACGTCCTCATCGGCGGCCACGTCGTCACCGGACTGCCCCCACGGGCGAGGCGGATCGCGATGGTGTTCCAGAGCTACGCGCTCTACCCGCACAAGACCGTGCTCGCCAACATCGTCTTCCCCCTGCGCGCGGCCCGGGTGCCAGCCGCGGAGCGCGACGAGCGTGCACGGAAGGCCGCCGGGATGCTCGGCATCGGGCACCTGCTCGACCGCAAGCCACGCCAGCTGTCCGGCGGCGAGCGGCAACGGGTCGCGCTGGCCCGGGCGCTCGTGCACGAGCCCGCCGTGTTCCTGCTCGACGAACCGCTGTCCAACCTCGACGCCAAGCTGCGGGCGAGCGCGCGCGACGAGCTCAAGCGCTTCCAGCAGGACGTCGGCGTGACCACCGTCTACGTGACGCACGATCAGAGCGAGGCGATGGGCCTTGGCGACCGGATCGCCGTGATGAGCGCGGGACGGGTGCGGCAGCTGGGCGCGCCGGTCGAGGTCTACGACGACCCGGCGGACACGTTCGTCGCGACCTTCATCGGCTCGCCTCCAATGAACCTCGTTCCGCGCGGCGAGGTGCTGATCGGCTTCCGGCCCGAGCACCTGCTCCCGCAGGAGATCGTGAGCGGCGACCGCGTCACCGTCGGGCTTGACGTCCAGCGGGTCGAGTACCTCTCGGGCGACCGGCACGTCTACGGGACGGTGCGGCTCGGCGACGAGCCCACGCGCGTCATCGCCCGCCTCCCGGCCACGGTCGAGACCCCGATCGCGGTCGGCGAGCGGCACGACTTCGCGATCTCGACCGGGCGCCTGCGGTTCTTCGACGGACAGTCCGGGGAGCGGACCGAGCCGGTGCGCGTGGCGGTGTGATGGTGTGATGGCTGGGCCGCGCACCATGCCGGCGGAGCGGGCCGCGCCGGTCGAGTCCGGGAGGCCGCCTCGCCGGCGGCGCCTCGCCGACCAGGACGGATTGCTCGCCTGGCTGCTCCTGCTCCCGTCGGTGGTCTACATCGTTGCGCTCGTCGGCGTCCCCTTCGTCCTGGCCATCGCCTTCAGCCTGTCCGACGTGACCGGCGGCGACCCGACCGTCGACTGGGTGGGCCTGCGCAACTTCGAGCGGATCTTCGCCGACCCGGTGTTCTGGCGGTCGCTGCGCAACACCTTCGTGTTCACCGCAATCTCGATGCTCTTGATCGTGGTCTTCGGCAAGGTGCTCGCGAACGTGCTGGTCGCGCAGTTCCGCGGACGGTGGTTGGTTCGTTTCCTCGTGCTGCTGCCGTGGACGACACCGGTCGCGCTGTCGACGATCACCTGGCTCTGGATGCTGGACTCGGTGTTCTCCCCGATCGACTGGGTGTTGCGGCATCTCGGTCTCCTCCAGACCAACGTGTACTGGTTGGGCCGGCCCAACCTCGCCATGGCGTCGGTCATCGCGGTCCACGTCTGGCGGCTCGTCCCGCTCGCGGCGGTGATCATGATGGCCGGGCTACTGTCCGTGCCCAAGGACGTGCAGGAACAGGCGCTGGTGGACGGCGCGGGGTTCTGGCGGCGGATGTTCGAGATCACCATCCCGCTGACGGCTCCCGTCATCGCCATCTCGGCGCTGTTCGGCGCGATCTTCACGTTCACGGACATGGCGGTCGTGTACGTCCTCACCCGGGGCGGCCCGACGAACGAGACCCAGGTCCTCGCCAGCTGGGCGTTCTTCCGGGGGATCGAGGGCAGCGACATCGGTCAGGGTGCGGCGATCGCGCTGTTCCTGTTCCCGCTGCTGCTGGCCGCGGCGGTCGCGATCCTGCGTGCCGTGCGCCGGATGGAGGTGAGCTGACCGGTGGACGAGTTCGTGATCGACGACCGGGCGCGGCGTCGGTTCGCCCGGCGGCACCGAGTGGGGCGGGTCGGGCTGTACGCGGTGGCGGTCGTGGCTGCGCTGGCGGCCGCCGGTCCCTTCGTCTGGGCCGTGATCACCACGTTCAAGCAGGACAGCGACCTGTACCGGCGCCGCAACAACCCGTTCGTCTTCAACGAGACGCCGACACTCGCCCACATCGAGCTGCTGTTCAACCGCACCGGCTTCGCGACGTTCGCGTGGAACACGCTCTGGGTGGGCGTGCTGGTCGTGGCCATCACCCTCGCGCTCAGCTTCCCGGCGGCCTACAGCCTGGCCCGGCTGGACCGCCCCTGGGCCGGCTGGATGGCCGTGGCGATCTTCTTCGTGTACCTGGTGCCGCCGACGCTGCTGTTCCTGTCGATGTCCCGGATCGTGGTCGCGCTCGGGTTGCAGGACTCCACGTGGTCGTTGGTGCTGGTCTACCCGACGATCACCATCCCGGTCTCGGTGTGGCTGCTGATCGGTTTTCTCAAGACGGTCCCGAAGGACATCGAGGAGCAGGCGATGGTCGACGGCTACAGCCGGGTCGGGGCGATGCTGCGGGTGGTGGTGCCGCTCCTGTTCCCCGGAATCGTGGCGGTCGTCGTGTTCGCCTTCACGCTGACGGCGAGCGAGTTCATCTACGCGCTCGCGTTCATCTCACCCAGCGCCGAGAAGGTGATCAGCACGGGCGTGCCGACCGAGCTGGTCCGCGGGGACGTGTTCTTCTGGCAGTCGCTGCAGGCCGCGACCGTCCTCGTGGCGGTCCCGATCGCGCTGGTCTTCACCCTGTTCCTCGACCGGTTCGTCGTCGGGTTCACCCAGGGTGCGGTCAAGGGCTGACGCACGGGCCGGTGTACCGAAACGCACGACTCGGCGTGCACAGATGCACAACTCGCCGTGCCGAGACGGACAACTCGCGCGCCGGGGTGGGCGGTCGGGGCGGTGGTGGGGTCAGCGGGCGGCGGCGACGACGTCGGCGAGGGCGACGGCGGTGGCGCGGGCCTGCTCGACGGTCGGTGCCTCGACCATCACGCGCACGAGCTGCTCGGTGCCCGAAGGGCGCAGCAGCACGCGTCCTGCTTCACCGAGCTGAGCTTCGGCCGCCGCGACCGCGTGGCGCACGGCGTCCGACCCCGCCACGGCGTCCCGGTCCACGACTCGGACGTTCTCGAGCACCTGCGGGAGCGCCGTGACGATCCGGGACAGGTCCGCGAGGCTCTTGCCTGTCTGCGCCATCCGCGCCATCAGCCGCAGGGCCGTCAGCAGACCGTCGCCGGTGGTCGCGTACGCGGGCAGCACGACATGCCCGGACTGCTCGCCGCCGAGGCTGAACCCGCCCGCGCGCAGCTCCTCGAGCACGTAGCGGTCGCCGACCTGGGTGGTGCGCACCGCGATGCCCCGCTCGCGCATGGCGAGATGCAGGCCGAGGTTGCTCATCACGGTGGTGACGAGGGTGTCCTCTGCGAGCTCACCGGCCTCCTGCATCGCGACGGCCAGCACCGCCATGATCTGGTCGCCGTCGACCTGCCGCCCGTCGGCGTCGACGGCCAGGCACCGGTCGGCGTCGCCGTCGTGGGCGATGCCGAGGTCGGCGCCGTGGATCCGGACGGCCTCCTGCAGGGGCGCGAGGTGAGTGGACCCGACACCGTCGTTGATGTTGAGCCCGTCCGGCTCCGCGTGCAGCGCGACGACCTCGGCTCCGGCGCGGGCGTAGCAGTCGGAGGCGACCGTCGAGGCGGCGCCGTGAGCGCAGTCGACGACGACGCGCAGCCCGCTGAGCGGCTGCGGAGTGCAGGCGATCAGGTGCTCGACATAGCGGAGCCCGGCGTCGGGCAGGTCGCGGACCCGGCCGATCTCGGCGCCCACCGGTCGGGTCGCGGCGTGCCCCAGCCCGCCTTCGACCGCGGCCTCCACGGCGTCGGGCAGCTTGTGCCCGCCGGCGGCGAACAGCTTGATGCCGTTGTCCGGCATCGGGTTGTGGGACGCCGAGATCATCACACCGAGGTCGGCGCCCAGGGCCCCCACGAGAAAGGCGACCCCCGGCGTGGGCAGCACGCCGACCCGGACGGCGTCGGCGCCCGCGGAGGCGAGCCCCGCGACCACAGCCGCCTCGAGCATCTCACCGCTCGCGCGGGAATCCCGCCCCACCACCGCAAGCGGACGATGGGATCGGTCGCGCTCCGCGAGGACCCGGGCCGCGGAGGCGGCCAACGCCAAGGAGAGCTCGGGAGTGAGCAGCTCGCCGTTGGCCAGCCCGCGCACGCCGTCCGTGCCGAACAGCCGTCGCACCGGCGCGGTCAGCGCTTGCTGTACTGCGGGGCCTTGCGGGCCTTCTTCAGCCCGTACTTCTTGCGCTCGGTGGCGCGGGCGTCGCGGGTCAGGAAGCCGGCCCGCTTGAGCGGAGGACGGTCTCCGGAGTCCACCTCCACCAACGCCCGGGCGATGGCCAGGCGCAACGCACCGGCCTGCCCGGAGGTGCCGCCGCCCTGCAGGTTCGCGAAGATGTCGAACCGCTCCGTCTTCTCGACGGTGACCAAGGGCTCCCGGATGAGCTGCTGGTGCAGCTTGTTCGGGAAGTAGGTCTCGAGGCTCTTGCCGTTCAGCCTGAAGTTTCCGGTGCCCGGCACGAGACGGACCCGGACGACGGCCTCCTTGCGACGGCCGACGGTCTGCACGGGCCGCTCGCTGAGCACGACGGGAATCTCGGCGGGGATTCCGACCTCGGCCTCGAAGTCGTCTGCGGCGTCGGCGACGACGAGAGCCTCAGCCTCGACGGCGGCCTCCTCGACGACCTCGATCTCGGGCTCGGGGGTGGTCACGGGCTGTCCCTCTTCCGGGTTGTCGGCGGTGCTGCCTGGTGCAGTCGTCCCTGGTTCTGACATCACTGGGCGACCTGGGTGATCTCGTACGGCGCCGGCTTCTGCGCCGCGTGCGGGTGCGAGGGACCGGCGTAGACCTTGAGCTTCTTGGCCATCGCCCGTCCCAGACGGTTCTTCGGCAGCATGCCCTTGACGGCCTTCTCGACCAGGCGGTCCGGGTGCGTCTCGATCATCTCGCCGACCGATCGCTTGCGCAGACCGCCCGGGTAGCCGCTGTGCCGGTACACGAACTCGTTGTCGCGCTTGCTCTGCGCGATCGCCACCTTCTCGGCGTTCACGATGATGACGAAGTCGCCGGTGTCCATGTGGGGAGCGAAGGTCGGCTTGTGCTTGCCTCGCAGGAGGGTGGCGGCCTGGGACGCGAGGCGGCCGAGCACCACGTCGGTGGCGTCGATCACGTGCCAGGCGCGCGTGATGTCGCCGGGCTTCGGGCTGTACGTGGGCACGGATCTACCTCGTCGTTCTGGCTCGTGAGCTGCCTGTCGCTGCGCGGTGCGGCCGGGTCGGGGTGCCTGACCTTCTCGCAGCGCGCCACGACGGAGGCTCGGCCACGGGTCGCGCCCGCCGCACATCGACTCTCAAGAGTACCTGCCGCGTTGCCGACGGGCCCAAACGGGTCCGAGGAGCGCGCTGACAGCCCACTCGATCACCGCCAGCGCGCCGCGTTGGCCTGCTCCACCTGCCGGTACCCGTCGTTCGCCGCGGCGACAGCCACTCCGATCTGGCCGAGCACGGCGGCCAGGTCCGTCGCCGCTGTGTCCCACTGCCGCTGCCGCGCCTGGTAGTCCTGCGCGGCCCTGCCGTCCCAGGTGGCGGCGAGAGGGGTGAGGAACCGCCGCAGCTCGTCCAGCCGCCCGGAGATGCGCGTCGCGGTCTGCGCGACGTCCGCCCGCGCCGACTCCAACGCCGCGAACGACACCCTGATCTCGCTCATCGCCCTGCCGCCTCAGCCCAACGCCGCCCGGATGGCCGACAGTCCGGAGGACTGCGCCTCCTCCTGCTGCTGGTAGCTGCGTCCGGACCCCTCGATCGCCTCGCCGATAGCACGCAGCGCCTCGCTCAGCGACCGGGCGTCGGCGTCCCAGCGCGCCATCAACCCGGCGAAAGCCGTGGCGGCGTCTCCGCGCCACGCCCCGGCGAGCGGGGCGAGCTGCCCGCGCAGGGCTGCGAGGTCGGCCTGCACCTCCACGTCCACCGCGAGCACGTGGCGTGCCGCGCGGGCCATCTCCTCGACCGTGGTACCGAAGCCGGCCGATGCCGTTCCTGCCATGTCCGTGCCTCCTTGTCGTGCGACGAGCTCCTGCGAACGACACCGTGGCAGCCGGCAGCGCGTCTGCGGGCCGGATCAGGGCGGGCGTGTGCATCTGCACACGGCTCACGTCACCCTGCGCAGCGAACGGACGACGGTGGCGCACGCCGCTGCGACGTCGCGCGCTCCGGCCCCCGTGTGCCGGCAGCCGACGCTGAGCTGTGCGGCGCCGTCCAGCACGACGTACCAGTCGACGGTCACGTCGACTGGTACATCGACGTCACCGCTCTCCTGGTAGGCGACGACGGGTCGACCGGCGTAGGACGCGTCGTCGGCGAAGCCCGTGAGGGGCGCACCGTCGGCCACGGCCGCGTCGAACGCCGCCTTCAGCTCGGTGTGCGCGCGCCGCAGTTCGGCACCCGTGTCGTAGCCGACCGGCACGAGCTCGACGGAGATGAGGTCGCTCCCGTCCGGTGCCGCGAGCGGCGTCAGCAGGCTGCGGCGCCGCTCCGGCAGCCCGCCCGTGTGGGCCCAGCCGGCTGGCAGGTCCAGCACGTACCCGTACTGGATCAACTGCTGGGCGGGCGCGGCCTCGCTCGGGACGGCCGGCGGCGGCAACACGGCACCCGCCCCGAGCAGGCCTGCCGCCGCGGTGACTGCGCCACAGGCGCCGATCCACCGCCGCCCGCGGCGTGGCGATGCCGCAACCGGCGGCAGCCATCGCCGCGTCGCGGTTGTGAGGCCGGGGCCGGCGCCGGGGCCGGACGGTAGCGGCGCGGACAGCCGGTTCCGCGGGAGACGCTGCACCGAGCACCGCCACCGCATCGGGCCGCTCGGCCACCCACACGTCGCCGATGCCGGCGACGTCGAGCAGCTCGGCGAGCAGCGGCGTCCGGGCGACGCCGCCGACCAGCAGCACCGGGGGCGGGTCGCGCCCCGCCACGGCCAGCACCTCCCGGACGACGTCGACGAGCACGGAGAGCGGCGCGACCAGCGCGTCCCGCAGGACCGAGGGGTCGAGCGCCGGCGCGTCCATCGAGAAACCGTCACGGGCAGGAGCGTCGACGGCGCGGGCTCGGAGCGCGGCGGCGGGCACCGGCGCCACAGCCGGCAGCAGCGAGAGCGCCTCGCGCACGCGACGTGCGTCGGCGAGGCTCACGGCGACCAACGGCCCGGGCGGCATCGTGCGCGCCAGCAACCGCGCGGTGACGACGTCCAGTCGTGCGCCGCCGACCCCCACCCGGCGCAGCGCCGCGATGCGCCCGGCGCGGACGAGCGCGACCTCGGCGCCGCCGTGGCCCACGTCGACCACCACGGCATCTCCCACGTCGGCGGTGGCCGCCTCTGCCGACTCCACGAACCGCACGGTTCGTGCGACGGTCAGCGGAATCTCGACATCGGCCGGGCGCCGTCCCGCCGGATGCACCAGCAGGAGCTCATCCAAGGGCACCTCGAGCAGTCCGGCGAGGACGTCCGACACGGTGGCTCCGCCTGCCGGAAGCTCCGCGACGACGTGCGGCCGGGCATCGTCGACCGCCACCCGCACCCA
>JAQSWF010000292.1 GCA_029266775.1 Pseudonocardia sp.
GACCGCCCGACGGGCCCCGATACCCAGCGTGAGGGAAGGAGCTGAGCACGGGATGCACGAGGGACGGATGGCGGACGGCGACGACCCTGCGTTCCTCGCTCCGGATGAGGTGCGGCTCACCAGGATGTCGTGCCCCGAGTGCAACGGAGGCCTCGCAGAAGTCGAGCTGTCCGGGTTCCGGTACTACCGCTGCCACGTCGGTCACCAGTACAGCCCGCGGTCGCTCGAGGCGGAGCAGCGGGCCGCCGTCGAGGCCAAGCTGTGGTCAGCCGCTGCCGCGTTGGAGGAGCACGCTGCCATGGCGCGTCACCTGTCGCGACGCTCGGACGAGGAGGTCGACCAGGGGCTCGCTGCGGACTACGAGCGGGTCGCCGCGCAGTCGAGCACGGCGGCGAAGCTGCTCGTGGAGGAGCTGCACCAGCGGCGGGACGCCGATCGCCCGTAGGTGCGAACTGTCGGGTCGTTCCGGTGGGAATTGTCGGGCTCCTGCCGTAATGTTGGACAACATCTGAACCGGCGCTACCGCCGGTACCGCCCCCGGGTCTGCGAGGGAGACCGCTGTGGACGACCTCCGCCGTCCTGACCTGACGGGCGGCAGAACCGTCGTGGTCCCCGGAGCCTGGTTCGACGTCGTCGAGCACGAGCCGTCGCGCTGCCAGGTGGTGATCGCGGGCGAGATCGACATTGCCACCGCGTCCGCGCTGCGCGGGTTCCTGCGCACTCGGTTGCACGAGGTCACGGAAGGTGCCGAGGTCGTGGTGGACCTCGCGCGCGTCCACCTGCTCGCGGCTGCGGGGCTGCGTGTTCTGCTCGGCGCCGCCGCCGTCGCCCGGACCCGTCAAGTCGCCTTTCGGCTGCACCCGCTCTCGCCGGCCGTCGGCACCATCCTGGACCTCACCGGCACGCGGGACGAGTTCGACCTCGACGCCCGCTGACGGTCCTGCTCGGCGGCATCGCCGGTGCGCGCGCGGTCCTCGTGGCCACGTGCTCACCAGAATGTATGACCTCTCCGGCCCGGGGGCACCCCGCGGTACCTGATTGATGTAGGAGGCCCAAGCCTATGAGACTGGCCGCGTCGAACGCCGCGACGGCAGGCACCGCGCGGCCGCCGGTGGAGCGCCCGCTCGGCATCGACGTCAAGCCGGAGGCCGCCGTGACCGTCGTGCGGGTCGTCGGTGAGATCGACGCGCTTGGCGCACCGCAGCTCGCAGAGGCATTGCGCGCCGAGCTCGAGCCGTCGCCGCCCGACGTGACGGTCGTGGTGGATCTTCAAGCGGTCGAGCTCTTCAGCGGTGCCGGAGTGACGGTGCTGGTCGATGCCACCATCCGGGCCCGCGCCCGGGGCACGGAGCTGCGCGTGCTCGCCAGCCCGGCCGTCGCGCGCGTACTCGAGCCGGGGATCCTGGGCGATGTGGTGGGCGTGCCGGCTCCGGCGTCCGCGGAGACGACGTCCACTGAACGGCGCAGCGGCTACGAGCACCTCGCCCCGTTGTTCGTCGAGCGCGCTGCGCTGCCGCCCGACGACCCACGCAGCCAGCAGTTGCGTGACGAGCTGGTCACCGGGTTCCTCCCGGTCGCACAGCACATCGCCCGCAAGCACTCCCACCGCGGCGAGAATCCCGAAGACCTCGAGCAGGTGGCGACGGTCGGGCTGATCCTCGCGGTGGACCGCTTCGACGTGACCAGAGGGATCGACTTCCTGTCGTTCGCCGTCCCGACGATCAGCGGAGAGGTCCTGCGGTACTTCCGGGACCGCTCGACCGCCATCCGGGTGCCGCGGCGCCTGCGCGAGCTGCAGTCGGCGATCTACGACGCGGCTGCCGACCTCGCGCAGCGCCACGGCCGGGCCGCGCGGCCGTCGGAGATCGCGAGATACCTCGACGTATCCCTCGAGTCGGTGCTGGAGGGCTTGCAGGCCCAGCACGCCGGGCACACGTTCTCTCTGGACGAGCCGGCCCGCGAGGACGGCGGCGCGACCGAGCGGGTCCGCTTCGGGGCGGTCCTCGCACGCACGGAGCCCGAGTTCGACCTCGTCGAGTACCGCGAGTCGCTCGGACCGCTGCTGACCGAGCTGACGGCGCGCGATCGGCGGATCCTGCTCCTCCGCTTCTTCGGCGGGCTGACCCAGACCGAGATCGCCGACCAGGTGGGGATCTCGCAGATGCACGTCTCGCGGCTCCTCACGCGCACGCTGGCACGCCTCCGGCGGAGGCTGTTGGCGGACTGAGAGGGGCGGGGAGACGGTGGGCGATGGTGAGCGCCATGCGGTCCGGCGTCGAGATCGCACCTGACTGCGTCGTCGTCCGGTTCACGGGTGCGCTGGATCGCCGCGCCGTGGTGCACGTGCGGCGCATCCTGCGGGCGTACCTGGTGCGGCCCGGCCGGGTGATCGTCGACGTGTCGGAAGTCGGGCTGGAATGGCCGCCGGGCGTCGACGTCTTCCCGGCGGTGCTCACGGCAGCGGGCGGATGGCCCGTCGCCTGCCTGGTGCTGAGCGGACCGAATGCGCGGATGCGCGAGGAGCTGGAGGCCCGCGGTGTGCCGCCGATGGTGCCGGTCGTCGGGGAAGGGGAGAGCGCCGAGCGGCGCCTGCTCATGCGTCCGACACGGGTCTACCGCCAGGTGCACCTGCCCCCCGACCTGGGCGCGCCGCGGGCGGCGCGGGAGTTCCTCCGCCAGACGTGTGCCGCGTGGGCGGACGAGGCGTGCGTGCCGGCCGCGGCGGTGGTGGTCACCGAGCTGGTGACGAACGTCGTCGAGCACGCCGGCACGCCGTGCCGGCTGGGCCTCGCCCTGGACCGGAGCGGGTTCGAGGTGAGCGTGCGCGACTTCCGACCCGGGCCGGCTCCGCGACCACGTCCCCGTCCGGTGGA
>JAQSWF010000293.1 GCA_029266775.1 Pseudonocardia sp.
ACCCACACCATCGCCGGCGACCGTCGTTCTCGCGAGATAAGTCAGAACCGTGCGGGTGTGGGCATTTCTATAACAACGGTGGCGCCCTGACCGGCCGGTCACCACCGTTCAGCTCTACGACGGGCCCCGGGTGTACGGCCACTACTCATCCATGCGCGCACTGCCCGGCGGCCGCCCGGCGAGGGAGAGCTGGACGTGGCGTGGTTCGCGCCGATCGCCCCAGTGCCGGCGGTAAACCATCTCGATTTCCTGTGCCGTGTGGTGCTGCCCGGGGAAGCCACGGCCGGCAGCCTCTCGGTCATCGAGCAGCGGGCCCGGCTTGGATGCATGAGCCCCCGCCACGTGCACGCTCGCGAAGCGGAGACGTTCATCGTGTTGGATGGCGCGCTCGAGGGGTGGTGCGAGGGCCAAGTTCGCCTCGTCGAGGCCGGTCGACTCATCCTTGCCCGTGAATCGTGAGCATGGGTACCGGGTGGCCTCGAACCGCGCGCACTACTACGTGCTTATCGCGCCAGCCGGACTCGAGACGTTCTTCCTGGCGATACCGTGCTCGAGCAGCCGTTGGAGGGTGAGCTGCCGATCCCGGGTCCGGTGTTGCAGGAGAAGGTCAGCGAGCTGGTGGCCGTGCTCACGCCGCTGGGCGCCAGCATCACCGGCCCACCACCCGTTCGACCTGTCCTAGCGGCCTTGGTCGCTAGTGTTTGAATCTTGAGCCAAGTCCGTCGTCGTGGGGGACGAGGGGCAGCGGCCGTGGTGGCGTCGACGCCCGAGCCGCATCCTGGCCATGCCGCAAGATCGAGGCTAGATTGTGAATGCTGCGGGCGGTCGCAGGAGTTCCTGCGGTGGTAGCGCAGGGGGTGCATCATGGCCCGTTATCTCGTGGTGGCTCACGAGACGGTTGGCAATCCCAAGCTGGTCGAAAAGCTCAAGGAGATTGCGAAGGAGGACGAATCCGCCGAGTTCGTCCTGCTCGTTCCCGCCAGCCCGGTGCGACACCTGCTGGTGTGGAAGACGGACACCGCCACCGAGCAGGAGGCGGCCGAGCATCGGCAGGCCGAGGGACGCGAGGCGTTCATCCAGGCGGGAGTCAACCTGGTGGCGACGAGGATCGGGGCGGAGTCACCCGTCGACGCCATCGACCAGGAGCTTCGGGAGAACCCGGGCTACGCCGGGTTGGTCATCTCCACGCTGCCCCAGGAGCACTCGCGCTGGCTGCGCCTCGACCTTCCCCAGGTGATGGAGCAGAAGCATCATTTGCCGGTCCACCACGTCGAGGCGACGCTTAGCCAGCTGCGGGCCTGGCTTTCTGCTGGGGTAGACGACGGAGTGCTTAAGTAGGGCGCCGGCACGCCCCAACCCCACCGCCACACAAATCCCGCGAGCAGCAGCGCGGCCGGCGGGGGCCAGCACCCGACGGATAGCCGCGCCTGCGCGGCGCTGTTGGCCAGCTGAGGACTGCCCGATAGCACCTGTACCCCGGCCCGCTCCACCGCGCCGGTTCCCGTGGGGTCGGGCTCGGTGATCCGAGGCTTCGGCAGGAGGCGTGGTTCAGCCCGCCTCCGGCCCCCCTCGCAGGTCTGCGCAGATCCGGCTCACGTCGGACTTGGAGACCACGGTCTTGGTGGAGACCGTGCCGAGCAGCTCGCCCGCGTCAAAGGGTCGTTGGCGCACAATGGCGGCTCCGGGTCGCGCCGCGGCCGAGTGGCGGGTTCGTCCGTGCTGGCCGTGACAGCCTGAGTTGGCCCCGCCGTGACGGGTTGAAGTGGCTCCACCTGGACGAGGGTTCCGCCTCGCTGTGACGGTCTGATTTGGCCCCACTTGCCGACACGCCGGGGCGGTTGTGAGGGCTTGTTCTGGCCTTACTTGACCGTGATCACCAGCGGATTGGTGATCACGGAAGGGGCCGGAGGGTGAGGTCGAGGGTGGAGCTGTTCGCGGCGATCAGACGCGACGCGCGGGTCGAGGGGTGCTCGATCCGCGAGTTGGCCGACAAGTATCACGTGCACCGGCGCACGGTGCGGCAGGCGTTGGCGAGCGCGATCCCGCCGCCGCGCAGGACGCCGGCCCGGACCTCGCCGCGGTTGGAGCCGTTCAGGGGCTTCATCGACGACATGCTGCGCAGCGATCTGGACGCGCCGAAGAAGCAACGGCACACGGCCCGCCGGATCCTCGCGCGGTTGATCGACGAGCGTGGAGCCACCGATCTGTCGTATTCGACGGTGCGCGACTACGTGCGCAAACGTCGACCGGAGATCGCTGCCGAGGCCGGTAAGCCGGTCGAGGAGGGCTGCGTGCCGCAGGCTCATCCGCCGGCGGCCGAGGCCGAGGTGGACTTCCACGACCTGTGGGTGATCCTGCGCGGGATCAAGACCAAGACCGCGCTGTTCACCATGCGGCTGTCGTTCTCGGGCCGGGCGGCGCACCGGGCCTCGCTGTCTCAAGGGCAGGAGGCGTTCCTGGAGAGCCACGTCTACGCCTTCGACCGGCTCGACGGCGTGCCGATCGACAAGATTCGCTACGACAACCTCAAGCCGGCGGTGTCCCGGGTGCTGTTCGGCCGCACCCGGGTGGAGTCGGATCGCTGGGTGGCGTTCAAGTCGCACTACGGCTTCGACAGCTTCTATTGCCGCCCGGGTCATGAGGGCAGCCACGAGAAGGGCGGGGTGGAGGGTGAGGGTGGCCGGTTCCGCCGCAACCACTGCGTCCCGATGCCGGCGGTTGATTCGATCGAGGAGCTCAACGCGCTGCTCGAGGCCGGGGACGACGCGGACGACGCCCGCCGCATCGGAAACCGGACCAGCAGCGTCGGGACCGACTGGGCCTTCGAGAAGACGCTGCTGCGGCCGCTGCCCGCAGAGCCGTTCGACACCGCGAGCCGTTCGACACCGCCCTCACCTTGACGCCGCGGGTGGATCGGTATGCGCAGGTGATGGTGCGCTGCAACCAATACAGCGTGCCGGCGCGGTTCATCGGGCATCGGCTGCGGGTGAAGCTGTCCGCGTCGACGGTCACCGTGTTCGACCGCAACACCGTGGTCGCCGAGCATCAGCGGGCGATCGGCAAGGGCGTGAAGATCCTCAACCTGGACCACTACCTGGAGATCCTGCTGCGCAAACCCGGCGCGCTGCCCGGCGCCACCGCACTCGCCCAGGCCCGCGCCGCCGGCGTGTTCACCACGACGCATGACGCGTTCTGGGCAGCCGCTCGCAAAGCGCTCGGCGACAGCCCCGGCACCCGGGCGTTGATCGAAGTACTGCTGCTGCACCGACACCTCGAGCACGCCGACGTGCTCGACGGCATCAGCGCCGCGCTGACCGTCGGCTCGGTCAGCGCCGACGTGGTCGCGGTCGAGGCCCGCAAATCCGCACAGCGACGTGGTATCCAGCCGCCGCCAGTGCAAGTCATCCAGCGCAGTCGGCAGCTCGTGAGCCTGACCGAGCGGCGTCTGGCCGAGCTGCCCGGCGATGACCGGCCGTTGCCCTCGGTCGAGGTCTACGACGACCTTCTCGGCGTGGCCAGCTCATGAGCCCCCCGACTCGCCGTGGTGTCACCGAACAGGCTGCGATCGCCGCTATCGACTCCGGCACGAGGGTGCTGCGGCTGCCCACCATCCGCGACCGGTTCGCAGAGATCGCCGCCGCGGCGCAGCGCGAACAACTGTCCTACCTCGGGTTCCTCGCCGAGCTCGTGATGGCCGAGTGCGACGAGCGGGACACCCGCCGCGCCGCACGCCGCATCCACGACGCCGGCTTCCCCCGCGACACGCGCATCGAGGAGTTCGACTTCGACGCCAACCCCAACGTCAACCCCGCGGTGATCCACCAGCTGGCGAGCTGCGCCTGGGTCAAAGCCGGGCATCCCTTGTGCTTGATCGGCGACTCCGGCACCGGCAAGTCCCACCTCCTCATCGGCCTGGGCACGGCTGCCGCCGAGGCCGGCAACCGGGTCCGCTACACGCTGGCCTCCAAACTCGTCAACGAGCTCGTCGAGGCCGCAGACGACAAGCAACTATCCAAGACCATCGCCCGCCACGGCCGCGTTGATCTTCTCTGTTTGGATGAGCTGGGCTACCTGGAACTCGACCGGCGCGGCGCCGAACTGCTCTTTCAAGTCCTGACCGAACGAGAGGAACGATCAGCGATCGCGATCGCCTCCAATGAGCCGTTCTCCGGCTGGACCAAGACCTTCACCGACCCGCGGCTCTGCGCCGCGATCGTCGACCGCTTGACCTTCGCCGGGCAGATCATCGAGACCGGCACGACCTCCTACCGGCTCGCCCACGCCCGCCAGCGCCGCGCCGCCGGCTGACCTCGACGAACAGGCCGGCTCGCCGGCGAGCGTGGTCGCTACAGTCCTGGGGACATGTTGGTCACCGACCTGCACCACTTCCTCGACCTACCCCCGGACACGCCAGGCCCGGCACGCCAACTGGCCGAGCAGCTGGGCAACATCGTTCGGGCGGCCACTGCCGGTGACGCAGGAACTGCGTGGGAGAGCGCGCTGCCGTGCCGGCGCCGCCCGGCCAACCGCCGCTGCCCGGGCCGGATGATCGTGCTCCGGACCGAGCCAGGAGCGCCGATCCGGTGGCAGTGCAGCCTCTGCGACGACCAGGGCGTCATCAGCAACTTTCGCCCAGTACCGCGCCCACCACAACGGCCGGCGGCCCCATCGAGCGCTGAGCCTTGTCCCGCCACGCCCCGATCATCCCGCCCCGGACCTCGAACAGCAGCGGATCAGACGGCGACCGATCCGGCTTGGGGTGATCGTCAAGGACACCACGGCGCACGCACGTCGCGGTGCCGTTGAGGCTCGGTCCGATCAGCGGGCCGTCCGCGTGCGCGTTGCTGCGAGTCGGGTGTCCGGCCAGGGCGGGCGCGCATTGATT
>JAQSWF010000002.1 GCA_029266775.1 Pseudonocardia sp.
AGCGCTTCGCGCAGCGAGAGCTCCAGGACCTTCTTGGCCCGTGGCGTGAACGGGATGTGCCCGCTCGGCGCCTGCTGACCCTGGCCGATGATCTCCTCGACCTGCTGGCGGACGCCCTCGAGGGCGATCCCGAGCGACTCCAGGGCCTTGGCGGCCACTCCCTCGCCCTCGTGAATGAGGCCAAGGAGGATGTGCTCGGTGCCGATGTAGTTGTGGTTGAGCATCCGGGCCTCTTCCTGCGCCAGGACGACAACCCGCCTTGCTCGGTCAGTGAACCTCTCGAACATTCGCACTCCTTGCCTGCTGCGCCATACACCGGCGCGCGCTGCGCCGCGGACGCCCGGTACCTACTGTATCGGCCCGGGCCGATGGCTGACGTCTCGTGCGCACGTGCTGCGCACCTGACGGTCCACAACGCGGGGTCGAGATCCGGGATTCCCATGCGGTCGGCCGGCCCGTCACGATGTGGGCCTCGACCTGGTGATCTCGAGCAAACGGACGGGGCCGGTGCTCGCGCACCGGCCCCGTCCACGGGGAGCGAACTCGGGGGTCCCTCAGTTCTCCTTGTGGTACGCCTCCAGCACGTCCGCCGGAATGCGGCCCCGATCGGAAACCTTCATGCCGCGCTTGCGCGCCCAGTCACGGATGGCCTGGTTCTGCTCGCGGTCGATGGATGCGCGCCCCTTCGGGGCCGTACCCGCGCCGGCGCTGGCGCTTCCGGTGCCCGCACCTCCGCTTCGCCGACGGCCGCCCGATCGCCGCGCCGCGCCGACGAAGTCCGCCAGCGCGTCACGCAGGCGGACCGCATTCTCCTTGGACAGGTCGATCTCGTAGTTCCTGCCGTCGATACCGAACTCGACCGTCTCGTCCGCGGCCTCTCCGTCCAGGTCGTCGACCAGCCTGACTTCACGGATCTGCGCCACCGTCGCAGCCCTCTTTCTCGCTCTTGGATTAACCGGTGCCCGGTGTGCGGCAACTCGCCGCATAGTGTGAACAGTAGCTCGATAACTGCCCGTGTGTCGAGTCGGGCTAACCTTCGCGGTGCCGCGGCCCGTGCGCAAGCGCTTGTCGCCCTTTACGGCTCGGGCGCTACCAAAAGGGACAACCATTAGGACCGGTCGCGCCGGACCGACCCGCGGTCCATTTCGGATCCGGCGCCGCGTCAAAACCGCTGGTCCGACCCGTGCGATCGGTCCTTCGACGGTGCCGGACCGTCGCCGCATCAATCGCAGACGGTGCGTCCCGCTGCTCGGTCCGATCGGATGGGCAGTGTCGCGTGTCACCCGGTGACGACGCGTTCGGCAGCGCTTCTCAGCAACGTCACAGGTATCCGCACGCGTACGGTTTCACCGGCACGCGCGACGACGCGTCCTCACTCGTTTACCCGCCGTGCTCACGCGGGTCGAGAACTGTCATCACACGGGCCCGCCGGAGTTCCGCGCGGGCAGGAAAACAAACTCTAGTTGGGCGTACCGGGACGCCGCGACGTCGGGTCGGAGCGGGCACCGGAAGTGCCATGCGGATTCCGCAGGTAGGTCAGCCGCAGGCCGAGGAGTGTCAGGTCGGGAACGTAGGTGGAGATCGTCTCCGACTCGTCGGTCATCAGCGGGGCCAGGCCGCCGGTGCCCAGAACGGTCACCGGAGACGTGTCGAGCTCGGCGACGATCCGGCGTACGAGGCCGTCGACCTGCCCGGCGAACCCGAACAGGACGCCGGACTGCAGGCACTCCACGGTGTTCTTCCCGATCACCGACCGGGGCCGCACCAGCTCGACGGTACGCAGTGCGGCGGCCCGGTCGGCGAGGGCTTCCATGGAGATCTCGATACCGGGTGCGAGCGAACCCCCGAGGAACTCACCGCGTGCCGAGACGACGTCGATGTTGGTCGACGTGCCGAAGTCGACGACGACGCAGGCGGTGCCGCACAGCTGGTGTGCGGCGAGGGTGTTCATCACGCGGTCCGGGCCGACCTCGCGGGGGTTGTCGACGAGCAGCGGCACGCCGGTGCGCACGCCGGGCCCGACCACGACACTGGGCAAATCCGTGCGCCGCGCCAGCAGCAGCCGCAGCTCGCGCAGCAGGCTCGGCACCGTCGACAGTCCGGCAATCCCGCTGACCTCGGGTGCGTACGACCCGAGCAGGGCCCGCACGGCCACCTCGAGTTCGTCCGCGGTCATCCGCGGGTCGGTGCGCATCCGCCAGTCGCGAACCAGCGGAGGACGCACCACGGAGCCGTCCGCTGCGTCGTCGTAGAGGCCCAGCGCGATCTGGGTGTTGCCGATGTCGATGCAGAGAAGCATGCGATCACCTACAGCTGGACCGGCACGTTGTCGATCAGCCGGGTGGCGCCGAGCCGGGCGGCAACGAGCAGCCGGGCGCGACCGGCCAGGGGAGCGGTGCTCAGTTCCGGGCCCCGCAGCTCCAGGTAGTCGACGGTCACCTCGGGCACGGCGGCGAGCACCTCGCGGGCGGCCGCGACGACGGCCTCGGGCCCACGGGCCGACACCCCGGCCCCGGCGCTCAACGCGCGCTGCAGCACGGTGGCCAGCGGCCGCTGGTCCGGGGTGAGGTAGGCGTTGCGCGAGGAGAGGGCCAGCCCGTCGGGCTCGCGCACGGTCGGCACCCCGACGACCGCCAGCGGGAAGTCGAGGTCTGTGGCCATCTTCTGGATCAGTACGAGCTGCTGGTAGTCCTTCTCCCCGAAGAACGCCACATCCGGAGCGACGATGTGGAAGAGCTTGGCGACCACGGTCAGCACGCCCCGGAAGTGCCCGGGCCGGACCGCGCCGTCGAGCTCCGCACCGAGCGGCCCGGGGTCGACGGTCGTGCTGATTCCTCCGCCGGGGTACAGGTCGTCCACGGTCGGGTTGAAGACCAGCTCGACGCCCTCCTGCCGGCACACCTCGAGGTCGTCCTCGAGCCGACGCGGGTAGCGCGCGAGGTCTTCCTGCGGGCCGAACTGCAGGGGGTTGACGAAGATCGAGACGGCGGTGACCGACGCGCCCGGAGTCCGCCGCGCATGGCGGAACAGCTCGCGGTGGCCCTCGTGCAGCGCGCCCATCGTCGGCACCAGCGCGATCCGCCGCCCGGCCCCGCGCAGCGCGCGGCTGACCGCCGCCATCCGGGACGGCGTGGTGTGGACCGTGAGCTCCCCGGGGGCGTAACCGCCGACGGTGCGGGCGGTGGTCATGTCAGCGATCCTCCTCCTCGAGGGTGGCGCGCACCTCGTCGGCGGCGTGCGCCGGCAGCAGGCCGGCGCGCTGCGCCAGATGGGCCGTGCGGGCGGCGAGGGCGCGGTAGGTCGCGGCGAGGTCGGGGTCGACGGCGTCCAGCTCGCGCAGGTGGGTGCGCACCGTGCCGACGTCCCCGCGGGCGACCGCACCCGTGAGCGCGTGGTCACCGTGGCGAAGGGCGTTGTCGAGTGCAGCGGACAGCAGCGGCGCGATCAGCCGGTCCGCCGGGCGGACCCCGGCCCGCTCCAGCGTGTCGACGGAGTCGCGGACAAGGGTGATCAGGTGGTTGGCGCCGTGCGCGATCGCGGCGTGGTAGAGCGGGCGGGCGGTCTCCGGAACCCGGACGGGTTCGGCGCCCATCTCGACGACGAGGGCCTCGCCGACGTTGTACGCCTCTTCCTGCCCCACGGTCGCGGTGACCGCCACGCTCGCCCCGGCCAGCCGAGCGACGTCCTCGGTGCGGCCGGTGAAGGTCATGACCGGGTGCAGAGCCAGCGGGAGCACGCCCTGCTCCGTCGCAGGGGCGAGCACCGCCACGCCGTGGGAGCCGGAGGTGTGCACCACGATCTGGCCGGGGCGGAAGCATCCCGCGGCGGCCAGGCCGCGCACGAGGCCGGGCAGCACGTCGTCCGGAACGGCCAGGAGAACCAGGTCCACGTCCGCGGTGGCCTGATCCGGGGGCACGAGGGGCACGCCGGGCAGCAGCGCGGCGGCCCGCTTCGTGGAGGCGCGGGAGACGCCGGAGGCGGCGACGACCCGGTGGCCGGCGGCGGCCAGCGCGGCCCCCAGAACCGCCCCGACCCGACCGGCGGACACCACTCCGACCGCGAGCCGGGCGGGCCGGCCTGCACTCATCCCTTGCACTCCTCGCCCCCGTGGTCGCACTCCGGCGTCGAGCGAAAGCGGCGTCGGCGCCGCAGGGACCGTGCCAAAGCCGCTCACGCTCGATTCGGGCGCCAGGGTAGACGCGCGGATCAGCGGCCCGGCGGGGACCAGGAGCGGCCGGACGGCGGCGTGCCCCACCCGCCGCCGGGCTGTCCCCAGCCGGGGGGTGGGTACGGCGACGGCGTCCAGTCCGCAGGCCGCGCGGTCGGCGGACTCCAGCCGGACGGTGGCGTGTGTCCCCAGGCCGCGGTGAGCGCCTCGGGCCGGCCCACTGCGCGGGCCCGCGCCGCGATTAGCGCAGCGAGCCGCTCGTCGTGCCAGCGGCGGGCCTGCGGGCCGACGGCCCCGCGAGCCATCCGGCTGCGCAGGAACGCGAGGTCGGTGACCGCCGACTGGTACTCGCTGACTGCCTTCGCGGCCTCGCGACCCGAGTGCTCGCGCACGGCGCGCTTCCAGCGGCGGCGGCCGGCGAGAGTGGACAGCAGGCCCACCTCGCTCGGTGCGATCCAGCCCGCCTGGGCGAAGCCGGGCAGCTGCGCGGCGACGGTGCGCTGCTCGCGGCGGCGCTGCCAGGCGACCAAGACGATCATCGCCACGAACAGCGGCAGCATGACGAACAAATAGATGCCGGCGAACGCCTCGCCCCCGCCCAGTGTCGCCGAGCCGTTCCACAGCGCGTGCAGCACGACGGCGAGCAGGTAGCCGACGAGCACGTAGAAGAGCCGGAGGATGCCGAAACGACCGGCCGCGGCCAGGCCACAGCCGATGCCGATCATAGCGGTGAACAGCGGGTGGGCGAAGGGGGAGAACACGCCGCGGAGGATCAGCACGGTGAGCACCGCGGCGGCCTGCCCGGTCAGGGCCTCGTCTTCGGCGAAGGCACGGCCGAGGTAGAGAATGTTCTCGGTGTAGGCGAACCCGGCGGCGACGAGCCCGGCGTAGACGATGCCGTCCACCACGCCGTCGAACTCGCGACGGCGGAACACCAGCAGCCCGACGACGAACGCGCCCTTGACCGCCTCCTCGACCACGGGGGCGATGATCGTGGCGCCCAGGATGTCGCCGGCGCCCTGACCCAGCACCTCGTCGGCGACCAGCACCGCGCTGCTGTTGATGATCAAGGCGCTCAGCGCGGCGACGCACGCACCCCACAGGAAGGCGAACAGCAGCGTGCGGGGCGGCTCGGGCTCCCAGCGGTCCACCCACAAGAACGCCCACGCGACCAGGCTGACGGGCAGCAGCGCCCCCAACGCCCCGACCGCGACGGCAACGATCCCGATCGAACTGGTGACCTGCCCGAGGGTGATGAGCCCGCAGATCCCGAAGACGACGAGCAGGACGACGGGCGCGAGCACGTTGCGCCGCTGACGGCCGGGGGTGGGCAGGTGAGGGGACGCGACCGCCATGCCCACGAAGCCTACGGCGAGTCACGCACCTCAACCCGGCGAGCGTCGGCCGCGAGTTGTGCATATCTGCACGCCGAGTCGCGCATCTCGGCACGCCGACTTGTGCGTTTCGGTACACCGCCGTCCGCTCAGGACTGTGGGCGCGGCTCCGTCTCGTCCGGGTCGGACGGGTCGTCCGGCGTCCGACAGCAGTGCTGCAGCCACAGCGCCCCGGCGACGAGCGCGAGCGCGCCGGCCAGGCCGACGGTCGCCGCCGCTGTGTCCCCGCCCGCCGCCGCGATGTCCGCACTGCGCGGAGCGACGTACCCGAGCAGCCCCGCCCACGCCCCCGCCATGATCGCGCCGGCCAGCGCTGACGCCTGCGCCACCAGCACGGCGCGCGCCGCGACCAGCGGCTGAACCGGTCGGGTGCCCGGACGGCGACGGATCCGCGCACGCAGGGCCGACCCTCCGATGGCCTCCGCGACGCCGAGCACCGCCAAGGGTAGGCCCGCGGCCACGGGGAAGGACGGCAGCGACCCGTAGGAGACCCGCACGAGCAGGTGGACGATCACGGCGGTGATGAGCGCGGGCAGCACGAGGTCGCGTGGCCGGGTCGGCGTCATGGTGCTCACGGCTCTCGACCGGCAGGACTCAGGGTGAGGTCGTCGCGCCGCCGCATGCCGGCCTCGGCGTCCGGGCCGAGCGCGGCGAGGAGCTCCGCAACCGTGCCGTGGCCCTGCAGGACGGCCGCGGGATCGAGGTCCAGCCACGGGCGCAGCACCGTCGCGCGCTCGGGCGTGCCCGGGTGCGGCAGGAGCAGGGCCGGATCGGCGCTGCGGACGGGGCCGTCCGGGCCGTCCACCGCGACGACATCCACGTCGAGCGTCCGCGGTCCCCAGCGGACCGTCCGCACTCGGCCGGCGGCCTGTTCCAGATCCTGCCCGCGCCGGAGCCAGCCCCACGCGTCGGTGTCGAGATCGTCGACGATCAGGACGGCGTTGAGGAAGTCGTCCTGATCGGCGCCACCCCACGGCGCCGTCTCGTAGACGGGCGATGCTGCGACGAGCACGTCGGCGAAACCGGCGACGGCGGCGCGCAGGTGGGCGAGCCGGTCGCCGAGGTTGGACCCGAGGGACAGCACGGCGCGGGTCACGCGTCGCCCTGAGCGTGGCGCGTCCGCGCGCACCACTTCAACCCGGGAGGACGAGGCCGGGCCACTGAGCGGGATCGACCGGTCCAGCGCAAGGCCCCGGCCTCGTCCCCCCGTCCGACTCGCGCGTCAATTCGTAGCGACTCGCGCGCCAATTCGTAGCGACTCGCGCGCCGTTCCGTAGCGACTCGCGCGGCGACACCGCCCGGCGGGGTCATGCGGGGATGATCCGGGCGCGGGGTGGGCCGGGGCGGGTGCGGTGGACGACGACCGCGACGTCGGCGAAGTCCTGGGGGATCGGGGCCTGCGGCTTGTGCACGGTGACCTCGACGGCCTGCACGCGCGCGTCGGTGAGCACCTCGTCGGCGACGCGGCCGGCCACGACCTCGATCAGGTTCACGGGCGGGCCGGCGACGATCGCGGCAACCCGCTCCGCCAGCTCGCCGTAGTGCAGGGTGTCCGCGAGGTCGTCCGACGCCGCGGCCGCGGCGAGATCCAGCCAGACGACGAGGTCGACGAGGAAGTCCTGCCCCTCGCGGCGCTCGTGCTCGAACACGCCGTGGTGGCCGCGGACACGCAGGCCGCGCAGCACGATCCGGTCGTCACCGCTCACGGCTCGCTCCGCCGCTGGTCGACCCGGGCCGGGGACGCCCCGAGCTGCGTCGCCGCCGACACCGCCACCGCGTCCATCGAGGCCGCGACGTCATGCACCCGCACCCCCCACGCCCCCGCGCTCGCGACGAGAGCGCTGATCGCGGCCGTCGCGACGTCGCGCTGGGCGGGTGGGCGCGGCGTCCCGGCGGCGTCCGCGAGCAGCTCGCCGAGGAAGCGCTTCCGCGAGGCGCCGACGAGCAGCGGGAAACCCAGACCGATCAGCACGTCCAGGCGCCGCAGCAGCGCCCAGTTGTGCGCGGGGGTCTTGGCGAAGCCCAGGCCCGGGTCGAGGACGATCCGGTCCGGGTCCACACCGGCGAGCACGGCGGCGTCCACCCGCGCCACCAGCTCGGCACGCACCTCGCCCAGCACGTCGTCGTAGCTCGCCAGCTCGGCCATCCGAGCGCTGTGGCCGCGCCAGTGCATGAGGATCCACGGCACCCGTGCCCGCGCGACGACCGCGGCCATGTTCGGGTCGGCGAGGCCCCCGGAGACGTCGTTGACGACCGTCGCCCCCGCCTCCAGCACGGCCTCGGCGACCGCCGCACGGGTGGTGTCGATGCTCACGGGCACGCCCTCGGCGACCAGGTCGCGCGCCACCGGCAGCACCCGCGCCACCTCCTCCGGCGGTTCGACCCGCACGGCGCCGGGGCGGGTCGACTCGCCGCCGACGTCGACGAGGTCCGCGCCAGCCGCGCGCAGCGCGATCCCGTGCGCGACCGCCGCGTCGTGGCCGAGGAACAGGCCGCCGTCGGAGAACGAGTCCGGCGTGACGTTGAGGATGCCGACCACGGCGCATCGGCCGGGGCGTGGAAGCTCGCTCCCGGGGGCCGGGCCGGGTCGCGCCGTCACGACCGGATGAGCGCCATCGCCTCGGCACGCGACGACGGCGAGGTCTGGAACAGACCCCGCACGGCAGACGTCACCGTCCGCGAGCCGGGCTTGCGGATGCCGCGCATGCTCATGCAGAGGTGCTCGGCCTCGATGACCACGATGACCCCACGCGGCTCCAGCCTGCGCACGAGCGCGTCCGCGACCTGGCCGGTGAGCCGTTCCTGCACCTGGGGCCGCCGGGCGTACAAGTCGACAAGCCGGGCGATCTTGCTCAACCCGGTCACGCGACCGTCGCAGGACGGGATGTAGCCGACATGGCCCACGCCGCTGAACGGCAGCAGGTGGTGCTCGCAGAAGCTGGACACCGGGATGTCGCGCACGAGCACCAGCTCGCGGTGGTCTTCGTCGAAGGTCTTGTCGAGCACACTGTCCGGGTCGACGTAGAGGCCCGCGAAGATCTCCGCGTACGCCCGGGCGACCCGGGCGGGGGTCTCGCGTAGGCCTTCCCGGTCCGGGTCCTCGCCGACGGCGATGAGCAGCTCGCGGATGGCCGCCTCCGCGCGCGGCTGGTCCAGCTCGGCACGCATGCGGCCGTCCGCCACGGCGACGGCCATCGCGCCGGCGGAACTCAGGCCCGCCGTGCTCACCCGACCGTTCCCGTCGGCGGCGGGCGTGCTCAGCTCGAGCTCCCGCCGTCGACCGGCGGCCGGGGGGTGCCGCGTGGCGGCGTGTCCGTGCTGTCGCCGTTCGGAACGGCACGACCGTTGCCCCACGCCGGCTGGTGCTGACCCCCTGGCTCCGCCTCGCCTGGCGGGTCCCACTGCCGCGACGGCGGCCACGACTGGCCCGACGGCGTCGTGGCCGGCCGCCAGTCCGGCGGGGCGCCGTAGTTGTGCGGCACCGCGTTCGGTCGGTGAGGGCCCGCACCGCTGTTTGGCAGCGCGGCCGGCGGCGCTGCGCGGACCGGCTCGTCCGCGCGGTGCGCACCGCCCGGGTGCGCAGCGGGATGGCCGGCGTGCGCCGGGAAGCCAGGGCCACCCGGTCCGCCGGGATAAGCACCGGGCGGCGTGGGAGACGGACCGCCGTTCGGACCGGGCGGGGTCACCCCATTGCCGGCGCCCCCGGGATACGAACCGACCGGCGTGGGCTCGCGGACGGGCTCGGTGGCCGGCGGCCACGGCTCGCCGCGCTCCCGGGCGCGTTCCGCCGGCGTCTTGATCGGGGGCTTGTCCGACGGCGTGCGGGACCCGAAGTCGTTGAATGCAGTGATGCGCGGGCGCTTCTCCACCCGGCCGAAGATCCGTTCCAGATCCCGGCGGGTGAGCGTCTCCTTCTGCAGCAGCTCGAACACCAGGTCGTCCAGGACGTCCCGGTACGCGTTGAGGATCTCCCACGCCTCGGTGTGCGCGGTCTCGATGAGCTTGCGCACCTCCTCGTCGATCTCGTGCGCGACCTCGAGGGAGTAGTCGACCTGGTTGCCCATCGACCTGCCGAGGAACGGGTCGCCCTGCTCGCGGCCGTAGCGGACCGCGCCGAGCCGCGCGCTCATCCCGTACTCGGTCACCATCGCCTTCGCGATCTTCGTGGCCTGGTCGATGTCGCTCGACGCACCGGTCGTCGGCTCGTGGAAGACCAGCTCCTCGGCGCTCCGCCCGCCCATCGCGAACACCAGCCGCGCGATCATCTCCGACCGGGTCATCAGGCCCTTGTCGTCTTCCGGCACGACGAGCGCGTGCCCGCCAGTGCGGCCCCGCGGCAGGATCGTCAGCTTGTAGACCGGCTCGAGGTCCGGCATCGCCCAGGCGGCGAGCGCGTGCCCGCCCTCGTGGTACGCCGTGATCTTCTTCTCCTGCTCGGAGATGATCTTCGACTTGCGGCGCGGGCCGCCGACCACCCGGTCCACCGACTCCTCCAGCGCGGCGCCGTTGATGAGGGTGCCGTTCTCGCGGGCGGTGAGCAACGCGGCCTCGTTGATCACGTTCGCGAGGTCCGCGCCCGACATGCCGACGGTCCGCTTGGCCAGCGCCTCGAAGTCGGCGTCCGGCGCGAACGGCTTGCCTTTGGCGTGCACCGTGAGGATCGCGCGACGGCCGGCGAGGTCCGGGGCGCCGACCGGGATCTGACGGTCGAAGCGGCCCGGGCGCAGCAGCGCGGGGTCCAGGATGTCCGGGCGGTTCGTCGCCGCGATGAGGATGATCCCGCCGCGCGCGTCGAACCCGTCCATCTCGACGAGCAGCTGGTTCAACGTCTGCTCGCGCTCATCGTGCCCACCGCCGAGGCCGGCACCGCGCTGGCGGCCGACGGCGTCGATCTCGTCGACGAAGATGATGCACGGGGCGTTCTGCTTGGCCTGCTCGAACAGGTCGCGCACCCGGGAGGCACCGACCCCGACGAACATCTCGACGAAATCCGAGCCGGAGATCGTGTAGAACGGCACGCCCGCCTCGCCGGCCACCGCACGCGCAAGCAGCGTCTTCCCGGTGCCGGGCGGGCCGTAGAGCAGCACACCCTTCGGAATCTTGGCGCCGAGCGCCTGGTAGCGGCCGGGGTTCTGCAGGAAGTCCTTGATCTCGTACAGCTCTTCGACCGCCTCGTCCGCGCCCGCCACGTCCGCGAACGTCGTCTTCGGCATGTCCTTGTTGAGCTGCTTCGCGCGCGACTTGCCGAAGCTCATTACGCGGTTCCCGCCACCCTGGGCGTTGTTCATCATCCAGAACAGGATGAGCAGCACCAGGCCGAGCGGGATCAGGTAGATCAGCATCGTGACCAGGAACGACTCCTGGCGCACGGTCGTGTTGAACGTCGGGTCGTTGTCGGCCTCCTGCAGCGAGGCGAGGATCTCGCCGCTGGTCTGGGCCGGGTACTGCGTGATGACCTGCGTGCTGCCCTCGACCGGCTGGTTCAGCGTGAGCCGAAGGCGCTGTTCCTTGTCCTCGATCAGGGCCTCGCGGACGTTGCCGCCCTCGATCTGGGCCAGCGCCGTGGAGGTGGGTACCTGCTTGTAGCCGCGCGTGTCGTCGAAGAGCACGCTGAACGTGAAGTAGATCAGGATCGCGGCGAGGATCCAGATCAACGGATTGCGGAGCAGGCGCTTGCGGTCCATGCAGCTTCGGCCTCGTTCGGCCTTCCTCCCTGACGAGATACTCCGGCGGCGCCACCGGAGTGCGGCAGAACCGCGATCCCATCAGGGTAGCGGTCGCACCGCCTGGTTGCGCCGCCGCGCCGAGCGCGGGTGCGCGACCCGCTCACGGTGCGGGCCTTACGGCGTACTCTCACCATCCCACGGTGGCGTCCGGACCGGTGTTCCCGACGGTCGAGCCGGCGTGGTCAGCTGTAGACGGAGGGCTCGAGCGTGCCGATGAACGGCAGATCCCGGTAGCGCTCCGCGTAGTCGAGCCCGTAGCCGACGACGAACTCGCTCGGGATGTCGAAGCCGACGTAGCGCACCGGCACGTCCACCGTCACCGCGTCCGGCTTGCGGAGCAGCGTGCAGACCTCGAGTGACGCCGGCTGGCGCGACTCCAGGTTCTTGAGCAGCCACGACAGCGTCAGCCCCGAGTCGATGATGTCCTCGACGATGAGGACGTGGCGTCCGGCGATGTCGCGGTCGAGGTCCTTGAGGATGCGCACGACCCCGGACGACGATGTCGCCGACCCGTATGAGCTGACCGCCATGAACTCCAGCTGCACGGGCACGGGCAGCGCACGGGCCAGGTCCGTCATGAACATCACGGCGCCCTTGAGCACGCCGACGAGCAGCAGGTCGTCGGGGCCGGCGCAGCGGTCCGCGTAGTCCTTGCCGACCTCGCGGGCCAGCTCGGCGACCTTGTCGCGGACCTCCTCCTCGGTGATCAGCACGGACGCAATGTCCCCGTCGTACACGACAGGCTCCTCCTGCGGTCGGGCAGCGGCGGCGGTCAGGGCACGTCCCTGATCCACGCCCGGCCACGACGCCGTGCGCAGTCGAAGCCTGCCACGCTCACGAACGAGGTCCAACCGCTGCGGGAGTGCAACGCCTCCCTGCCCGCGCCATCGGCCCACGAGATCGTCCGCGGCCCGCAGGTGCCCGTCGCTGAGCCCGCCGACCCCGGCATCGGCCAGCCACGAGCGCAGCGCGCGGCGGCGGACCGCAGCGGGCGCGCGGGCCAGCTCGTCGGCGAGCAGCGCCATGTCCGGATCCGTGCGATCGCCGTCCCTGGCCCTCACGAGCAGCGCTTCGGCGGCGGCGTCGAGGGCCTCCCCGTCGTCGCGCAGCTGGCCGGCGGTGCGGGCGAGCGCCTCGGCGACGCCGCCGGCGAGGACGTCCTCGAGCAGCGGCAACACCTCGTGGCGAAGACGGACGCGGGTGAAGCGGGGGTCGGTGTTGTGCGGGTCGTCCCAGAAGGGCAGGCCCTGCGCCGCGCATGCGGCGCGGGTCTCCCTGCGGCGCAGGGCGAGCAGCGGACGCAGCCACGGCGGGTCCCACGTGGCCATGCCCTGCAACGAGCGGGAACCCGAGCCGCGGCCCAGCCCGAGCAGCACGGTCTCGGCCTGGTCGTCGAGGGTGTGACCGAGGAGGACGGGCGACTCGGGGTGGGGGCGGGCGGCACGCAGGGCGGCGTAGCGGGCCCGGCGGGCGGCGGCCTCGATGCCGCCGGGACCGCAGGGGGTCACCGCGTGCACGGTCGCGGGGACGCCGTCGGCCACGAGCCCGTCGACCAGCGCGGTCGCCTGCTCGGTCGAACCCTCCTGCAGCCCGTGGTCGACGACGGCGACGTGCACCTGGCCGGGCAGCAGGGTGCGGACGGCGGCGAGCAGCGCGGTGGAGTCCGCACCTCCGGAGAGGGCGACGAGCACAGGGGCGGTGCGCGCCGGCTCGGGCAGGGTGCGGAGCGCCCGCCGCACCGCGACCCGAACCGCCGTGGCCGCACCCGCCCCCTCGCGCTGATGACTCCCGTCCCGCCCCACGCGCCCACGGTCCCACGCCCGCGCCTCGTCCATCGCGGTACGGCGAGCTGGGCGTCTCTGCTCAGGGAAGGACGCGACGCAGCCAGGAGGCAGGGTCAGCCAGCTCGGCCCGGGTGGGCAGGGTCTCCGGCGAGGTCCAGACGCGGTTGAAGCCGTCCATGCCGGCCGCGAGCACGACGTACCTGGTGAACGCCGAGCCGACCGCGTATTGCTTGACCTTCGCCTCCACCCCCAGGAGCGCGCGCAGGAGCCGGTCGACCAGGCCTCCTCCGCGGCGACGCACCGTGAAGCGCGCCCGGATGGTGTCGACGCTGGGCACGACGTCCGGGCCCGCGGCGTCCATCACGTGGTCGGCGTGGCCCTCGAGCAGGGTCGTCAGCGCCAGCAGGCGGTCCAGTACGGCGCGCTGTTCGGGACCCTGGAGGAGCTCGACGAGCACGAGTGAGTCGCCGCGCGACTCGCGGACGGCCTTCGCGGCCTCGGGCAACCGGTCGAGCAGCGCGCCGCGACCGCCGTCGGCGATCGTGAGGAACCGGCCGACCTCCTGTGCGAAGTGCTCGCGCAGCCACGGCACCGCCGTGAACTGGAGTCGGTGCGTCGCCTCGTGGAGGCAGACCCACATGCCGAAGTCGTTGCTGGAGACGCGCAGCGCCTGCTGGGCGGCGTACACGTTCGGGGCGACGAGGAGCAGCCGACCGTCGCCGTCCGCGCCCCCGAACGGGTCGTACTGGCCGAGCACGCGCCCACCCAGGTACGCCAGCACGCCGCCGACCTGCAGGCCGGCCGTGGTCGCGGTGACGGCACGCGCCACCTTGGGCGTGTGCGGGAGGCGGGCGCCCGCGGTGAGCGCGGCCATCCCGTCGATCGCGGCCGAGGCCCACGTCGGCCGGTCGACGACATCGGCCGGCCGCAGCGGGAGTTCGGACCCCAGCCCGGTCACCTCGCGGACGTGCCCCTCCGCGACCATCGCGTCCGACTTCAGCCGCTGCACCAGCTCCACGGCGTCGGCGCGCGTCACCGGCGGCCCGGCCGGGACCAGCCGACCGGCCGTGCGTCGGGCGAGGTCCCAGTCCACGGGCAGGCCGCTGTCGAACTCCGGCTCCTCGCCCGGCTCGGGACCGGACGGGACGGGGGTGAGGGGCTGCCGCACGCGGCCCACGCTACGTGTCGGTAGCTGGAGCCGGCACGGTCGGCGCCGCTCGGGCCCGATGCTCGGAGCCCCGGTTCGCAAGATGCGAACGCGGTGTACACAAATGCACAACTCGCCGTGCACGAATGCACAACTCGCCGTACCGAGACGGACAACTCGCGGGGTCAGCGGCAGCCGCAGCGGGCGAGCTGGGTGGCGATCGCGTCGAGGCGGGGGCGGACAACGGCGGGGTTCGCGCCGTTGCTCATGAGCGCGAAGGTCAGGAGATGGCCGTCGGCATCGGTGGTGACGCCCGCGAGGCTGCTCACCGCCGTCAGCGTGCCGGTCTTCGCGCGGACGACCCCGCGGCCCGCCGCCGTCTCGGAGTCCGCGGCGAACCGGTCGTCCAGCGTGCCCTCGCCCCCGGCTACGGGCAGGCCGGTCAGGATCGGGCGCAGCTGTCCACCCTGCCCTCCCGCGGGGCCGGCCGCGGCCGTAAGCAGCGCGCCGAGCAACCGAGCCGGCACGCGGTCCGTCGTCGAGAGCCCGCTGCCATCGGCCATCCGCGCGCCGGTGGTGTCGAAGCCGGCCTCCGCCAGCGCCGCCACTGTCGCGTCGGCCGCACCGACAAAGGTCGGCTCACCACCGCGCGCGATCGACACCTCGCGCGCCAGCGTCTCCGCGAGCACGTTGTCCGACGACCGCATCACGTGCTCGACCAGGTCGGAGATCGGCGCCGACGTGACGGTGCCGAGGACGGTGGCCCCGGCCGTGGCGGTGCCCTCGGCCGCTGTCGCGGAGTCGAGACCGAGCAGCCCGGCCAGCGCGCGGCCCGCGGCGAGGGCGGGTTCGGTGTCCCGCTGCCCGTCCTGCTGGGTGGGATCGACGCGACCGCCGTCCACCATCAACGGCTGGATCGGGGCGACGAAGCCGCGCCGGACGTCCACCGGCTCCCAGCCCGTGGCGAGCGTCGGCCCGCGGTAGCGGGTGGTGTCGACCAGCACCTGCGTCACCGCCACCCCGGCGGAGCGCACGCCGTCGGCAAGAGTCGTCAACCGGGACGGGTCCGGGTAGACCCCCTGCGTGCCCGGGGCCAGCGCCGTCAACGTGGGGTCGCCGCCTCCGACCAGCACCACCGTGCCCGGCTCCTGGCCTGCGACCACCCGGGTGACCAGCCGGTCCGTCGGGTTGAGCGTCAGCAGCGTCGCGGCCGCCGTGAGCAGCTTGGTGGTGCTGCCGGGGACCAGGGCGGTGCTCGAGCCGCGCTCCCAGAGCACCGTGCCGGTCGCCGGATCGGCCACCACGCCGGTGAAGGTGCCGAGCCCCCGCTGCGTGATCAGCGGGGCGAGCTGGGCGTTCACCCCGTCCGCGGTCGGAGCGGGAGCCGCGACGGGCAGCGGACCGAGCACGGGCACCGGCCGGACGACGGCGGGCAGCGGCGCAGGCGATGACGTGCCGACGAGCACGGGCGCCGTCAGCGTGACGGCTGTTCCGGCGGACCCGCCGAGCGCCAGCACGACCATGGCCGCCACCGCACCGCGCAGGACCGGCCGGGGTCGCCGGGGCACGGTGCTCGTGCTCGCCCCGGTTCCGGTGCGCACCCTCCAGCCCATCCCGCCCCGCCCTTCCCCGACGTCCTCGACGCGCGGCCGGCACGCACCGACCGGTCCCCTCCCCCTGGACGTGGTCCCTCACACTAGTTGTAGACATCGGACCGGTGGGCCGGCCGGTCGTCGCCGGATACTGCCGTTCGCCGCGCGCGGACCCGACACCAGGAGCAACGAACCGTGGACTTCGACGTCACCATCGAGATCCCCAAGGGCGGCCGCAACAAGTACGAGATCGACCACAAGACCGGCCGACTCCGGCTCGACCGAACCCTGTTCACCGCGACCCAGTACCCGGCGGACTACGGCTTCATCGAGGGCACGCTCGGCGAGGACGGCGACCCGCTCGACGCGCTGGTCCTGGTGCAGGAGCCGACCTTCCCCGGGTGCCTGATCCGGTCGCGCGCGATCGGGATGTTCCGGATGAAGGACGAGAAGGGCGGCGACGACAAGGTTCTCTGCGTCCCGAGCGACGACCCCCGCCAGGAGCACCTGCGCGACATCCACCACCTGCCCGAGTTCGACCGGCTGGAGATCCAGCACTTCTTCGAGATCTACAAGACGCTCGAACCGGGCAAGAGCGTCGAAGGCGCGAAGTGGGTGGGCCGCGCCGACGCCGAGCGGGAGATCAAGGCGTCGCGCACGCGAGCCCACGACGCCGAGGAGGTCGAGCGGGCCGAAGAGAAGGGCGGCGAGGGTCCGGCGCTCTGACGCGAGGAGCGGTGTCAGCCGGGCACGACCCGGCGAGAAGCCGCTCCGGTCAGGACGATTCGGGACCGCGGGGGTCGTCGCGCCGAACGTCGGCGGCCTCGGCCGGCACGACCACCGGGAGGGCACTCGCAGCCTGCGTCTCCAGCGGGCTCGGCCGCTCGGCCGCTCGCTGCGCCTCCACACCCGACTGCGTGCGCAGCGGCACCTCCTTCATCATCAGCACCGCGAACAGCCCGATCACGAGCACGGCGGCGGCGCTGACGAACACGGTCGACATCGACGACGCGAAGCCCTCCAGGATCGGTCGCGCGAGCACGGGCTCGACCGACGACAGGAACGACGAGTCGTCCAGGTTCGGCGCGGTGCCGCCCGCCACGGCGTCGATCACCGGGCGGTTCGCCGGGTCGGCCAGCACGGCAGGGTTGCGCAGGGCCGCCTGGAACGCGGGATCCGTCGCGGCCGCGCGGAAGCTCTCGACGATCCGCCCCGGCAGCGCGCCGAACAGGATCGACAGGAACACCGCCGTGCCGAGCGTGCCGCCCATCTGCCGGAAGAACGTCGCCGACGCCGTCGCGACGCCCATGTCCTTGGGCGGCATCGCGTTCTGCACGGCGAGCGTGAGGGGTTGCATGTTTCCGCCGAGCCCCCAGCCGATCACCAGCATGACCAGCGCCGTCTGCCAGTAGGGCGTGTCCACGCCGACCAGGGACAGCGCACCGATCCCGACGATCATTAACGACAGCCCGATGATCGGCCAGACCTTGTACCGGCCCGTGCGGGAGATGAACTGCCCGGAGAACACCGACATCGACATGATGCCGAGCACCAGCGGCAACGTCTGCAGGCCCGCCTCCGTGGGCGACGACCCCTTGACGATCTGCAGGTAGAGCGGCAGCAGCGCGAGCGCACCGAACATGCCCATGCCCGCGACGAACACCGCGACAGAACCCCACGCGAACACGCCGGTGCGGAAGAACCGCAGGGGGAGCAGGGCGTCGTCCCCGATACGTCGCTCGGCGAGCAGGAACAGCACGACGCCGACGACGCCGATCGTGTAGCAGGCCACGGCACGGGTGGAGTCCCAGCCCCAGGCACGGCCCTGCTCCGCGACGATGAGCAGCGGCACGAGACCGGTGGCGAGCGCCAGCGCGCCGGGCCAGTCGATGCGGTGCTCCCGGCGGATGTGCGGGATGTTGAGGACCTTGCTGACGACGGCAAGCGCGGCGATCCCGAGCGGCACGTTGATCAGGAACACCCAGCGCCAGCCGTCGACGCCGAGCAGCTGGTCGTGGCCCGCGAAGAAGCCGCCCGCGACGGGCCCCAGGACGCTGGACGTCCCGAAGACCGCGACGAAGTAACCCTGGTAGCGAGCGCGCTCGCGGGGCGCCACGATGTCGCCGATGATCGTCAGCGCGAGCGAGAACAGGCCGCCCGCGCCGAGCCCCTGGATCGCGCGGAAGGCCGCCAGCTGGTACATCGACGTCGCGAGGGTGCAGGCGACCGAGCCGACGACGAAGATCGCGATCGCCGTGAGGAACAGCGGCTTGCGGCCGTAGAGGTCGCTGAGCTTGCCGTAGAGGGGGGTCGAGATCGTGCCGGTGATCAAGTACGCGGTGGTGGCCCAGGCCTGCAGGCTCAGCCCGCCGAGGTCGTCGGCGATGGTGCGGATGGACGTCGCGACGATCGTCTGGTCGAGCGCGGCGAGGAACATGCCGATCATGAGGCCGGTGAAGATCGTCAGGATCTGCCGGTGGGTGAGCAGGGCGGGCTGTGCGGTGGCCGGCGGAGCGGCGGGCGCGGACATCCGGGTTCTCCTCAGCGCCGGACCGGCATGACCGGCTCGGCGCGCAGCTTGCTTTTCGATGACCGCTCGAAGTCGTCGGTGAAGCGGGTGAGCAGCCGGGCGAACCGGCGGCGGTCGTCGTCGGACCAGCCGGCGGTCAGCTCGGCGATGCGGCGGTGGCGCAGCTGCCGGTTCTCGTCGAACACGCGGCGGCCCTCGTCGGTGGCGACGAGAAGCGTGGCCCGGCCGTCGACCGGGTCGGCCACGCGCTCGACGAGGCCGAGGCGCACGAGGTGCGCGACCTGGCGGCTCACGGTCGACGGGTCGGAGTGCACGGCGTCGGCCAGCGCGCTCGCGCGGCACGCCCCGTCCTTGACGAGGTGCACGAGCAGCAGATAGGTGGCGCGGTCCACCGCATCGGGGTGCTCGGCGTGGTAGCGCGCCTGCATGCGCTCGATCAGCCGGACGAGGCGGACCAGCTGGCTGCCGATCTCGTCGGCCGTGCTGTCCTCCTGCGGCTCGTCGGGGGTTGCCATGCCGACCTCCCCGTCTTGCATACGTTGCATGGCCCATGCAACAAGATGTCCCAAGCAAGTATGCCGGAACGAGCCGACGGCCGCTCAGCCGGCCGCGAGCGAGCCGATGAAGGCCCTTCCGGCAGGCGTGAGCCGGGCGCGGTCGATCGCGGGCCCGTCCGGAGGCACGATGAGCCCGGCACCGATGAGGCGGTGCACGGTTGCGGAGTCAGCGCAGCTCAAGCCGTCGATGATCAGGACCGGCTCGCAGCCCGCCCGCAACTCGCATCGCCCGTTCGCCACGGCGCGCAGCACCGCCCGGTCCCGCCCACAGACCCCCGACTCGATGCCAGACATCACATCCCCCTCCGGCGCATCTCCCCCCTTGTCGCCGGTATGAGACGTGGTGATCCGCACGTCACCGCATCGAAACGTTGTTTTGGCCGTTCGGTTATGTCGGTCGCAGACCCCAGGACCCCGTCCAGGACTCCGCGGGCGCGAGCATGATCAGGCCGGTGCCGGAGTTCAGCGCGTCGGGCGGGCACGTCATGGGCTCGACCGCGATGGCTCGGCCACGACCGGGGTGGTCGTCCGGAGTGAACACCTGCACCCATCCGAAGGCGGGTTCGGCCCACAGCTCGAGCCCGCCCGCGGGCCCGAGCAGGCGATGGCGCACGAGGTGGTCGCCGTCCGCGGGCGCACACCCGCCGAACGCATTGTCGAGGACGAGGTCCTTGACGGGACGGCCGTTGCGGAAATCGTCGTCGCCGGTGACGGGGCGGGCCGGCCCCGCCGGCAGGCCGCCGTCGAGCGGCAGGGCGGTCGACGCGGCGAGCACGAGCGTGCACTCGTCGGTGGCGACCTCGCCGACGCGGAGGTAGGGGTGGGCGCCGATCCCGAACGGCACGGCGTTGGCGCCGAGGTTCTCCACGGTGTAGGTGACGGTGAGACCGGCGTCGGCGGCGACGGCGTACCGGACCCGCACCGCCAGCGGCACCGGCCACCCGGACTGGACGGCGATCCGGGCACCGAGCGTGATGGCGTGATCCGCGCGCTCGACGACGTCGAAGAACGTGAAGCGGACGAGCCCGTGGATGGCGTTGCCACGCGCGGGCTCGGTCAGCGCGAGCTGCTGGGTCGCGCCGTCCCAGTTCCACCGGCCACCGGCGGTGCGGTTCGGCCAGGGGACGAGCAGCGTGCCCGACCCTTGCGGGGGCCGGACGTTGAGGTCGAACGTCTCGACGTAGGGCAGCCCGGCGGCGGTGAAGCTCCGCAACCCGGCGCCCACCTCCGTCACGACCGCGTCGATGTCGCCGGCAGAAATCTGGAACTGCTCGCCGGTGGGCGGCAGGGGCGCAGCGGTGGGCACCTCGGGAGGTTAACGCGTGTCTGTGGATCGACGTCGCAGCGGAACGACGGGGCGACTACTCGAGATCGGTGCGCGCGAGGTCGATCAGCGCAGGCCCGTCGCCGTGCCGGTAGTCGGCGGGCCGGGCGAAGAGCGCGCCGCTGCCGCGGTACTCGACGGGCTCGATGCGCACCATCTCGAAGCCGAGGTTCTTGTAGTAGAGGTGCAAGGCACCGTTGGTCTGCCAGGCGTCGAGGCGGAGCCACTTCCGCTCGCCTGCCTCGGCTCGTTCGGCCGCCCAGTCCAACATGGCCGATCCGAGACCGACTCCTCTGTCGCTGCGGGCGACCGCCATCCGGTGGACGTAGAGCGCCGCGGCGCGATCGTCCTCGTCGCGCCAGAAGTCCGTGTCGGCGAACTCGTCGAGCCTGATCGTGGCGCCCAGGGCTGCGTCGCGCTCCACGACGAACAGCGTCTCGGCGGCGAGGTCGGTCTCCACGTGTGCGCGCTGCCGCTTGCGGTTGTTGCCCTGCCACTGGTCGAGGCGGCGCTCCTTCAGCCACGCGATCGTCTCGTCGAGCAAGGCCATGATCGGCTCGACGTCGGCGTCGGCAGCCTGACGAATGGCGTATCGAGCCAGGTTCACGCGGACAGCTCCGCGTCGTGGTCGGGGTGCATGCGATCGAACGTGATCACGTTGCGGTCGCCGGGAAGGACGGCACGCACCATCCGGACCGCCCGGTCGTCGCGGGTGAAGCCGGTGATGATGTGCTCGGCCACGGGCGTCCCCGGCGGAATGCGGAGCCGCTCCACCTCGGGGGGTCGCGGCATCCGGACCCACACCTCGTCGAGTGCCCGCACCTGGGCGAACCCGTGGTCGGCGAGCACCTGGTTCACGCCTCGGGGGATGTCGTCTGCCGACATGACTTCAGTGCCTTCGGCGACGTCGCGGGGGTAGTAGCTGTCGTTGAGCTGGAACGGCTCCCGGTCAAGCAGTCGGAGCCGGCTGCGCAGCACCACGAACTCGCCTTGTGCCACCCCGAGCCGACGCGCCACATCCTCGGGCGCCGGGATCATCGAGACGTCGATCCGCTGCGACGGGTTGCGCCCCTCGGCGGTGCCTGCCCTCGTGAACGAGTCCACATCGGCCGTCAGCTTCTTGCGCTGGAAGTCGTCCTGGGGGCGGTACATGAAGTGTCGGAACTTGCCGCCGGAGGTTGTCGGCCGGGTGCGACGACCCCGACTGCCCGCGGCGGCGACGACGGCCCTGACCCGCCCTGACCCGCCTGCTGCCGTTGCAGGAAAGTTAGTTCGCGTCGGCGCCCGTGACCTGCTCTTCCAGGCGGTCCGCGGTCTCGACGACGAGCCGGAAGGGCCGGTCGAAGCCGACCAGCGCGGCGTCGTCCAGCGGGACCGAATGGCGGAACATGGTCACGCCGTCGACAGCGACGACCCCGCCCACGACCGACTGCCCGGCCAAGGTCAGCAGCTCGTCGAGGTTGGCGTCGTCGACCCGGCAGATCGGCGAGGCGATCTGGGCCCACGGCTCCCCGTCCACGCCGATCACCCGCCGCACGACGACGAGCTGGGTCCGGTCGCCGCTGGTCGGCAGGTTGAACCAGAGCTCACCGTCGGCCTGGCGCATCACCTCGTAGCGCACCCGCACGTACGAGACCAGGTCGTCCCAGCCGGCCACGGCGCCTCCGTCCCTGAGCAGTGCCGGGACCGTACCGCGTGAGACGGGCGGCTCCCGGTCGGGCTGCGCTCCGCGCAGGTCAGGCAGCCCGGTACGGGGTCAGCAGCTGGTCGACCGGCGCGTGGTCGTCGGTGAGGACGTCGGCGTCGCCGGACAGCAGACGGACGGCGTCGGGGCCGAGAACCGATCCCGGCTCGCCCCGGGCAGCGGCCCGGACCTCCATGGCGTCGAGGTCGAGCGGGTGGTCCGACGCCACGAGCACGGCGTTGCCCCCGCCGCCCGGCGCGAGCTGGTCCGGACGGACGAGCAGGGCGACATGGGGGAAGCGGTCGGCCACTGTCGCGGCCTCGGCGGCGAGGAGTCGCCGCGGGTCGTTGTCGATCACGTTGAGCACGTACACGCCGCCGGGCCGCAGGACGCGGCGCATGCCGTCGACGAACTCGGCCGTCGCCAGCGGCCACGGCACGGACCGCGCGCCGAAGGCGTCGCCGACGACGAGGTCCGCCGAGCCGGCGGGCAGGTCGCCGACAGTGGTGCGGGCGTCGCCGACCCTCAGCTCCATACCGGGGATCGCGTCGGCGCGCAGGTCACGACGAGCGAGCTCGACGACGCCGCGGTCGACCTCGAGCACGGTCGAGCGCGTGCCGGGGCGGGTAGCGGCGAGCCAACGGGGCATCGTGAAGCCGCCACCGCCGAGGTGCACGGCGGCCAGGGGCGCCCCTGCCGGGAAGGTCGCGTCGACGGCGTCGGCGAACCGGCGGGTGTAGGCGAACTCGAGGTGCGCGGGGTCGGCGAGATCGACGTAGGAGTGGCGCAGGTCGTCGAGCACCAGCACGCGACCGCTCGGCCGCGCGGGATCGATCTCGACCCGCGCGCAGTAGTAGACGGTGTCGACGTCGCAACGCCCGGGCACGGCGACGAGCGCGAGGCTCAGCACGACGGCGGCGGTGACTGCGCCGGTGGTGGCGCGACGTGGACGCGCCGCGGCGACGACCGGGGCCAGGAGCAGGCACGCGGCGGCGGTCACCAGGAGGATCGCGCTCACCGGCAGGAACGTGACCAGCACGAACCCGGTGAGGAACGTGCCGGCGAGCGAGCCGAGCGTGCCGGCCGCCGACAGCGAGCCGACGACGGTGCCGGCGCGCGAGACGTCGGAGAGCCGTGCACGCGTGACTGCAGGGGTGACCATCGCCAGGGCCGTGACCGCGATGAGAGTGGAGGCCGCGACCAGCAGCAGGGCCGCCGCGGGCCCGGCGCCGAGCACGGGCCCGAGCAGGCGCACGAGCGGGCGGACGCCGAGCACGCCGAGGCCTCCGACCAGCAGGGCGCCGGCGGCGACCTGGCGGGGCGGCAGCACGTCCGCCCACCGCCCGCCGAGCGCGGCGCCCGCCGCGATCCCGGCGAGGGCGACGCCGATGACGGCGGTGGTCGACTCGAGGGTGAGCCCCACGTAGGGGGCAACGAGGCGGGTGGCGAGCGTCTCGACCACGAGGATCGCCGCGCCGCTCACGAGCACGACGATCCGGGCGAACAGGGCGCTCACCCGTCCATCCTGCCCTGCTGCGGCGGACGCGGACGTGCCAGCACGAGCGTTGAGGGCCCTGCCGAGCGGTAGTGGCCCCGATGGGACGCTGACCGAGCGAAACCGGCCGATTGTCCCGTTCGACCGCGAAGGGCACCGGCGACCGCGTACCGTCAGTCCGGTCCCGCACCGACCTCCGGGGGCACCAGCGTGAGAGACACCAGCCCGTCGAATCGGCGCCCCGCTCGCCGGCTCCTCGCCACGGTGGCGGCGGTCGCCGCGCTGCTCGGCGTCGTCCCTCGTCCGCGGTCGCGTCCACGGCGCAGGCGCGCGTCGCGGTCGCCGCCCTGAGCCCCAGCGCCGTCTCCCTGCTGGCGGCCGGCTTCCCGGAGAAGGCAGAGGTCCGGTTCGAGCTGACAGGCCCCGAGTGCGCGCTGGAGCGCACGGTGGTCGCCGAGGCCGCGACGGTCCGCGTCGACTTCGACGCGGCGCCGGGCTGTTCGGGCATCACCGTCGCGACGGCGGCGTCGGAGACGCTGTCCGCGTCCACGTCGTTCGTGTTCACCGCGCCGCCGCCGCGTCCGGCCGAACCGCAGCCCGGCCCCGCGCCGGCGCCCGAGTCCGAGGTCAAGGCGGCCGGCCTGCAGCCGATCACGTCCACGTGCACCGTCGAGGCGGAGGGCGGGCAGGTCCCGGACGCCAAGCCCGGCGACGTCGTGTGCTTCAGCGGCACGCTCCCGGACCGGCTGCAGATCCGCCAGGGTGGCACGGACGGCGCGCCGATCACCTACTCGGGCCGGGGGACGGCGACCGTTCCCGGGATCACCGTCCGCGCGGACCACATCGTCGTCGAGGGGTTCGTCTCGAAGGGCGCGAAGGACAATGGCCTCTACGTGGTCGGCGACCACATCGCGCTCCGCAGCAACGACATCTCCGAGGTGTACATCGGCGACGACGACGTCGACGCAATCCGCTTCTTTGGCGACAACATCACCATCGCCCACAACTACGCCCACGACATCTGGGCGAACCCCTCGAAGAACCGCAGGCCGCACACCGACTGCATGCAGACCTACGCCCACTCCGAGCCGGCGAGCTCGAACATCGTCATCGAGGCCAACCGCTGCACGAGCCCCCAGTTTCGGCAGTGCCTCATGGCCGAGGGCCCGCGCGACTTCGAAGACGGGGCGTCGGGCGTCGGCCGCAGCGCGAACTGGCTCGTCACCGGCAACTACTTCGAGTGCCACGCCGATGCGCAGACGGTTGCGCTGCAGGATATTCACGACGTGACGTTCACGAGGAACGACTTCCAGGGCACCGGCAACAAGGCCATTGCGCTGCAGAAGGACGCCACCGGTGCGACCGTGGCGGGCGACAACGTCAAGGGGTCGGGCTACAAGCAGTTGGTGGAGATCGACCACTCGTCGGCCCGCAAGGGCTACCGCGGCCCGGACGCCTGAGCTCAACCGCACTCGACGACGATCTCTCCCGCCTCCTCCCGGACCGTGTAGGTGCGGACGGCGTAGTCGCCGTTGTGGCACGAGCCGTCCGCCAGAGAGAACGCGTAGGAGTGCAGCGGGCAGACGACCTTCGTCGGATCGGTCTGCCCGTCGGCCAGCGGGCCTCCCGCGTGCGGGCAGACCGCGTCCGTCGCCCGCAGCTCGCCGGAGCGCAGCCGGAACACCGCCACCTGCATGTCGCCGACCGCGTACGCGCGGGACCCACCGGGCGGCAGGTCCGCCGCCGCGGCGACCCGGTGTCCGGTCACCTCCCCGGTCGTCATGGCCGCGCCCCGATCTTCCCCGCCGCCGAGCTCTGCAGGCTTCCGTCCGCTGCCCGCCGTACCGGCACCTGAGGGAGCGGGATCAGCGGCAGGTTGTCCGCGAACTGACCAGGGCCGCGGGGATCGCGGCCGTCCTGCCACGGATCGTGGTAGGCGTCGACGGCGTCCTGCATGCGCTCCTCGAGACCGGTGACGACCCCGTCGCGGTCGTCGACCAGGATCGCCTTGAGCTCGCTCAGGCCCACCCGCGGCACGAAGTCGTACGTGCGCTCGAGCCAGCGGGCGTTCTCCCGGTAGTACTGCATGAACACCCCGGCCAGTCGCACCACCTCGTCGTGCCCGTCGACGGTCGCGAGCACATCGCCCCGGCGCACCGAGGCCCCCGCCGCCCCGCCGACCAGCACGTCCCAGCGGTCGTCGTCGACCGCGACCACGCCGACGTCCTTGACCAGCGCCTCGGAGCAGTTGCGCGGGCACCCGGCCACCGCCAGTTTCAGCTTGGCGGGGCTCTCGAGGCCCTGGTACTGCTGCTCGATCTTGACCGCCAGGTCCGTCGAGTCGCCCAGGCCGTAGCGGCAGAAGTCCGTCCCGACGCAGCTCTTCACCGTCCGGAACGACTTGCCGTAGGCGTAGCCCGAGGGCATGTCGAGGTCCGCCCACACGCCGGGCAGGTCTTCCTTGCGCACGCCGAGCAGGTCGATCCGCTGGCCGCCGGTGATCTTGATCATCGGAACCGCGTACTTGTCCGCGACGTCGGCGATCCGGCGCAGCTGCTCCGCGGTCGTCACGCCACCCTTGATCTGCGGAACCACCGAGAACGTGCCGTCGCGCTGGATGTTGGCGTGCACCCGGTCGTTGATGAACTTGGCGTCGTTCTCGTGGACGAACTCGCCGTTCCACACCACGCGTAGCAGCGACGTCAACGGCATCTTCGACGCCGCGTCCTCACCGTCGGGAGCCAGCGCGGCGAACACCTGGGACACCGACCGCAGGTTCTGCTCCCGGACGGCCGCGATCAGGGTCGGCTTGTCCATCGGGATCGACGGCACGTACCAGCTCGCGCTCTCGTCCTCCCCGACCTCGCCGCCGTCCTCGGTGACCGCCCACTCGACGATGTCGCGCACCAGCCCCTTGCAGGCGCCGCAGCCCTTGCCGGCCCGGGTCGCGGTCATCACCCCACCGACGGTGTGCGTGCCGGCGCGCACGCACGCGACGAGCTCGCCCTTCGAGACGCCGTTGCAGTTGCACACCTGCACCGACTCGTCCATCTCGGCCGCGCCCTGCTCCTCCCCCGGCCCGGCCAGCTCGAACAGCAGCTCGACGCGCTCCTCGGGCAGCGGCAGCCCGCGGTCGAAGCTCTGGGTCAGGAACGCGACCTGCTTGGTGTCTCCGAGCAGCATCGCGCCGATCAACCGACCGTCCCGGATCACCACGGACTTGTAGATGCCACGCTTGGGCTCCGCGAAGCGGACCCACTCGTCGTCGGGCCGCTGCGGACCCTTCACGCCCATCGCCGCGACATCGACGCCCGCGACCTTGAGCTTCGTCGCGATCCGTGACCCGTGGTAGGCGGCCTTCGGGTCGGCCCCGGTCAGGTGGTTGGCGAGCACGGTCGCTTGTTCCCACAGCGGCGCGACCAGCCCGTAGACCTCACCGCGGTGCTGCGCGCACTCGCCGACGGCGTAGATGTCGGCGTCGTCCACCGAGCGCATCTGGTCGTCGGTGACGATCGCGCGCTCCACCGTCAGGCCGGAGATGACGCCGAGCCCGACGTTCGGCCGGATCCCGGCCGTGACCACGACCATGTCGCAGTCGAGCGCCGTGCCGTCGGCGAACACGACGGCGCTGACCGACCCGTCGTGCGCGCGGAGCGCGGCGGTCCGCTTGCCGGTGTGGACGGTGATGCCCATCCGCTCGACGACCGTGCGGAGGATCCCGCCGGCCTCGTCGTCGAGCTGCTGGTTCATCAGCGTCGGCCCCGACTGCACCACGTGCACGTCATGGCCGTGCTGCTGCAGCCCGTAGGCCGCCTCCAGCCCGAGCAGCCCGCCGCCGACGACGACAGCGGTGCGGCGTTCGGCGGCGTAGTCGAGCATCGCGGTGGCGTCGTCCAGTGTGCGGAAGCCGAAGACGCCGGGGGTCAGGGTCCTGTCGTCGAGCCACATGCCGTCCGTCGGCGGGAAGAAGGTGCGGCTGCCCGTGGCGATGATCAGCTTGTCGTAGGACAGGATCGTGCCGTCGTCGGCGAAGACCTTGCGGGCGAACCGGTCGATCCGCACCACCCGCACGCCCGCGTAGAGGGCGATGTCGTTGTCGGCGTACCAGTCGAGCGGGTTGAGGTAGATTTCGGCCAGGTCGTTCTTGTGCACGGCGTCGTCGCCGGCGAGCACGTGGCTCAGCATGATTCGGTTGTAGTTGCCGTACGGCTCGTCGCCGAACATCGAGATACGGAACTGCCGCCCGCCGCCGCGCTCGAGGATCTCCTCGACTGCGCGGGCGCCCGCCATGCCGTTGCCGACGACGACCAGGTCGGGCTTCTCCATCAGACCTCCACCAGCCCGAGGTCGACCACCAGCGTCCCGCTCTGGCCCTCGCCGGCGGCCAGGTGCAGCTCGAGCACGGTGCCGTCGTCGAGGTCCTCGACCACCGCGAGCTGGACGTGGGTGGACGCGCGGGCGCCGATCGGGAAGTAGCGCATCGGGGTGCCGTCGCGCACCAGCACCACGGTGACCAGCTCGTCCGCGCTGTTGCCGCCCCGGAAGTACAGCGGCTGGGTGGTGACGCCTGGGGGCACGATGTAGTGCAGGGTGTCGTGGACCGGAGCTGGTTTGTCCATGCCCTCACCTTCGAACGGAAAGATTCCCTGCAGGAAGCGGGGGGTGCTGTGCATCGGTGGCTCCTCGTGTCGGTCGATCGGGTCAGATGCCGGCGATGGCGGGCTCGGCGGGGGTGGGCTCCGCGAAGACGGCGCTGGCGGCCTTCTCGACGGCGACCGGACACGCCTTGAACGCCGGCATCCGCGACGTCGGGTCGAGGGCGTCGCTGGTCAGGTCGTTGACGCAGGCGGCGCCACCCCAGTGGAACGGGACGAACACGGTGTCGCGGCGGATGCCCGTGTCGAGCCGGGCATGGAGGACCGCATCGCCGCGCACGGTGCGCAGCCGGACGGCGTCGCCCTCGACGATCTCGAGCACGCGGGCCAGCTCCGGGTGCAGCGCCACGTAGGGCCGCGGGACGGCCTGCTGCAGCGTCGGGCTGCGGCGGGTCTGGGTGCCGGACTGGTAGTGGCCGCGGTCCCGGCCCGTGACGAGCAGGTACGGGTGCTCGGCGTCGGGCAGCTCGGGGGCCAGCCGCGGGCGGACCGGCACGAAAGCGGCGCGGCCGTCCGGGGTGGGGAAGCGGTCGACGAACAGTCGCGGGGTGCCGGGGTGGTTCTCGTCGGGGCAGGGCCAGAACAGCTCTTCGCCCGCGGCGAGGCGCTCGAGGGTGATGCCGCCGTAGTCGGCGATCCCGCCCCCGCTCGCCTGCCGCAGCTCGGCGTACACCGCGCCCGGGTCGGTCGGGAACATGTCCCCGTGCCCCAGCCGGTCCGCGCTCCCGCGCAGGATCTCCAGGTCTGTGCGCACGCCGGGCGGCGGATCGGCTGCGCGGCGGCGCAGGAGCACCCGGCCCTCGGCGTTGGTCATCGTCCCGTCCTCCTCGGCCCACTGCGTGGTGGGCAGGACGACGTCGGCGAGCTGGGCGGTCTCGGACACGAAGAGGTCGGTGACGGCCAGGAAGTCCAGTGCGGCCAGCCGCTGCGCGACGTGGCGGGCGTTCGGAGCCGATACCACGACATTGGACGCCGCGACCAGCAACGTGTGCACGCCGCCGTCGGTGCCGAGGCGGTCGAGCATCTCGTAGGCACTGACGCCGGGGGCAGGCAGCTCGTTGGGGTCGATTCCCCACACCGCGGCGACGTGCGCGCGGTCGACCGGGTCCGCGAGGCGGCGGTAGCCGGGCAGCTGGTCGGCCTTCTGCCCGTGCTCGCGACCGCCCTGGCCGTTGCCCTGGCCGGTGATCGTGCCCCAGCCCGAGCCGGGCGCGCGGCCAGGCAGGCCCAGTGCCAGTGCGAGGTTGATCCATGCCTGGGCGGTGTCGGTGCCGTCGGCGTGCTGCTCGGCCCCGCGCGCGGTGAGGATCATCGCGGTGGGCGCGGCGGCGAGGGTGCGGACCAGGTCGTAGAGGTCGGGCACGGCGATCCCGGTGACGCGCTCGACCCGGTCCGGCCAGTAGGAGCGGACGGCGCGGCGGACCGCGTCGAAGCCGGACGTGCGGGTGGTCACGTACTCCTCGTCGACGAGGTTCTCGCGGATCGCGATGTGCAGCAGGCCGTTGGCCAGCGAGAGGTCGGTGTTCGGCACCGGCTGCAGGTGGGCCGTCGCCAGCTCGGCGGTCGCGGTGCCGCGTGGGTCGATCACGACGTGCCGGGCGCCGCGGGCGCGACCCTCGTCGAAGAACCGCATCGCGGGCGGCATGGTGTCGGCCGGGTTGCTGCCGACGAGCACGACGACGTCGGCGAGCGCGATGTCGGCGAACGGGAACGGGAGGCCGCGGTCCATGCCGAACGCGCGAGTGGCGGCGGCGACGGCCGAGGACATGCAGAACCGGCCGTTGTAGTCGATGTGCCGCGTGCGCAGCGCGACGCGGGCGAACTTGCCGAGCTGGTAGGCCTTCTCGTTCGTCAGCCCGCCCCCGCCGAACATTCCGACGGCGTCCCGGCCGTGGCGCTCCTGCGTGCGGAGGATCGCTGCCGCGACCCGGTCCAGAGCTTCGGTCCAGCCCGCGGGCCGCAGGGGAGCCGCGCGCGCGTCGCGCACCAGCGGCGTCGTGAGCCGCTCGGGGTGGTCGAGCAGCTCGGCGGCGGTGGCGCCCTTCCGGCAGAGTCCGCCGCGGTTGACCGGGAAGTCCGGCCGGCCGGCCAGGTCGAGCGAGCCGTCGGGCCGCGGGGTCAGCATGATGCCGCACTGCAGCGAGCAGTAGGGGCAGTGCGTATCGGTCACCCGTCCCAGCGTTGGCGACGGCGGTTACGGGTCGGTTGTGCGGCGGTTACCAAGCGCTCTCACGGGCGGGCGCGGCGCTGTGCGCGGATCGTGAGGTGAACGTCAACGCTCCTGTTCACCTCACGCGCGAAACGCTCAACACCGACCGGACGCGACGCCGCCCACCTGAGCTGGCGCAGATCGTCCGCGCAGAGGCACCATTCAAGTGAACGGCCTCTCCCAGTGGAGTGAGCGGCCCGACGCCGCACTCCGAGGAGATGGAGACGACATCGTGACCGAGCCGGCCGCCGTGCGCCCCGAACCGTCCGTGTCCGGGTCGGCGACCCGCGACTCGGTCGCCACGCACACCGGCGTCGTGTCGGCGTCCGAGCACGAGTCGCTGCGCGCCGACATCCGGCGGCTGTCGACCATGCTCGGCCGGACGCTGGCTCATCACGGCGGGCCCGAGCTGCTGGAGCTGGTCGAGGAGGTCCGCCGGCTGTCGCGCCAGCCCCCCGAGAGCGGCGGCGCGGAGATCACCGCGCTGCTGTCGGGTCTGGACTCCGGGACCGCCGTCGCCCTCACCCGGGCCTTCTCCCAGTATTTCCAGCTGGCCAACACCGCCGAGCAGCTGCACCGCTCGCGGGAGCTGCGCGAACTGCGCCCAGCGGAGAGTCGACCGCTGCGGGTGCTGCTGCGGCGCCTCGCCGAGGAGTTTCCCGGCGAGGAGCGCGCGGTCGTGCAGGCGGCACTGGAACGTCGGGAGCTGCGGCCGGTGTTCACCGCGCACCCGACCGAGTCGTCCCGGCAGTCGGTGCTGGCGATCCTGCGCCGCGTCGCGGAGTCGCTGTCCCGGGGCGCACCGAACGACGAGCTCGCGGCGCTGGTGGACCTGCTGTGGCAGACCGACGAGATCCGTCCGGGGCGCCCCACGGTCGCCGACGAGGCCAGTGCCATCGGCTGGTACCTGGAGCGGCTCGGGCGGCAGGCGGTGCCCGACCTCATCGGGGAGTTCGAGCGCGAGGTCCGGGCGGCCGGGTTCGAGGTCCCGGAGGGGTCGCGGCCGCTGGTGCTCGGCTCGTGGGTCGGGGGCGACCGGGACGGCAACCCGTTCGTCACGCCGGACGTCACGCGGCAGGTCGTCGCGCTCAACGCCGAGCGAGCGCTGCAGATCCATCTGCAGCTCGTCGAGCAGCTGGTGGGCGAGCTGTCGATCTCGACACGCGTGGTGGGCGTCTCGGAGGAGCTGCGCGGGTCCCTGGCGCGAGACCGCCGTGTTCTGCCCGAGGTGTACGACCGCTACATCAGGCTCAACGCGAACGAGCCCTACCGGCTGAAGCTGTCGTACGTGCGGGCGCGGCTGGAGGCCACCCGCGCGCGCGTCCAGACCGGCGCCGCCCACGTCCCCGGGCGCGATTACCTGGGCTGGGCGGACTACGCCGCTGACCTGGTCGTGATCGATCGCTCCCTGCGCGGGCACCTCGGCGAGCGCATCGCCGACGGCACACTGACCCGGACGCTGCGCGCCGCCCGCGCCTTCGGCCTGCACCTGGCCGAGCTGGACGTCCGCGAGCACAGCGCCCGGCACCACATGGCGCTCGGCGCGATCTACGACGTCCTCGGCGAGCTCGACCGGCCCTACGTCGAGCTGGACCGGGCAGAGCGCACGAAGCTCCTCGCGCGCGAGCTGGATCAGGGCCGGCCGCTGATCCGTCGCCACTACGGGCTGCCGGACGAGGCGAAGGACGTGCTGGCGACCTTCGACATGCTGCACGAGGTGCAACACGACTACGGCCAGGAGGTCTGCAGCACCTACATCGTCTCGATGTGCCAGGGCGTCGACGACCTGCTGGCCGCGACGGTGCTGGCCCGCGAGGCGTACATGGTGGAGCTGCGGCAGAACCCCCGCTCCTCGGTGGACCTCGTGCCGCTGTTCGAGACGGTCGAGGAGCTCGCGCAGGCCGGGGCGCTGCTCGACGAGCTGCTCTGCGTCCCGGGCTACCGGCAGCAGGTCCGCAATCGCGGGGACCTGCAAGAGATCATGCTCGGCTACTCGGACTCCAACAAGCTCGCCGGCATCACGACGTCCCAGTGGCAGATCCAGCGGGCCCAGCGCCAGTTGCGTGACGTCGCGGCCACGCATGGAATCCGGCTGCGGCTGTTCCACGGCCGGGGCGGCTCGGTCGGCCGTGGCGGCGGTCCGGCCGGTGAGGCGGTGATGGCCACGCCGTCCGGAACCGTCGATGCCGCGATGAAGCTGACCGAGCAGGGCGAGACGATCTCGGACAAGTACTCGCTCGCGGCGCTGGCGCACGACAACCTCGAGATCCTGCTCTCGGCCACGCTCGACGCGACCCTCTCGCACACGGCGTCGCGGTTGGACCCGCCGACGCTGGCCCGGTTCGACGAGGCGATGGACTGCGTGAGCGCGGCGGCGCGCACCGCGTACCGGGAGCTCGTCGACGATCCCGGCCTGCCGGACTTCTTCTCCGCAGCGACGCCGGTGGACGAGCTGGCCCGGCTCAACGTGGGGTCGCGGCCGTCGAAGAGGCCCGGCAATGCAGCGCCGACGCTGGACGACCTGCGTGCGATCCCGTGGGTGTTCGGCTGGACGCAGACCCGGATGGTCGTCCCGGGCTGGTTCGGGCTGGGCAGCGGCCTGCGCAGGGCGCGCGAGGCGGGTTACGGCTCGGTGCTCGACGAGATGCGGCACTGGGCGTTCTTTGCGAACCTGCTCGGCAACGTCGAGATGACCCTGGCCAAGACGGACCTGCGGATCGCGGAGTTCTACGTCTGCAACCTGGTCGAGCCGGCCCTGCAACCGATCTTCGACGTGATCAGGGTGGAGCACGAGGTGACGACCCAGGAGGTGCTGCGGACGCTCGGCTCGACGACGCTGTTGGCCCGGCACCCGGTGCTCCGGAACACGCTGGCCGTGCGCGCCGGCTACCTGGAGCCCCTGCATCACCTGCAAATCGAACTGCTGGCCCAGCGACGGAAGACGGACGATCCGGATCCGGACCTCAACCGTGCGTTGCTGCAGACCGTCAACGGCATCGCCGCAGGCCTGCGCAACACCGGGTGAGCGGCGTGCCAGTATGTGGCGACAGTTCGTAGCGACTCGCGCGCCAATTTGTAGCGACTCGCGCGGGTCAGGTGGGGTCGTAGCCGCTGAGCAGGTGCGTCTCGGCCTCGCGCAGGTACTCGTCGACGGCGTCGGCGGCCGCGGCGCGGCGACCACCCTCGAGGAGCTCGCAGATCGTGGCGTTGCGTGCCAGGTAGGGCTCGTGGAACTCGCGCACGACCGGCATCCCGTGGAACACCAGGCGCATCTCGGCCAGCAGCAGCGCCATCTGCTGGTCCAGGCGAGGGCTGCCGGCCAGCGCCACCAGCGCCCGGTGGAAGTGCTGGTTCGCGCTCGCGAGGTCGTCCCAGCGCTCGTCGGCGGCTGCGCCGCGACCCTCCTCGACAGCGGCCCGCACCGCGGCCACCCGCGCGTCGTCCGCGGCCTCACCCGACCGCACCGACGCGGGCTCGATGACCCGCCGCGCCCGGTAGACGTCACGGACCGCCTCGCGGTCCGGCCGCGCCACGAACAACCCCCGGTGGGGCTCGCGCACGAGCACCCGCTCCGTGACGAGCTGGCTCATCGCCTCGCGGACGGTGTTGCGCGAGACGCCGAGGGCCGTGCACAGCCGCTGCTCCGGGAGCCGCGAGCCGGGTCGCAGCCGACCTTCGACGATCTCGTCGCGGACGGCGTCAGCCACCCGCTCGGCGGTCGACGTGTGCATCACCTGCACGCGGGCGCGGGTCAAGGAGGCGACGGCGGCGTCCGCGAGGTCGAGCCCCGGCGACTCGAGGCCCGGAGGTCGGAGCACGGTCACGGCCACCACGGTAGGGGTACTCACCTTCCGTCCCGGTCGGCCGTCACACAACTGTCGCAACTGTAGGATTGCCTGATTGTTGAGCAATTCTTACGCTGCCGGGACCGGTACCCGAGCACAGGGAGAGCGCCATGACCGAGCGCGAAGACCCGCCTGCCCCGTCCGCACCGGCTTCGGCATCCGCGGCGTCGTCACCGGCGCCGCCGCCCCGCTCGCCCCGCAAGGTGATCATTGCCAGCCTCGTCGGGACGTCGCTGGAGTGGTACGACTTCTTCCTCTACGGCACGGCCGCGGCGCTGGTGTTCAACACGCTGTTCTTCCCCTCGTTCGACCCGCTGGTCGGCACCCTGCTGGCCTTCGCGACGTACGCCGTCGGGTTCGTCGCCCGGCCGCTGGGCGGCATCGTCTTCGGCCACTACGGAGACCGGGTCGGGCGCAAGCAGGTGCTCGTCGTCACGCTTCTGATCATGGGCGTCGCGACGTTCCTCATCGGCCTGTTGCCCACCTACGCCACCATCGGCGTCGCCGCCCCGATCCTGCTCGTCGTCCTCCGGTTCGCGCAGGGGCTCGGGCTCGGCGGGGAGTGGGGCGGCGCGGTGCTGATGTCGCTCGAGCACGGTGCGCCGGACCGGCGAGGGCTCAACGCCAGCTGGCCGCAGGTCGGCGTCCCGATCGGCAACTTGCTGGCCGCCGGTGTCCTCGCACTGCTCAACGTCGTGCTGTCCGAGGAGGCCTTCCTGTCCTGGGGTTGGCGTGTGGCGTTCCTGCTGTCGGGCGCGCTCGTCCTCGTCGGGCTCTGGATCCGCGTGACGATCGCGGAGAGCCCGCTGTTCGCCGAGGTGGAGGAGAGCGGCGCGAAGGCCAAAATGCCGCTGGTGGAGGTGCTGAAGCAGCACCCCAAGGAGCTGCTCATCGCGATGGGCGCGCGGATCGGCACGGACGTCGCCTTCTACACCTTCACGCTGTACATCCTCACGTTCATCACCACCAACCTCGGGCTCCCGCGCAGCGTCGGCCTCAACGCGGTGCTCATCGGATCGGCCTGCCAGCTCGCGCTGATCCCGCTGTTCGGGGCGCTGTCGGACCGCGTCGGCCGCCGGCCCGTGTACGCCGCCGGTGCCGTGGCCGCGGCGCTGTGGGCGTTCGCGTTCTTCCCGCTGCTGTCCACGGGCTCGACCACGGTGATCGTGCTGGCCACGATCGTCGCGCTCGCCACCCATGCCGCGATGTACGGGCCGCAGGCGGCCTTCATCGCCGAGCTCTTCTCCACGAAGCTGCGCTACAGCGGCGCGTCGATGGGCTACCAGGTCGCCGGTGTGCTCGGCGGCGGCATCGCCCCCCTGGTTTCGATCGCGCTGGCCTCGGCGTTCGGCACGGCCTTCGCGGTGTCGTTCTACGTGCTGGCGATGATCGTGCTCACGCTCGTCGCGTTGGCCTTCGCGCCGGAGACAGCCAAGATCGATCTGAACGAGCCGTCGCCCGCGGGGCGGTGAGTCGTGGACACGCTCGACCTCAACTCCGACCTCGGCGAGTCGTTCGGACGCTGGGTGCTCGGCGACGACGAGGCCGTGCTCGGCCTGGTCACCTCCGCCAACGTCGCCTGCGGCTTCCACGCCGGCGACCCGACGACGCTGCGCCGCACCTGCGCGGCCGCCGCCGCGCGCGGGGTGGTCGTCGGCGCGCAGGTCGGCTACCGGGATCTGGCCGGCTTCGGACGCCGGTTCATCGACGTCGCCCCGGACGAGCTCGCGGACGACGTCGTCTACCAGATCGGTGCGCTGGACGGGATGTGCCACGTCGCGGGCACGGCGGTTCGCTACGTCAAGCCGCACGGGGCCCTGTACAACGCGATCGTGCACCACGAGGAGCAGGCCGCGGCGGTCGTCGCGGCCGTCCGGGACTACTCGACCGACCTGCCGGTGCTCGGCCTGCCGGGGTCGGCGTTCCTGCGTGCCGCCGAGAAGGCGGGACTGCGCGCGGTGCCGGAGTTCTTCGTCGACCGCGCCTACACGCGCGAGGGCACGCTCGTGTCCCGTCGCGAGGCCGGTGCGGTGCTGCACGACCCTGACGACGTGAGCGCCCGGGTTCTGCGGCTGGTCACCGACGGCGTCGTCACGGCGATCGACGGCAGCGACGTCACGGTGCGCGCGGAGTCGGCGTGTGTCCACGGCGACTCGCCCGGGGCCGTCGACATGGCGCGGGCGGTGCGCAGCTGCCTGGAGAAGGCGGGCGTCGTCCTGGAGCCGTTCGCGTGAGGGTCCTCCCCTTCGGGGACGCCGCGCTGCTCGTCGAGGTCGACGGGCTCCCGGAGGTGCTCGCCCTGACCGCCGCAGTGCGTGACGCGCAGCCGGCCGGTGTGGTGGACGTGGTGCCGGCTGCGCAGACCGTGCTGGTGGTCGTCGAGCCGGGGACGAGCCTCGCGCAGCTGGAGCGGTCGCTGGCGGAGCTGTCCACCACCGCGCTGTCCGGCTCCGTGGCGGCGCCGGAGGGCGAGACGGTCGACATCCCCGTGATCTACGACGGTCCTGATCTCGCCGAGGTGGCCCGGCTGACCGGGCTCGGGGAGGACGAGGTGGTCGCCGCGCACACCGGGACACCGTGGCGCATCGCCTTCGGCGGGTTCGCCCCGGGCTTCGCCTACCTCACCGACGGCGATACGCGCCTGACCGTGCCTCGCCGCGACGAGCCCCGCACAGCCGTGCCGACCGGGTCGGTCGGGTTGGCGGGCGAGTACAGCGGCGTGTACCCCCGATCGTCACCGGGCGGGTGGCAGCTGATCGGGCGCAGCGACGCGGTGCTGTGGGATGCCGAGCGCGATCCGCCTGCGCTGCTGACGCCGGGCGGGTTCGTCCGATTCACCGTGGCCTCGTGACCCGGGAGCTCGAGGTGCTCGCCGTCGGCGCGCTCGCGCTGGTGGAGGACCTCGGACGTCCGGGCCTCGGCGCATCCGGGGTGGGCCGCTCGGGAGCCGCCGACCGCGCCGCGCTGCGCCTGGCGAACCGGCTCGTGGCCAACCCGGAGGGCGCGGCCGGGATCGAGGTCGTCTTCGGCGGACTGGCCGTGCGCGCGTCGGCACCGGTGACCGTTGCGCTGGCCGGCGCGCCGGCTCCGGCCGACGTCGACGGCGCGGCGGTGGCCCACCACTCCCTGGTCGACCTGCGGGGCGGGCAGGTCCTGCGGCTGGGCGGCCCCGGGACGGGCTTGCGCACCTACCTGGCGGTCCGCGGCGGGGTGGACGTCGCGCCCGTCCTCGGGTCGCGGAGCACGGACACGCTGTCCGGGCTCGGGCCGCCACGGCTGGAGGTGGGCCAGGTGCTGCCGATCGGCCCGGAGCCGAACGCGCTGCCCGTCGTCGACGTCGCGCCGGTCCCTGTGCCACCGGGCGGGACGGTCACGGTGCACGCCGTGCTCGGGCCGCGCGCCGAGTACGTCGCCGAGCCCGAGCAGCTCACCGCCGTGGAGTGGACGGCGTCGAGCCGGAGCGACCGGGTCGGGGTGCGGCTGGAGGGCGGGCGACTGCGCCGCCGCGACGACGCCACCGGCGAGCTGCCCAGCGAGGGGATGGTGCGTGGGGCGGTACAGGTGCCCCCCAGCGGCGAGCCGGTGGTGTTCCTGGCCGACCATCCCGTCACGGGTGGCTACCCGGTGGTGGCCACCCTGTGCGATGCCGACGTCGACCGGTTGGCCCAAGTCCGCCCCGGGCAGGGTGTCCGGTTTGTCTGGATCACCCGGTCGCTGCCGTAATCGGTGGCCGTCTCGTTACACCCGGTTGTTGAGCCGCCAACCGGGCTAGAGATACTCTCCGCCGTCTGCTCGATACGCATCCGGGGGAGGTGATCGGGCATCGGCACCACGCTTCGTGCCCGGCTGCTTCCCGCGGCTCGCCGTACCGTGCTCCTCGCCGCGCTCATCTGCGGATTCCTGGTGGTACTCATCGTGCTTGCGGCGCCTGCTCACGCGGGCGACGACAGCGACGAGTCCACCTCGGACTCGACGTCACAGTCCAGCTCGGGCAACGGCGGTTCGGACGAGTCCTCACAGGACGAAGAATCGGGCTCCCAGGAGTCGTCGTCGGACGAGACCGAGTCGGAGGGCTCCGACAAGGAGACCGACGCGGAAGAGTCGAGCAGCGACGGCGACAGCCCGTCGACCGGCTCCGGGTCGAGCCCGGCTGCCGAAGACTCCGGAAGCACGTCCACGGACTCCGGCTCCGGCCACGACTCCGGGTCGCAGCAAGGGGGCTCGGGCTCCTCGGATCGGAACACCGCCGGCACGGGCACCGGAAACGGCGCGGCGGCCGAGACCCCGGTCACCGAGGCAGCGGCCGTCGAGGCACCGGGCGCCCGCAAGCCCCCGGTCGCCCGCAAGCCCCCGGTCGCCCGCAAGCCCCCGGTCGCCCGCAAGCCCCCGGTCGCCCGCAAGCCCCCGGTCGCCCGCAA
>JAQSWF010000114.1 GCA_029266775.1 Pseudonocardia sp.
AGGCCACTCGCGCTTTCCCTTCGCCAGGGTCAGGCGGTCGGCGCCAATCCCTGCGCTGATCGGACCAGCGTCACGATCTCGTTCATCATCTCCGTCAGCCGGTAGTCCTTCGGCGTGAAGACCGCGGCGACGCCCCGGGCTCGCAGCGCCGCGGCATCGTCGGGCGGAATGATCCCGCCCACCACGACGGGCACGTCGTCGACACCGGCCGCGCGCAGCCCGTCGACCACCGCCGGCACGACCTCGCGGTGCGACCCCGACAGCACCGAGAGCCCCACGACGTGGACGCCCTCCTGCACGGCTGCGGCCACGATCTGCGCGGGGGTCAGCCGGATGCCCTGGTAGACGACCTCGAAACCGACATCGCGGGCCCGGACGGCCACCTGCTCCGCACCGTTCGAGTGGCCGTCCAGCCCCGGCTTGCCGACGAGCATCCGCAACCGCCCGTGGAGCTCCTGGCCCGTCGCGCGGACCCGCTCGCGCACCACGGCGAGGTCGCCGGCCTCGCCGCCGCCCAGACTTGCCGCCGCGACGCCCGTGGGAGCCCGGAACTCGCCGAACACCTCACGCAACGCGCCCGTCCACTCCCCGGTCGTCACGCCGGCCCGTGCGCAGGCGATGGATGCCTCCATCAGGTTGGTGTCCGACTTGGCCGCGGCGCGCAGGTCGTCGAGGGCCGCGTCGACGGCGACGGCGTCACGTTCGGCCCGCCACGCCCGGATTGCCTCGACCGCGGCGGCCTCCACGGCCGGGTCGACGGTCTCGATCGCCTGCACGCCGTCCTGCAGCGGGCTGGGCTCGGTGGTCTCGAAGCGGTTCACCCCAACGACCACGTCCTCGCCCGACTCGATCCGGCGACGGCGCGCCGCCAGCGACCGCACCAGCTGCCCCTTCATGTAGCCGGACTCCACCGCGGCGACCGCTCCACCCATCTCCTGCACCCGGTCGATCTCGGTCCGTGCCCCCTCGACGAGCTCGGCGACCTTGGCCTCGACGACACGGCTGCCGTCGAAGAGGTCCTCGTACTCGAGCAGGTCCGTCTCGAAGGCGAGCACCTGCTGCATCCGCAGCGCCCACTGCTGGTCCCAGGGGCGCGGCAGGCCCAGCGCCTCGTTCCAGGCCGGGAGCTGGACGGCGCGGGCACGGGCGTCGCGGGAGAGCGTCACCGCGAGCATCTCGAGCACGATGCGCTGCACGTTGTTCTCGGGCTGCGCCTCGGTGAGCCCGAGCGAGTTGACCTGGACGCCGTAGCGCAGACGGCGCGCCTTGGCGTCCGTGACCCCGTAGCGCTCGTGGGTGATCTCGTCCCACAGCCGGGCCATGGCGCGCAGCTTGCACATCTCCTCGACGAAGCGCAGGCCGGCGTTGACGAAGAACGAGATACGTCCGACGACGGTCCCGAACTCCGCGAGCGGCACCTGGCCCGAGTCGCGCACCGCGTCGAGCACCGCGATCGCGGTGGACAGCGCGTACGCCAGCTCCTGCTCCGGGGTCGCGCCGGCCTCCTGCAGGTGGTAACTGCAGATGTTGATCGGGTTCCAGCGCGGCAGGTTGGCGACCGACCAGGCGATCATGTCCGTGATCAGCCGCATGCTCGGCGCGGGCGGGAACACGTACGTCCCGCGGGAGAGGTACTCCTTGACGATGTCGTTCTGGGTGGTGCCGGCCAGCCGCGCCCTGTCCGCGCCCTGCTCGTCCGCCATCGCGACGTAGAGCGCGAGCAACCACATCGCCGGGGCGTTGATCGTCATCGAGGTGTTGGCCTCGGCAAGCGGGATGCCGGCGAAGAGCGTGCGCATGTCGCCGATGTGGCCGACCGGCACCCCGACCTTGCCGACCTCACCGCGGGCGAGCTCGTCGTCCGGGTCGTAGCCGGTCTGGGTGGGCAGGTCGAAGGCGACCGACAGGCCCGTCTGTCCCTTGGCCAGGTTGCGGCGGTACAGCGCGTTGGACCGCTCGGCGGACGAGTGGCCCGCGTAGGTCCGGATCACCCACGGGCGGTCGCGCTCGCGATCGGTGGGGTACGGCACCGGGCACCTCCGCTTCGAGGACCGGCCGCGACACTGCCGGTGCCGGAATCGTACGGGCCGGTAACCGGAGAATCCGGCGTCGTGGAACTGCTCACACCCACGCCCGTCCCATCCAGAGGCGGTCGGACTGCGCCCGGCGCAAAATGGACTCGTGCCCGACGCCACCCGCTTCTTCGTCCTGTTCGGCGGGTTGCTGCTGTTGATCGTGATCATGCTGCTGATGCGGTGGACGTTCGGTACCGGCAAGACCTTCCCGACGGCCCGCCTGCACGACCCGGACGACCCCGGCGCGTTCGGCCTGCTCGAGGAGGTCTCGCGAGTACCGGGCGCGGCTGCGGCGGAGGTGCTCCGGGGCCGCTTGGCGGCCGCCGGCATCCGCGCGACGGTGAGCCGCGACGGCGGCGCGGGTGGCGCGGTCGGGAGCAGCCGGCCCTACCGGATCCTCGTCTTCCCCGACGACCTCAAGGCCGCGCGCGTGGTCCTCAGCCGCGGCGCGCTGGAGTAGCCCGGCTCGCTGGAGTGCCCGGCTACACCCGGTGATAGCGGGCGTCGAAGAAACAGAACACGCCGTAGGCCACCAGCCCCAGCGCCATGGCGGCCAGCAGGAAGACGCCGAACGGCTGCGCGACCAGCGTCTTGAGCGCCGCGTCGAGCCCGTTCGCCCGCGCGGGATCGAACTGGACGGCCGCGACCACGACGAGGAGGCCGATCAGGCCCAGCGCCACGGCCTTGGCGATCGAGCCGACCTGCCCCAGCCGCACCACGGACCGCCTGATGCGCGGATCGCTCGGCAGGCTCATCTCCTCGACGAACTTCTTCTCCCAGCCGTGCTTCGCCTTGACCACCGCGATCCCCAGGATCACCAGCCCGATGGCGCCGACGAGGAAACGCCCACCCGGCCAGCCGAACACACCGGCGGCCGCCTGCTGCCCGGTGCCCGACTCGCCGGAGCCGAGGGCGGTGCGGGCCGCCAGCACGGCCAGCACGGCGAACAGCACGGTGCGGGCGCCGTTCTCCAGCCGCTTCTTGAGCTTCTCCGCGCCGTCCTGGCCACCTCCCGGGACGAAAATCGTCTGCTCGAGCCGCCACAGCGCAACGGCCGCGAAACCGATCACCAACGCCCACAGCAGCACCCGGCCGATCGGCTGGGACGCGATCGTCTGGAACGCTCCGTTCTGGTCCGTCTGCTCGCCCGTGCCGCCACCGAAGGCGACCTGCAACGCCAGCCACGCGATCAGCAGATAGGTGATCCCGTAGGCGACGAGGCCAATTCGCGCTCCGGCTTTGACGGGTTCGCTCCGGGCGACCTGGCGAGCTGTTCCGGCGGCGCCGGTCCCCGCGGATTGCGACATCGACTCGTACCTCCTCGGACGGTGGCAGGAGGCTCGCATGCAATGATCATTGGCGCCAGTCCTGCCACGCGTCGATCGAGTATTCGCACGCGGGGCGCGCCGAACGGCGTGGCTCCTCAGCGCACCGGGTCGTCCGCGACGCGTTGGACGTCGGCCCCCAGCAGGGACAGGTTCTCGATGAAGCGCGGGTAGCCGCGGTCGATGTGCGTGACGTCCCACACGTCGGTGCACCCGTCCGCACACAGCCCGGCGAGCACGAGCCCCGCCCCGGCGCGGATGTCGCTGGCCCAGACCGGGGCGCTGGACAGCCGCTCGACGCCGCGGACGACCGCGTGGTGGCCGTCGGTGCGCGCGTCCGCACCCAGCCGCATCATCTCGTCGATGAACCGGAACCGTGCCTCGAACACGTTCTCAGTGATCATCGACGTGCCGTCGGCGACGGCGGCGAGCGCGATCGCCATCGGCTGCAGGTCGGTCGCGAAGCCCGGATAGGGCAGCGTCACGAAGTCGACGGCACGGGGTCGTCCGTCCATGGAGACCGTGAACTCCTCGATCCCGACGGCGGTGTCCGCGCCCGCCGTCCGGAGCTTGTCGAGGACGAGGTCGAGGTGGTGCGGGTCGACGCCGCGGACGGTCACCGTGCCGCGGGTCATCGCCGCCGCGAACGCCCAGGTGGCGCCGACGATCCGGTCGCCGATCACGCGGTGCTCTGTGGGCTGCAGGGCGGCGACCCCGTGGACGGTCAACGTCGAGCTGCCGATGCCGTCGACCTTGGCGCCCATCTGCTGGAGCATCGTGCAGAGGTCGACGATCTCGGGCTCGCGCGCGGCGTTGTCGATCACTGTCGTGCCCTCGGCGAGCACGGCGGCCATGAGGATGTTCTCCGTGGCGCCGACGCTCGGGAAGTCAAGCCAGATCTGGGCGCCGTGCAAGGCGCTGGCCTCGGCGACCACGCGCCCGTGCTCGATGTCGATCACCGCACCGAGCTTGCGCAGGCCGGCCTGGTGCATGTCCAGGGGACGTGAACCGATGGCGTCGCCGCCGGGCAGGGGCACGACGGCGCGCCGACAGCGCGCGACCAGCGGGCCGAGCACGCACACCGACGCCCGCAGCGTGGACACCGACCGGTAGTCCGCCTGCGCGCCGGGCTCCGCCGGGACGTCGATCGTGACGGTCCCGGCGTCGACGGTCACCCTGCAGCCGAGGCTGCGGAGCACGTCGGCCATCAGCGGGACGTCGAGGATCTCCGGGCAGTTGGTGAGCGTTGTGGTGCCCTCGGCGAGGAGCGCTGCCGCCATCAGTTTGAGGACGCTGTTCTTCGCCCCGACCACGTCGACCGCCCCGACGAGCCGGGCGCCCCCCCGCACCGCGAAATGCTCCACCACGTGGAAGAACGCTAGCGGCTGCGGCTGCGGGCCTCGGACACACCCGGTCACTCGGGGCCGCGGGCTCTCGCCGTCACGGCGGAAGACGCGTCCGGATACGGTCGCGGGGTGGCCGTGCATCTGACGAGGATCTACACCAAGACCGGCGACGACGGCACCACCGCCCTCGGCGACGGTAGCCGCGTCCGCAAGACCGATGTCCGGCTCGCGGCCTACGCCGACACCGACGAGTGCAACGCCGCTCTCGGGGTCGCCGTCACCGTCGGCGAGCTGGCCGAAGAGCTGCTCGTCCCGCTGCGGCAGGTGCAGAACGACCTGTTCGACGTGGGTGCGGACCTGTCTACCCCGATCGTCTCCGCCGACGGTCCGGCACAGCCCAGGTACCCGCCGTTGCGCATCACCGAGGAGTACGTCACCCGGCTCGAGCGCTGGTGTGACGCCTTCAACGAGCCGCTGCCGAAGCTCGACTCATTCGTCCTGCCCGGCGGCACCCTGGGCGCGGCGTACCTCCACGTCGCCCGCACCGTCGCCCGCCGGGCCGAGCGCTCGGTCTGGGCGTTGCTGGACGCCGATCCCGAGCGCACGAACTCGCTCACCGCCCGCTACCTCAACCGCCTCTCGGACCTGCTCTTCATCCTCGGCCGTGCCGCCAACCCCGGTGGCGACGTGCTGTGGCGCCCGGGTGGGCCGCGGGCGAGCTGACCGGCGAACCCGTGCGCACTCGCGCGCCCATTTGTGTCGACTCGCGCGCCGATTTGTAGCGACTCGCGCGGCAGTTCGGAGCGACTCGCGGAGAGGGGTGCGCGGGTCAGGAGGCTTGGCGGTAGCCGGTGCGGCCCGGTGGAGTGGCCTCCAGCCAGGCAAGGAAGCCGGTGAGCACCCCCGGTGACATGGCCAGCTCCAGGGTGCGGGCGGGTGTGCGGCACCGCAGCACCACGCCGGCAGGAGGAATCGACTCCACCTCGGCCGGGCTCGGCGTCCGCCGCTCGACGATCTCAAGGTCCGTCCGGTCGACGACCACCGTCGGGCCCGGCCACAGGCTGGTGAGCCGGAACCAGGCCAGCTCGTCGCCCCGGTAGCGGCCGACGCCCGAGTGCCAGCCCGACCCGCTCGCAACGCGGAGGCGGCGGCGCAGACTCACGTCCACACCGCCGCCCCGGACGAGCCGCACCCGCCGTACGACGAGACACAGCGCCACGACACAGGCGACCACCAGCACCGCGCCGACGACGAGCTCCCCTGCTCCCACCGCCGGCGACGCCCCTACTCGGCCGCGCCGGCGGCTCTCAGCCGCGCCTGCGCACGCCGCACCGCCGCCGCGCCCTCGGCATCGGAGTCGTCCGCCCGGTCCAGCGCCGAGCGCGCCCGCGAGACGTCGATCTCCTCCGCGAACTCGGCGAACTCCGCCAACACCGTGACGCTCTCCGGGGTGATCGACAGGAACCCACCGTGCACCGCGGCCGTCAGCCGCCTGCCGTCCGTGCCGTCGACGCGCACGACGCCCGCGTCTTCCATCTGCGCGAGCGTCGGCTCGTGGCCGGGCAGCACGCCGATCTCGCCGACGGTCGTGCGAGCGCGCACGAACGTCGCCTCACCCGACCAGAGCCGCCGCTCCACCGCGACGAGCTCCACGTGCATGTCCGCCATGTCTCGTCTGCCCTATCTACTCCGACGCCGCCTACTCCGACTCGCCCTGCAGCTTCTTGCGGTTCCGCTCAAGGTCTTCGAGCCCACCGCAGAGGAAGAACGCCTGCTCGGGGACGTCGTCGAACTCGCCCTTGGCGATCTTGTCGAACGCCTCGAGGGTCTCCTTCACCGGCACCGTCGAGCCCGGCTGGCCGGTGAACTGCTCGGCGACGAGGAGGTTCTGCGACAGGAACCGCTCGATGCGCCGCGCGCGACCGACCAGCTGGCGATCCTCCTCCGAGAGCTCGTCGATGCCGAGGATCGCGATGATGTCCTGCAGGTCCGAGTACCGCTGCAGGATCCGCTTGACCTCGTTCGCCACCCGGAAGTGCTCGTCGCCGATGTACTGCGGGTCGAGGATCCGGGACGTCGACGTCAGCGGGTCCACGGCCGGGTAGATCCCCTTCTGGGAGATCGGCCGCGAGAGCTCGGTCGTGGCGTCCAGGTGGGCGAACGTCGTGGCCGGCGCCGGGTCCGTGTAGTCGTCGGCGGGCACGTAGATCGCCTGCATCGACGTGATCGACCGCCCGCGGGTCGACGTGATCCGCTCCTGCAGCTCGCCCATCTCGTCGGCCAGCGTCGGCTGGTAGCCCACCGCGGACGGCATGCGGCCCAGCAGCGTCGAGACCTCGGACCCGGCCTGGGTGAACCGGAAGATGTTGTCGATGAAGAGCAGCACATCCTGGTCCTGCTCGTCGCGGAAGTACTCCGCCATCGTCAGCGCCGACAGACCCACCCGCATACGGGTGCCCGGCGGCTCGTCCATCTGCCCGAACACCAGCGCGGTGTCGTGGATGACGCCCGACTCAGTCATCTCCGTAATGAGGTCGTTGCCTTCGCGGGTGCGCTCGCCCACCCCGGCGAACACCGACGTGCCGCCGAAGTTCTTGGCGACGCGGGTGATCATTTCCTGGATGAGCACCGTCTTGCCGACACCGGCGCCGCCGAACAGGCCGATCTTTCCACCCTGGACGTACGGCGTGAGCAGGTCGATGACCTTGATGCCGGTCTCCAGCATCTCGGTCTTGCCCTCGAGCTGGTCGAACCTCGGCGCCTTGCGGTGGATGCCCCACCGCAGGCCCGCGCGGAAGTCGGAGTCGTCGAGGCAGTCGCCCAGCGCGTTGAATACGTGGCCCTTGACCTCGTCGCCGACGGGCACCGAGATCGGGCCGCCGGTGTCGGTGACGGTCTGGCCACGGACGAGCCCGTCCGTGGGCTGCATCGAGATGGTGCGGACCAGGCTGTCGCCCAGGTGCTGGGCCACCTCCAGGGTCAGCGTCTTCGCCAGCTCCCCCAGCTCGACCGGCACGGTCAGCGCGTTGTAGAGCTCGGGGACGGCATTGCGCGGGAACTCCACGTCCACGACCGGCCCGGTCACCCGGACGACCCGCCCGGTGGTGACCTCGGTGTCGCGATCGACGGTGGCGGTCATCGGTCCTCACTCCCTGCGCTGACGAGAGCGTCGGCGCCACCGACGATCTCGCTGATCTCCTGGGTGATCTGGGCCTGACGGGCCTGGTTGGCTTCGAGCGTCAGACTACGGATCAATTCGTTGGCGTTGTCGGTGGCGGCCTTCATGGCGCGCTGGCGGGCCGCCGACTCCGATGCGGCCGACTCGAGCAGCGCGGCGAAGAGCCGCGCTCTGATGTACTTCGGCAGCAGCGCATCGAACAGCGCGTCCGCGTCCGGCTCGAACTCGTAGAGCCGGTGAACGGCATCCTGCGGGAGGGTCCGGTGCTCATCGCCCTCGTGGTTCCGCTCGCCGGTGACCTCGTCCTGGTCGACGTACTCGATCTGCAGCGGAGCCATCCGACGCGTGCTGGGCGTCTGGGTGACCATGTTCTGGAACTGCGTGTACACCAGGTGCAGCTCGTCGACCGCGACGACCTGCTCGGCCTCCGCACCGGCCTCGTCGATCGCCGCCTCCTCGTTCCGCTCACCGGCCCCGGCCATGAAGGCCGCGACGAGCACGCGCGTGATCTCGGCCGCGTTCGCGTACGCCGGCTGCTCGGAGAAGCCCGTCCACGACGCGGCCACCGGGCGCTTGCGGAACCGGTAGTAGTTCACACCCTTGCGCCCGACCACGTAGACGACCGGCTCCTTGCCCTGCTCGCGCAGGAGCGACAGGAGCGCCTCGGCCGCCTTGAGCACGTTGTGGTTGTAGCCGCCGGCCTGGCCGCGGTCGCTCGTGATCACCAGGATCGCGGCCTTCTTCGTGTTTTCGCGCTCGACGAGCAGCGGGTGGTCCAGCGCAGCCCGCTGCGCGAGCTGCGTGAGAACCATCGTGATCTGCTCGGCGTACGGCCGGGACTCGTCGACCCGGGCACGTGCCTTCGCGATCCGGGAGGTGGCAATGAGCTCCATCGCCCGGGTGATCTTCTTGATGGACTGCGTCGACCGGATCCGCCGCCGCAGCACACGGATCTGTGCCGCCATCGCCTACCTCTCGGTCGTGTGACTCAGCCTGCCGAGCTACCGGCCGGGGCAGGCCGGTTGACCTTCACGGAGTCGCGGTCTTCGTCGTCTTCGTCCATCGCCTCGGTCGGCTCCTCCTTCGGGGCGGCCGACGAGCCGTCGGAGGTGGTGAACTCCTCCTTGAACTGCTTCACCGACCGCTCGAGCCGTTCGATCGTCTCGTCCGGGAGCTTCCCGGTGTCGCGGATCTCGTCGAGGATGCCGCCCTCGCTGCGCCGCAGGTGGTCCAGGAACTCGCGCTCGAACCGCCGCGCGTCGCCGACGGGGACGGAGTCCAGCTGGCCCGACGTGCCCAGCCAGATCGACACGACCTCGTCCTCCACCGGGTACGGGGAGTACTGCGACTGCTTGAGCAGCTCCACTAGCCGCTCCCCACGGCCCAACGCCGCCGCCGACGCCGCGTCCAGGTCCGAGCCGAACGCGGCGAACGCCTCCAGCTCCCGGTACTGCGACAGGTCCAGCCGCAGCGAGCCCGAGACCTGCTTCATCGCCTTGATCTGCGCGTCGCCGCCAACCCGGGACACCGAGATTCCGACGTTGATCGCCGGGCGGACGCCCTGGTTGAACAGGTCCGACTCGAGGAACACCTGGCCGTCGGTGATCGAGATGACGTTGGTGGGGATGTAGGCCGAGACGTCGTTCGCCTTCGTCTCGATGATCGGTAGGCCGGTCATCGAGCCGCCACCGAGCTCGTCGCTGAGCTTCGCGCAGCGCTCCAGCAGCCGCGAGTGCAGGTAGAACACGTCGCCGGGGTAGGCCTCGCGGCCGGGCGGGCGGCGCAGCAGCAGCGAGATCGCGCGGTACGCCTCGGCCTGCTTGGACAGGTCGTCGAAGACGATCAGGACGTGGTTGCCCTGGTACATCCAGTGCTGGCCGATCGCCGAGCCGGTGTAGGGCGCGAGCCACTTGAACCCGGCCGGGTCCGACGCCGGCGCGGCGACGATGGTGGTGTACTCCAGCGCCCCCGCCTCCTCTAACGAGGCGCGGATCCCGGCGATCGTGGAGCCCTTCTGGCCGATGGCGACGTAGATGCACCGGACCTGCTGCTTCGGGTCGCCGGTCTCCCAGTTCTGCCGCTGGTTGATGATC
>JAQSWF010000294.1 GCA_029266775.1 Pseudonocardia sp.
AACGTGCTCACCGTGCACGTGCTCACCGTGCTCTCATCCCTCCGGCGATCAACGTGCACATGCTCATCCCTGCCGGTGATCGCCGTGAGCGTCGCTCCACGGCTGTCGCCGCGACCGCTCGGCGACACTCGCGGCGATCATGCGGGGTGAGGGAACCGGCGCGCGGCGGACTCCGTCAGGAGCGGCATGTCCTTCGACCGCCCCTTCCGTGGATCAGCCGCGATCGAAGCGGGGGTGCTCACGCGCGGCCAGCTCCGCGGGCCCGGCTTCCGTCGACTTTTCGACGACGTCTACGTGTCCGCCTCGGTGCCCGTCGACCTGGCCCTGCGGTCACGGGGGGCGCACCTGCTGGTCGCGGGGACGGGAGGGGTGCTGTCCGGGTACTCAGCGGCCGAGGTCCTCGGGTCGTCCTGCGCGGGGGCTGACGCGCCTGCCGAGGTCACGCTGCCCGGTGGCTGTCTCCTGCGCCAGCCGGGTTTGCGCGTCCACCGCGGGCTGCTCGATCCAGGAGAAGTAACCAGGGTCGCGGGCCTGGGCGTGACGACGCGTCTCCGCGCCGGCTACGACCTCGCCCGGCTCGCCGCCTCGCTCGTCGAGGCGGTCGTCGCGGTCGACGCCCTCGCCACGGCGGACAGGCGAGCGCCGGGCGGGGCATTCGAACCCGCCGACGTCCTCCGCCTCCGCAACCGGTACCTCGGCGTGCGCGGCAGCCGACGCCTGCCGGAGGTGGTCGCGTTGGCTGATCCGCTGGCGCAGTCGCCCATGGAGACGCGGACGCGGCTCGCGCTCGTCTTGCATGGTCTGCCCCCGCCCGTGTCGCAGTTCGAGGTGCGTGGGGCTGGGCATTGCCACTACCTCGACCTCGCCTACCCGCGCTACAAGGTCGCGATCGAGTACGACGGCGGTGGCCACCGCACGCCGCAGCAGGCCCGACGTGACCTGGAGCGCCAGCACCGCCTCTCTCTGCTCGACTGGACCGTCGTCCGGCCGCGTGGCACCACCGTGCTCCACTGGCCCCGGGTCGTCGCAGTGGACGTCTGCCGCGAGCTGGAGCGGGCCGCCGAGCGCCTGGGACTGCCGATGATCCCCGCGAGCGTCGCCCTGTGGCAGTGACGGCAGCCGTGGGGCGACGCTCGCGGCGATCAGCTCTGGCGGGCGGCATAGTCGCCGCATGCCGTTGTCCCCCCGCCTCGCTGCGATCGTCGACGCGCTCCCGATCACCCCGCACATGCGGGTGCTCGAGATCGGGTGCGGCCCGGGGGCGGCGGCGCGCGCGGTCGCGGCGCGACTCGACGGCGGGCACGTCGTCGCGATCGACCGGTCCGCGACGGCGGTCTCCCAGGCGCGAGCCGGCGGCGCGGCCGAGATCGCCACCGGGCGGCTCATGGTGCGTCAGGTCGCGGCCGAGGACTTCGCGCTGGAGCCGGGCGAGGCGCCGTTCGACATCGTCTTCGCCGTGCGCGTGGGCGCCCTGGACGGCCGACACCCCGAGGCAGGACGCCGGGCGTGGGCGCGCATCACCGCGGCGCTCGCTCCCGGCGGGCGGGTGTTCGTCGACGGGCGCGAGGTCGCGACGCCTTCCGGCTGACCGCAATGTGTGCGCGATCCACCCGTCCCGACGAGGCGGGGCCGCCCCGTCGCGTCCGAGGATCGCGCACCGGGCTGCCTGCCTACCAGCCGGTAGCCGCCAGGTGCTGCTCGGTCGGCAGCGCTGATCAGCCCTCCGGCGGCGTCCAGGGGTTCGTGCGGTGCATGCCGGCGGCGCGGCCCTTGCTGGAGATCACCAGCGCCATCTTCCGCGATGCCTCGTCGATCATCTCGTCGCCGATCATTGCCGCACCGCGTTTGCCGCCGGCCTCGGACGTGTAGTGCGCATAGGCGTCGAGGATGTTCTCGGCGTGGTCGAAGTCGGCCTGGGTCGGTGAGTAGCACTCGTTCGCCGCGTCGATCTGACCCGGGTGCAGCACCCACTTGCCGTCGAAGCCCAGCGCCGCAGAGCGCCCGGCCACCCGCCGGAACCCGTCGACGTCCTTGATCTGCAGGTACGGCCCGTCGATGGCCTGCTTGTCGTGGGCGCGCGCGGCCATGAGGATGCTCATGAGGATGTGGTGGTAGGCGTCGCCGACGTCGTAACCCGGTGGCTGCTCCCCCACCACGAGCGACTTCATGTTGATGCTCGCCATGAAGTCGGCCGGGCCGAAGATGATCGTCTCCACCCGCGGGGACGCCGTGGCGATCGCGTTGACGTTGATCAGACCGAGCGCGTTCTCGATCTGCGCCTCGATCCCGATCCGACCGATCTCGTAGCCCATGGTCTTCTCGATCTGGGTCACCAGCAGGTCCAGCGCGACGACCTGCTCGGGCGTCTGCACCTTCGGCAGCATGATCGCGTCGAGGTTCGGACCGGCGCCCTCGACGACCTCGGTGACGTCGCGGTAGGTCCACTCGGTGGTCCAGTCGTTGACCCGGACGACCCGCAGCCGGTCGCCCCAGCCGCCCTCGTTCAGCGCCGCGACGATCGTCTTGCGGGCGCCGGGCTTGGCCAGCGGCGCGCATGCGTCCTCGAGGTCCAGGAACACCTGGTCGGCCGGCAGCGTGCGGGCCTTGTCGATGAACTTCTGGCTGGAGCCCGGGACGGCCAGGCACGACCGGCGTGCACGGGTGACGGCCCTGCTCACGGGTGGGGCGCTGCTCACGGGTGGGGCGCTGCTCACGGGTGGGGCGCTGCTCACGGGTGGGGCGCTGCTCACGGGTGGGGCGCTGCTCACAGGTGGCTCCTCCTCGGCGAGGCGTGCGGCGCGGGTCGGTCGATGCTGACACGCGCCGCGGGCGGCACACAGCCGGCGTGATCCGCCTCTCA
>JAQSWF010000115.1 GCA_029266775.1 Pseudonocardia sp.
GCGCGAGCTGCGCCGCCGGCGAATCCGCCACACGATTCCAGAACGTCGTGACCAGGTTGAACACCGCAAAGCGAAGGGCTCGAGCGGGGGCCGACCACCTTCCCGGAAGGCGGGTGCGGCAACCCGGGACCGCTTGCGCCCGCCGCCGGGCGACCCCAGGTATGGATCCACCCGGGCGCTAGGGACCGGGGGATCTCAGCGCCCGGGTGGGGTCACGGTCTGCCGCGACGGGCGGTGACGCGGGCCAGCACCAGGCTCCCCGGCAGGAGTCCGTGCAGGCGAGAGCACCACCGTGCGGTCCCGCCAGACAATAGACCTTCCACAAGGATGGAGGGTCAAGCGTAGGGATTCGCTAACCTCGGCGGATGCGCATCGGCCAGCTCGCCGCCCAAACCGGATTCTCGTTGCGCACGATTCGGTTCTACGAACAGAGCGGGATCCTTCCCACCCCCGAGCGCACCCCCGGCGGATACCGCTCCTACGACCAGGACGCGGTCACCCGACTGCGGTTCGTCCGCTCCGCCCAGACCCTCGAGAGCCCGCCGTGCAGCTACGTGGCCGAGCTGCTCGAAACCCACATCAGCGCCCTGGACACCCGTCTGAAGGAATTGACCGCGCTGCGCGACGAGCTTCGCGCCCGCCACCCCCTCGAGACCGCGCCGGACCCGGCCCGCAACCGATCCGACCACGTCTGCTACCTGATCGAGGACGACGTCTCGGAGGGCGACGTATCAGAGCCCTGATCGCGTCCATCCCGTTGACGGGGGACGTTGCCGCTGGCCTTGACGAACGGTCGGCCGGGGTGCGATCGCCGCCGTTGCGAATCGGGAGGTTGGGCATGCGGGTGGAGTTGCTCCATTACGAGGGCTGTCCATTGGCGCCAGAGGCGCGCCAACTGGTGCGGCAGTGCCTGGTCGCCCTCGGTATCCCGGACCCGGTGATGGTGCGCGTGGGCGATTACCCGTCGCCCACGGTGCTGGTCAATGGGATCGACGTGATGGGCGCGGCGGCGGAGCTGTCGAAGGGGAGGGTGTGTCGGAGCGACGTGCCGACCCGGGAGCGCGTGCTGGCCGCCCTGAGAGCGGCCCTTTCGGCCGAGTCCCGGGACGAGCCATTCCCCCGCAATCAGCGGCTTGACCCTCCATCATAGGGCAGGGTTTACGTTGTATGGGCGGGCCGAGCACATCGTTGTCCATTCGAACCCGCTGGATCTTCGATTTCTGGTGCCTGATCTGGGCGAACGGTTCGGGATGGTGTCGGCGATGGGCATGGACAAACGCGATGGACGTCTGACGGCGCCCTCGCTGTCGCAGGTTCGACGTCGGGCCTACGAGGCGGTGCACGGCGTGGTGTCCGACGACCACAACTGCGAGCGCGGAGTCGGGGCCGCCTGGGCGGTGGCCAAGGCAGCCCACGCCGAGTTCGGTCCCGTGGGGCTGGCGGCGATAACGGTGGAGTTGTCGTTGCAGCTCGCCTCGGCGTTGGAACGGATCGCCGCCGAGCAGGGGATCACCGCGGTAGATCTCGCCGACGTGTGGTTCGTGGACTGCCACGCCGCCGACTAGCGGGTGGGTCCATCAACCCCGCCCTTAGGCGCTTCCGCCCTCGCCGAAAGTGGACGACGTCGCCCATTACTCTCATGAGGCTTCGCCTCGGACCGCCGAGGTGGTGGTCGGGTTGGCGGGTGACGTCGCGGGCGGGTGAGGGCAGGCTGGCGGGGTTGTGCTGACGCCGCTCCCCCGGAGGGACATCCCGCATCGCGCCGAGATCGATCTCTACGCCGGTTTCGGCGTAGAGCGCGTCGGAGAGCCGCTGGCAGTCGGACAGCCGGTCCGGGTCGAGACGGACGAGACGTCGATCAGGGGAGCGTGGTTGGGTGGGCATGGGCGGACCTCGTTTCCGCTCAGCCCGTCGGTCGGGTCGGATCCGGCCGGCGGGCGCTCGATGACCCTGGCTTGAATGTGTGTCATAGACCGGGGCTCGCGCTGTCCACCCTGCTCGGCCACGACCAGCACCCCGGCGAGATCGCCGGGCTCGGCCCCATCCCCGCCGCCCACGTCCGCGAGGTCGTCGCGCGCCAGCGCCGCGCCGAATGGCGCTGGGCTCTCACCGACACCCAAGGCCAGCTGCTCGACGACGGCACCACCCGCCGCCGCCCCACCGGTATGCCCACCACCGGGCCACCAGGCGGCATCGTCGAACTCCACCTGACCGCCCACACCCTGGCTGCACTGGCGCAGCAAGCCGCCGGCGCCCTAGACGGCCGGCCCGCCGCCATTGGGCGCCGGTGATCGCCGACATCGCCCGCCACCACGCCAACCGCACCACACCTCAACGCGGCCGGCGGGAGCTGGACGCGCACTCCGACGATCGGCTTCCCCGCGCCGCGCTACGCCGCCACATCCAGATCCGGGATCGCACCTGTGTGGGGGTCGGCTGCCGACACCGACCCAGCCACTGCGACCAGGACCACACCGTGGCCTACCAGCACGGCGGCAGAACCGTCGCCGCCGATCTGGGACCGCTGTGCCGCCACGACCACACGCTCAAAACCGACGGCGGATGGACGCTCGTGCAGCCCAGCCCCGGCAGCTTTGTCTGGACGACGCCACTGCGCGGCCGCTACACCGTCCAACCCGAACCCGTCCTGCCACCCCTCCGCGAACCCTGCCCCGCACCCCGACGACCCCGACCACGACGATTCCGCGCCCGTGTCCGAGGAGTTCCTGGTGATCTGGAAGCCCGATCCACCACCATCACGCCCGACCACACCAGAACCCGAACCCGGCGACCCTGAGGAGCCGCCCTTCTGAATCCTGGCTTGCGTGGCAAAGTCGCACGCTCGATACGTCGGTCTGCATATGCGCACTAGCCTGCGCCGGGTGGTGGTGCACAGCGCGGGCATCCTGCTCTACCGGCCGGGCCGGGAGGGGCCCGAGGTCCTGCTCGGGCACATGGGCGGGCCCTTCTGGGCCCGCAAGCACGAGGGCGCGTGGTCGGTCCCGAAGGGGGAGCACGGCGCCGAGGAGGAGCCGCTGGCTGCAGCGGTCCGCGAGTTCGCCGAGGAGCTGGGCAGCCCGCCGCCCACGGGCACCCCGGACGAGCTGGGCACGGTGCGCCAGCCGAGCGGGAAGCGGCTCACGGTCTTCGCACTGGCCGGCGATCTCGACGCCGACGCCATCGTCAGCAACACCTTCACCGTCGAGTGGCCACGCGGGTCCGGCCGCCTCCGCGAGTACCCCGAGATCGATCGCGCCGCCTGGTTCGGTCTCGACGACGCGCGCAACGTGGTCGTGCGGGGACAAGTCCCGTTCCTCGACCGGCTCGCCGCGCGGTTGGCCGACAGGGCGCCGGGGTAACGCGACGCCGTGAGCCCGACAAACTCGTCCACGGGCACGACCACCGGCAGGTCGACGGGCCTGCCCGCAACCGTCGCTCCCTTGCGACCACGCGCCACCGATCGGCCGTCGCCCTGGTCCGGCGTGCTGCGGGGCGCCGCCGCCGGCGCGGCCGGAACGACGGCGCTCAACGCCGTCAGCTACCTCGACATGGTCTTGCGCGGCCGCCCGGCCAGCCAGGCGCCGGCCGAGGTCGTCCGGCGGCTCGCCGGCAGTGCCGGGACTGCGCTGCCCGGCGGTCGCGAGCAACGGGCGAACCGCGCCGAGGCCCTCGGGGCACTTTCGGGTAGCGCCGTCGGCGTCGGAGTGGGTGCGCTGGCGGGGTTGCTCCGCCGGGCCGGCCTCCGGCTGCCGACGGCCGTGGGCGGCCCTCTGCTCGGCGCCGTCGCCATGGCGGCCTCGGACGTCCCGCTGGCGGCGCTGGGCATCAGCGACCCCCGGAGCTGGTCCCGCCTCGACTGGATCAGCGACGTGGTCCCGCACCTGGTCTACGGCGTGACGACGCATGCCGCACTGGTGGCAGGCCTGCGGGAGCAGGAGCGTCGGGCCCCGGTCGCTCCGCCCCCCGCATCCGTGCTGGCGCGTGCTGCTGCGCTCGGTGCGGCGAGCGGGTGCCGCAGCTCCGCGGGGCTGACGGCGGTGGCGCTGACGTCCGCCCGTACCGACCGCGGTCTCGCCGGGCGGCTCGCGAGCGGGACGGGCCGGGCCGTCGCGGGTTCGATGGCCGCCGGCGAGCTGGTCATCGACAAGCTTCCGTCCACGCCGAGCCGACTGGCGCCCCCGTCGCTCGGTGCCCGGACACTGTCCGGAGGCACCTCGGCCGCCGCGGTGGCACACCGCGACGGTCACGATCCGGTGCTCCCGGCGCTGGTCGGCGCGCTCGGCGCGGTCGGCATGTCGGTGCTGGCCACGCGGCTGCGCGGCAGCGGGTCCCGGTGGCTCGGCACGGACCTACCCGGTGCGTTCGCCGAAGACGGCCTCGCCGCGCTGCTGGGGTGGCTGGGCGCCCGCCGACCGGCCACCTGAGTGGGTCGCCCTCTCTCCCGCCCTCTTCCGCACTTCGGAGCCATAGTGCTGTGTGAGGCGCCCGACAACCGCGTCATGGCTCCGAAGTGCGGTTGAGGCGGCCTTCAGCGAGGCGCCGGTACAGTTCGCCGGCCGCGCGGCTGAACCCGTCGGGCAGGCCGAGCGCCGCCATCGTCGCCGCCGCCTCGTCCATCTCCCCCGCCCACCGCCACGCCGAGGACTCCTTGCCGGTGGCGGCGTCCACCGCAGCCCTGTAGTCCACGCCGAAGCGGGCGAGCTCACCGCGCAGCGCGTCCTCGACGTGGTAGCCGCGGGCCGCCTCGGCGATCTCCAGCCAGATCGCCGGCAGGGCCTTGCTCTGCAGCGCGAAGCACGCCTTGAGCGCGCTCGCCGTGCCGAGGTCGGGACCGAGGACGCGGGCGTCGAACGGCGACCTGGCGAAGAGCGCCGCGACGTCCGCCGCAGCCGGCCCCGACAGCCACAGCACGGTTCGCCCCCGCTCCCAGGCAGGCGGCCCGATGATCGCTCCGTCGACCGCGTCGTCAACGCCGAGCAGGTCACCGATGCGGCGCACGGTGCCCGGCGCGACGGCGTTGGCGTCGACGTAGACCGGCCGGCGCGCGGACGTGCCCAGCGCCGCGCCCACCTCCTCGGCCACCTCGAGGGCCGCCTGCGGCGGGCAGACGGACACGATCACGTCGGCGCGGCGGGCGAGCGCCGCCACGTCGGGCACGCCGACGAGGTCAGCCAGCTCCGCGCGCTTGGACGTCTCCCTGCTCCGTCCCGCGGCCGCCCAGATCACCGAGCCGGCGGCGGGGCGCAGCGCGGCACCGACCGCCGCCCCCATCGCGCCGGGGTGCAGCACGCCGATCACGGGTCGGGGCGGGATCCGGCTCATGTCGCCGATCCTGCCCGACGGCACATCGAATCGGATGGTGCCGACGACGTCAGTGATCGTTCCGAGCGTGACACCACCGCTGTGGCGACGACCGTGGTGTCGCGCTCGGAACGATCACCGAACTCGCGCTACGGTTCCGAGGCCCCGTGCGCGTCGGTGAGCAGGGCGAGGACGGCGTCGGCCGCGAGCGTCGCGGTCAGCTCCCCCGCCCGGAGCTGTGCCTCCAGCTGCGGGAGCGCGGCGCGAACAGCCGGGTCCGTGCGCAGCCGGTCCGTGAGCCGGTCCCGGACGGTGCTCCACATCCAGTCGACCTGCTGGTCCGCGCGCCGGGTCGCGAGCGCGCCGTGCTCGTCGAGAACAGCCCGGTGCCGCTCGACGGCGGCCCACACGGCCTCGAGCCCCTCCCCCGTCCGCGCGCTGCAGGCGAGGACGGGGGCGCGCCAGAGGTCGCTGGTCGGCGCCACTATCCGCAGGGCGCCGGCCAGCTCACGGGCAGCGGCGCGGGCGTCCCGCTCGTGCGGTCCGTCGGCCTTGTTCACCGCGACGACGTCGGCCAGCTCCAGGACCCCCTTCTTGATCCCCTGCAGCTGGTCACCGGTCCGGGCGATCGTGAGCAGCAGGAAGGTGTCGACCATGCCCGCCACGGCCACTTCGGCCTGGCCGACGCCGACGGTCTCGACGAGCACGACGTCGTAGCCCGCAGCCTCCATCAGGACGATCGTCTCCCGGGTGGCACGGGCGACGCCGCCCGGCGTTCCAGCGCTGGGCGAGGGCCGCACGAAGGCGTTGTCGTCGACCGCCAGCCGCGCCATCCGGGTCTTGTCGCCGAGGATCGAGCCGCCGGTGCGGGTGGACGACGGGTCCACGGCCAGCACCGCGACCCGCCGGCCGGTTCCGATCAGCCGGGTGCCCAGCGCCTCGACGAAAGTCGACTTGCCGACCCCGGGCACCCCGGTGATCCCGACGCGGTGCGCGCCGCCGGCGTGCGGGAGCAACTCGAGGAGCAGCTCCTGGGCCGCCGCGCGATGGTCGGGACGCTGCGACTCGAGCAGCGTGATCGCGCGGGCGAGCGGCGCCCGCGCCCCCTCGAGGACCCCCTTGACCAGCACCGGGACGTCGACCGAGCGCGCCGTCACGGCGGCTGCACTTCGGAGCCATACTGCTGCTCAGACGCCCTCCGAACAGCGTTGTGGCTCCGAAGTGCGGAGGACAGCGGCCGAGGCGTTCCGACCGAGCGGGCCGTCACGTCGCGCCGCCGGGTCCGTGCAGGGCTGCCGAGAGCGCGGCGACGAGGTCGGTCGCGGCCTCGGCGATCACGGTGCCCGGGCCGAACACCGCCGCGGCGCCCATCTCCCGCAGCGTGGGCACGTCCGCGGGCGGGATGACCCCGCCGACGACGACCATGATGTCCGCGCGGCCCAGCTCCTCAAGTGCCGCACGCAGCTCGGGCACCAGCGTGAGGTGCCCGGCCGCGAGCGACGACACCCCGACCAGGTGGACGTCCGCCTCCACCGCCTGCCGGGCGACCTCGGCTGGGGTCGAGAACAGCGGCCCGACGTCGACGTCGAAGCCGAGGTCCGCGAAGGCCGAGGCGATCACCTTCTGACCGCGGTCGTGGCCGTCCTGGCCCATCTTGGCAACGAGGATCCGCGGTCGCCGCCCCTCCTCCACGGCGAACGCGTCGACGGCCTCGCGGGCTCGCGCGACCACGGGGCTGGCACCTGCCTCTGCGGAGTACACCCCGGAGATGATCCTGATACGGCTGGTGTGGCGCCCGAAGACCTTCTCCAGCGCGTCGGAGATCTCGCCCACCGTCGCCTTCGCCCGAGCCGCGACGATCGACAGGGCCAGCAGGTTCTCGTCGTGGCCGCGCGGCGCGCCCTCGGCGATCGCTGCGGCCGCGTCGGTCAGCGCGCGCAGCGCGGCGTCGACGGCGCGCTGGTCGCGGTCGTCCCGCAGCCGCCGCAGGGAAGCCACCTGGTCGGTGCGCACCCGTGAGTTGTCGACCCGCAGCACCTCGATCGCGCCGTCGCCGTCCTCCTCGGTGACGAACGTGTTGACCCCGACGACGGGCTGGCGGCCGGAGTCGATGCGCGCCTGCGTCCGGGCGGCGGCCTCCTCGATGCGCAGCTTGGGAAGGCCCTCGTCGATGGCCTGCGCCATCCCGCCGGCCGCCTCGACCTCGGTCAGGTGCGCCCACGCCCGTCGCGCCAGGTCGTAGGTCAGGCGCTCCACGGCGAAGCTGCCTCCCCACGGGTCGGCGACCTTCGTGGTCCCCGACTCGTGCTGCAGCAGCAGCTGGGTGTCCCTAGCGATCTTCGCCGAGAAGTCCGTGGGCAACGCGAGTGCCTCGTCGAGAGCGTTGGTGTGCAGCGACTGCGTGTGCCCCTGGGTCGCGGCCATCGCCTCGACGCAGGTGCGCACGACGTTGCTGAAGACATCCTGAGCGGTCAGCGACCACCCGGAGGTCTGGCAGTGGGTGCGCAACGAGAGCGACCGGTCGTCGCGCGGTCCGAACGGCTTCACGAGCTTGGCCCACAGCAGCCGGGCGGCCCGCAGCTTCGCGACCTCCATCAAGAAGTTCATGCCGATGCCGAAGAAGAACGACAGCCGGGGTGCGAACGCGTCGATCGCCAGACCCGCGTCGACCCCCGCCCGCAGGTACTCCACCCCGTCGGCGAGGGTGTAGGCCAGCTCGAGATCGGCCGTCGCCCCGGCCTCCTGGATGTGGTAGCCCGAGATCGAGATCGAGTTGAACCGCGGCATCTCCCGCGAGGTGAAGGCGAAGATGTCGGAGATGATCTGCATCGACGGCTGCGGCGGGTAGATGTAGGTGTTGCGGACCATGAACTCCTTGAGGATGTCGTTCTGGATGGTCCCCGTCAGCCGGTCGTGGGGCACGCCCTGCTCCTCGGCCGCCACCACGTAGAGGGCGAGCACGGGCAGCACGGCGCCGTTCATGGTCATCGACACCGACATACGGTCCAGCGGGATCCCGTTGAACAGGCGGCGCATGTCGTAGATCGAGTCGATCGCCACCCCGGCCATCCCCACGTCGCCGGCCACGCGCGGATGGTCGGAGTCGTAGCCGCGGTGGGTCGCCAGGTCGAACGCGATCGACAGCCCCTTCTGGCCGGCCGCGAGGTTGCGCCGGTAGAACGCGTTCGACTCCTCGGCGGTGGAGAACCCGGCGTACTGCCGGATCGTCCAGGGCTGGGTCGTGTACATCGTCGGGTACGGCCCGCGCAGGAACGGGGGCAGCCCGGGGTAGGTGTGCAGGAAGTCCACGCCCTCGAGGTCCGCCGCGGTATACCGGGACCGGACGGCGATTCCCTCGGGGGACTCCCACGCGGGCACCTCGAGAGCCGCTGCGGGCTCCGTGGCTCGGGCCCCGTCGAACGGAATCGTGCTGAAGTCCGGAAGGGTCATTGCACCGCTCCTACGGCCCGGTCGTCCACCAGTGCGTACACGGCGGCGTACGCGGCGAGCGCGTCTCCTCCGGCCGCCAGGTGCCCGTCGAGCCCCGCCGCCAGGGTCGTGCCGGCCAGGAGGACGTGCCGCGCGCCGGCTGCGCGCCGCGCTGCGACTACTGCCTCGGCCCGCTCGACGTAGACGGCGTCGCTGGAGCAGAGCACGGCGACGGGCGTCTCGGCTGCCGTAAAGGCCGCGACGACCTCGGCGTCGTCGCTGGTCGGGCCCGCGTCCACGGTCTCGATGCCGCCCGCGTGCAAGAGGTTCCGCGCGTAGCCGGCCCGGGCGGCGTGCACGGCGAGCGGGCCGAGGGTCGCGAGGAACACGCGCGGTCGCGCGCCGGTGTCGGCCAGCAGCGCGTCGGAGCGGTCCCGGTAGTCCTCGTACGCGGCCGCCGGCCGGTACACGGGCAGACCCCCGGCACCACCGACGCCCAGCTCGTCCAGGAGCGTCGGCCCGGTGCGGGCCGGCGGCTCGTCGTGCAGGTCCGCGAACTCGCTCACGCCGGTCAGCGGCCGGCGGCGCACGGCGACCTCGTGCTGGCGGGCGGCGCGCACCCGCGCCACCTGTTCGGCGACGAGCCCGGAGTCCAGCGCGGCGATCGCGCCGCCTGCTGCCTCGAGCTCCTGGAAGACCGCCCAGGCCGCCCGGGCGAGCGCGTCGGTCAGCGACTCGACGAACCACGACCCGCCGGCCGGGTCCGCGACCCGCGCCAGGTGGGCCTCCCGCAGCAGCAGCGACTGCGTGTTCCGGGCGACCCGGCGGGAGAAGGCGGTGGGGCTACCGAGCGCGGCGTCGAAGGGAGGGACGGTGACGGCGTCCGCGCCGCCCACGCCGGCGGCGAACCCGGCGACGGTGCCGCGCAGCAGGTTCGTGTACGGGTCGCGCCGGGTGTACATCGTCGGCGCGGCGACGGCGTGCAGGACCTGCGGCGGCGCCTCGACCGCTCCGCCGGCCCCGAGCACCCGCGCCCACAGCAGGCGGGCGGCGCGCAGCTTCGCGATCGTCGGGAACTGCTCGGCCGTCGCGGCCAGCCGGAACTCGAGCACCCGGGCCGCCGTGGCGACGTCCAGCCCGGCCGCGACGAGCACGCGCAGGTACCCGACGCCGGCGGCGAGGGCGTAGGCCAGCTCCTGAGCGTCAGAGCCGCCCGCGACGTGCACGGGAAGGGCGTCGACGACGATCGCCCGTACCTGCGGTAGGTCCCGTGCGACGCGCAGGGCGAGCGGGACGACGCTCTCCGGGTCGGGCCCGCTCCCGGTCCGGGCCCGCCGGCCGATGGGGTCGAGGCCGAGGGTGCCGCGCAGCGCGGCCGGGTCGACGCCGCGCGCCTCGGCGAGGCGGAGGAAGGCCTCGGCGCCGAGCAGCTCGGTGTCGGGGTCGGAGGCCGCGGCGTCAAGGACGACCGGCGCCAGGTCCAGGAACACCCCGTCCAACACGGCGGGCAGGTCCGCCACTGCAGTGCCGACCGGACCGACGGCAAGCCAGATCGACGTCGCGCCGTTCGCGAGGTCCGCGAGGATCGCCTCACGCGCCCTGGCCTGATTGGTGTGGGCGTGGCGTTGCCGGACGTCCCACCCCGCCGCGCGACGGGCGGTGTCGAGCGCCGGAAGCTCCGCGACGTCGTCGGCGGTGAACAGCGGAGCGACCCGGACGCCGTCGAGCGTGGTCCAGGTCAGCGCGTCGACCCCGGCTCCCGGCTCGGCAGCGTCGTCGAGCCGGTCCGACCGGCGGAGGACCGCGTCGACCGCGGCCGCCCAGGTCGCGCGGTCCGGGACGGGGAAGTCCGCGGCGAGCGCGAGCTCCTCGGGGTTGTCGGGCGCATGGCGGTCGAGTGCCTCGCGGGCGACCTGTCCGGTGCCCGCCCCGGTATCCGTGTCCATGTGTCTGCGCCTCCCGCCACGTCGCGGCCGCCGGGCCCTGGGGCGCGGGGCCACGGTGGGCGGAGTCTATGCAGCACCCGGGGCCGTCGGCCCACGCCGAGATCCGTGCCACAGGATCAGGTGACGACGATGCCGCCGTCCTCGACGGACACCGACTTCTCCGGAAGCGGCTGCTGGGCCGGCCCGCCCACGACCGACCCGTCCGCGATCGCGAAGGCGCTGTCGTGGCACGGGCAGATGATCTCCCCGTTGACGACGTCGCGGACCTTGCAGCCCTGGTGGGTGCAGGTTGCGGAGAACGCCTGGTACTCCCCCGCGCTCGGTTGGGTGACGACCACGTCCTGGTCGGCGAACACGCGCCCGCCGCCGACCGGGATGTCCGCGGCGGACAGCAGCACCTCGTGGGCTGCCTGGGCGGCGGACGACGCCGCGGCGCTCGCGGCGGGCACGGAGTCCGCGACGGTCGGGGCCGACCCTCCGCAGGCGGTGAGCAGTCCGACGCCGGTGAGGCCGCCGAGGCCCGCGAGTGCGGAGCGGCGGCTCAGGCTGCCTTGAGCCGGACCGGTCCGACCGGTCGCAGCTCGACCGGTCTCCCGGTCCGGCTGCGCAGCGGGTGGCGGTCGGGCGCGGTGGGGATCATGGGGTCCCTCGTGGTGGGGTCACCTATGAGAGCGGACGACGCATTCGTCCGGTTCACCGGGGAGCGGGATCGGCCGTGGCCGTCCGCTACTGTTCGCGCTCACTCGACGACAGGTGGAGGTCGATGCCGGACGAGGCGCTCGTGCACGCGGTGTACCGCGAGCACGGGCGGGCCATGCTTGCGTACGCGACCCGGCTGCTCGGTGACGGAGCAGCGGCCGAAGACGTCGTTCAGGAGGCGCTGATCCGCGCGTGGCGCCACCCGGAGGTGCTCACCAACGGCAAGGGCTCGATCCGCGGGTGGCTGCTGACCGTCATCCGCAACCTCGTCACCGACCGCGTCCGTGCTCGCGCTGCACGCCCGACCGAGGTGGTGGAGACGCCCGGGACGTCCGCGGTCGAGCGCGACCACGCCGACCAGGTCGTCACCTCGGTGACCGTGCTGGAAGCGCTCGAGGGGCTCTCCGACGACCACCGGGGCGTGCTGGACCAGATCTACTTCCAGGGGCGCAGCCTTGGTGAGGCGGCGTCGGTGCTCGGCATCCCGGCCGGCACCGTCAAGTCGCGCACGTACTACGCGCTGCAGGCGATGCGCCGGTCGCTGAGCCGCGACGGCGGTCTCGGGATGGAGGGCACGGCATGACCGACTCGTCGATCCCGACTGGTAACCCCCGTGCCGGCCCGCCCGACCCGGGCCGGCACGACCCCGTGGAGCTCGGCGCGCTCGCCCTCGGGGTGCTCGACTCGGACCGCACCCGGGCCGTCGAGGCGCATCTGGCATCCTGCGCGTCCTGCCGACGTGATCTGGAGGATCTGATCGCCGTGACCGACCTGCTGGGCGAGGTCCCGCCGGAAGCCCTGCTCGACGGGCCGCCGGACAGCGACCTGGTCCTGCGCCGGACGCTGCGCCAGATGCGCTCGGAGACCGCCGCCCGCCGCCGCCGTCGGCTCCCCCGGCTCGTCGCGGCCGCGGCTGCGGTGGTGGCGCTGCTCGCGGGTGGCGTGGCGATCGGCCGGGCGACCGCGCCGGAGCCCGTGGTGGTGACCGCCGCGGGTCCGCAGGCCGGCGCGGTCGTGTTGCAGGGCGAGGGGGTTCCCGGTGTGAGCATGACCGCGGTGGTCTCCCCGGCCGCCGGGTGGGTCCGGGTGTCCACGAACGTCCGCGGCATCCGGGCCGGCGAGCGCTGCGAGGTCGTCGTCCTGACGCGCTCGGGGCTCGGCGAGGTTGCCGCGTCCTGGCTCACCTCGGCGCGGGGCGAGCGCGAGGGCACACAGGTGGACGGCGCGGCGATCGTCGCGCCCGACGACGTCGCCGGCGTGGCGGTGCGGAGCGAGTCCGGCGAGGAGTTCGTCGTCCTCCGGGCCTGACGTGGACGGGCCGGCAGCTGTTCGCGCACGAGAACATTGATCAGTCTGTGGGCACGCTCCCGCGGACCGGGTGACGGGTCGGGCCGACCCGCTTATGGTAGGACGACTCCACGGGAGGAGTCCTCAGTGGTCGCCCTGCACACCGCGATCGCGATCGTCCTCATCGTCCTGCTGATCATCTGGGTCAAGGTCAACCCGGTGATTTCGCTGATCATCGGCTCGCTGTATCTCGGACTCGTCACCGGCGTCGGCTTCGTGGCGACGCTAGCCTTGGGCTTTCACCAGGTTGATCTTGTAGGTGACACGCGGGCCCTGGATGCGCGAAAGTGCCTGCTCAGCACGGTTTGATGTTGGTTGTCGAGACCACATCGGATCGAGCTGAGAGGCACTCCGCGGGTGAAGCATAAAGACTTGCGTCCCTGGTTGTCCGTGATCGCCGGCGGCGAGTCGTTGGTGTCGC
>JAQSWF010000116.1 GCA_029266775.1 Pseudonocardia sp.
GACGCTGATGGGCGTCTTCACCGCCACGGACGTCTTCCTGTTCTACGTGTTCTTCGAGGCCATGCTGATCCCGATGTACTTCCTCATCGGGCGCTTCGGTGGCCCGCGGCGACAGTACGCGGCGGTGAAGTTCTTCCTTTACTCGCTGTTCGGCGGGCTGATCATGCTGGCTTCCCTGATCGGGCTGTACGTGGTCAGCGCCCAGTACCTGCCCGACGGCGGCACCTTCAACTGGGCGGCCCTGCGCACGGTCGTCCCGTTGATTCCCGAGTCGACCCAGATCTGGCTCTTCCTCGGCTTCTTCGTCGCGTTCGCGATCAAGGCGCCGCTCGTCCCGCTGCACACGTGGCTGCCCGACGCCGGTGCGGAGGCGCCTATCGGAGCGGGCGTGCTGCTCGTCGGCGTGCTGGACAAGGTCGGCACGTTCGGCTTCCTGCGCTACTGCCTGCCGCTGTTCCCGCTGGCCAGCCAGCGCCTCGCACCGCTGGTGCTGACGCTGTCGGTGATCGGCATCCTGTACGGCGCGCTGCTGGCGGTCGGGCAGACGGACATGAGCCGCTTCGTCGCCTACACCTCGATCGCGCACTTCGGGTTCATCGCCCTGGGGATCTTCGCGTTCTCGACGCAGTCGTTCGCCGGCGCCGTCCTCTACATGGTCAACCACGGGCTGTCGACCGGCATGCTGTTCGTCATGGTCGGCCTGCTCGCCGCGCGCGGCGGGTCGCGGATGATCGGCGACTACGGCGGGGTCGCGAAGATCGCGCCCCTGCTCGCCGGCTGCTTCCTGCTCGCCGGGCTCTCGTCCCTGGCACTGCCGGGCACGAGCTCGTTCGTCAGCGAGTTCCTCGTGCTCGTCGGGTCCTTCCCGCGTGAGCCGGTGTTCACGATCCTCGCGACCGTCGGCATCGTCTTCGCCGCCCTGTACGTGCTGTGGGTCTACCAGCAGACGATGCAGGGACCGGTGCGGGGCAACGCGGTGCTGGCCGCGCTCGGCAGTTCACGCGCGGCCGGGCCCGGCGCCATGATCGATCCGGCGATCGCGGCGCGACGGGCCGGCTCGGGCTTCCCCGACCTGTCCATCCGCGAGATCACGGTGCTGACACCGCTGATCATCGCGATCCTCGTGCTCGGTTTCTTCCCCGGCCCGGTGCTCGACGTGATCAACCCGTCGGTCGCGGCCACGATGGTCGAGGTCGGGCTGACCGACCCGGTGGGAGGGGTATCCCGATGACGTTCCAGCTGACGCAGCTGCCGAATGAGGTGACGATCCCGCCGGTCGACTATGCGGCGCTCGCGCCGCTGCTGATCGTGCTCGGCGCGGCCTGCGTCGCGGTGCTGGTCGAGGCGTTCCTCCCGCGCTACCAGCGCTGGCCGGCGCAGGTGGCGCTCAGCCTCGGGGCGCTGGGGCTGGCCGGGCTCGCGCTCGGGCTCTACGCCGGGGCCGAGCCGCAGTCGATCACGACGATCGGGGACGCCGTCGCCGTCGACCGCCCCACACTCTTCCTGTGGGGCACGCTGCTCGCGCTGGCGCTCGGCAGTGTCCTGCTGATCGCGGACCGGTCCGTCGAGCCAGGCGGCGCCTTCGTCGCGTCCGCCGCGGGCCGGGCTGCGACCCGCGGCCCCGGCAGCACGACGATCGACACAGGCCCCGGGTCGTCCGACGGGCTCGACCTGGACGATCCGGACCGGTCGTACGGCTCGCCGGATCAGGCGCCGACGATGCAGACCGAGGTGTTTCCGTTCACCCTGTTCGCCCTCGGCGGGATGATGACCTTCGTCGCCGCCAACGACCTGCTGACGATGTTCATCGCGCTCGAGGTACTCAGCCTGCCGCTGTATCTGATGTGCGGCCTGGCCCGGCGGCGCCGGCTGCTCTCGCAGGAGGCCGCGGTCAAGTACTTCCTGCTCGGCGCGTTCGCGTCGGCGTTCTTCCTGTACGGCCTGGCGCTGCTCTACGGCTACGCCGGCTCGGTGCGGCTGACCGACATCGCCGAGGCGTCCGTGGGCTCGGCCCGCTCGGACACCCTCCTGTTCGGCGGCCTCGCGATGCTGGTGGTCGGGCTGCTGTTCAAGGGCTCCGTCGGCCCGTTCCACACGTGGACGCCTGATGTCTACCAGGGCGCGCCGACGCCGGTGACGGCCTTCATGGGCGCCTGCACGAAGGTCGCCGCGTTCGGCGCCATCCTGCGCGTGCTGCAGGTGGCCTTCGGCGACACGCGCTGGGAGTGGCGAGGGGTTCTGTGGGCGGTCGCCATCATCTCGATGGTGATCGGGGCCGTGCTCGGCCTCACCCAGACCGACATCAAGCGCATGGTGGCGTATTCGTCGGTCGCGCACGCCGGGTTCCTGCTGATCGGGGCAATGGCGATCAGCGAGGCGGGGATCTCGGGCACGCTCTTCTACCTGCTGGCGTACGGGTTCACCACGCTGGCGGTCTTCGGGGTGATCAGCCTGGTCCGCGACGCGGACGGCGAGGCCACGCACCTGTCCCAATGGGCGGGCTTGGCGAAGCGCTCACCCCTGACGGCCGGGATCATGACCTTCCTGCTGCTCGCGCTCGCCGGCATCCCGCTCACGAGCGGGTTCACCGCGAAGTTCGCCGTGTTCGCCGCCGGCATCGGCGACGGCATGGTTCCCCTGGTGGTGTTCGCCCTCGTGGCCAGCGCGGTCGCGGCGTTCTTCTACCTGCGCGTCATCGTCCTCATGTACTTCAGCGAGCCGGCCGTCGACGGCCCGACGGTCACCGTGCCGGGGGCGTTCACCACCGCGGCGATCACGCTCGGCGTGCTGATCACGCTGCTGCTCGGGGTGGCGCCGACGCTGGCGCTGGACTGGGCGTCCGGCGGCGTGTTCGTGGGTTGAGTTCGTGCGACCGAGGCACCGCGCACCGCGCCACGGTGCGGTGTTCGGTTCCCCCACACCCTCTTAGGCTGGGCTCGTGAGTATGAACGCGATCGCGGGAGTCGAGCTCGGCGACCCGGACCTGGCCGCGGCGACGAGTGCGGGGCTGGACCGCGTCGAGGCGCTGCTGCACCGCGAGATCACCAGTGGCTACCGGTTCGTCACCGAGACCTCGCTGCACCTGATCGACGCAGGCGGCAAGCGGTTCCGGCCGCTGTTCACCCTGCTCGGCGCGCAGATGGGCCCGCGCCCCGACGCGGCCGAGGTCGTCACGGCCGCGGCGGTTGTCGAGCTGATCCACCTCGCGACGCTGTACCACGACGACGTCATGGACGACGCCACCATGCGTCGCGGCGCGCAGAGCGCGAACTCGCGCTGGAACAACAGCGTCGCGATCCTGACCGGCGACTTCCTGTTCGCCCACGCCTCGCGGCTGGTCGCCGACCTGGGCCCCGAGGCCGTGCGGATCATCGCCGACACGTTCGCCGAGCTGGTCACGGGGCAGATGCGCGAGACCCGCGGCCCGGCGCCGGGCGACGACCCCGTCGAGCACTACCTCACGGTGATCGCCGAGAAGACCGGCTCGCTGATCGCAACGTCCGGGCGGTACGGCGGGATGTTCTCCGGCTGCACCGCGGCGCAGGTGGAGTCGCTGCGCCGCTTCGGAGCCGCCATCGGCACCGCGTTCCAGATCTCGGACGACATCATCGACATCACGTCGCCGTCGGACAGCTCCGGCAAGACCCCGGGCACCGACCTCCGCGAGGGCGTGCACACCCTGCCGATGCTGTACGCGCTGCAGGGTCAGGGCTCGGAGACCGAACGCCTGCGCGTGCTGCTGTCCCGGCCGATCACGGACGACGCCGAGGTGGACGAGGCTCTCGCCCTCCTGCGCTCGGGGCCCGGCGTCCCCCGCGCCCGCGAGGCGCTGGCCGAGCACGCCTCCGCCGCCCGCGCCGAGCTCGGCCGCCTCCCCGACTGCCCCGCGGCCAAGGCCCTCGCGGCCCTGACCGCGTACGTCGTCGACCGCACCGCCTGACGCCCCCCGCGCGAGTCGCTACAAGGTGGCGCGCGAGTCGCTCAACGTGGCGCGCGAGTCTGCTCGAACTGATGCGCGAGTCCGACGTCTCACAGCGCGCGCAAGCCGGGTGAGGCGTCTCACGCGTGCCTGCGGCCAGCCCGGTGATCTGATGGAACGGTGACACCGTCGTCCGAGCTCGACCGTCGTGGGGTGATGCTCGGCGTCGCCGCCTACGGCCTGTGGGGCTTGGTGCCCGTGTTCTGGCCGCTGCTCGCGCCGGCCGCACCGCTGGAGGTCCTCGCGCACCGCGTGCTGTGGACCCTGGTGTTCATGGCCGGGGTGCTCGCCCTGCTGGGCGGCTGGGGCATGCTCCGGAGCTTGCCCCTCCGCGGCTGGGCGATGATCGGGTTGGCGGCGGCGCTCGTCGCGGCGAACTGGGGTCTGTTCATCTACGCGGTGAGCGTCGGCCAGGTCGTCGAGGTTGCTCTCGGCTACTACATCTGCCCGCTGGCCAGCGTGTTCCTCGGGGTCCTCGTCCTGGGCGAGCGGCTGCGGCCGGCGCAGTGGGTCGCCATTGCGGTCGCGACGACCGCGGTGCTGGTGATCGCGATCGGCGACGGGCGCGTGCCCTGGCTCGGGCTGGGCCTTGCCTGGACGTTCGCCATCTACGGCCTGATCAAGAAGACGGTGCCGCTCCCGGCCACTGCGAGCCTCACGGCGGAGGGTGTCGTGCTCGCGCCCGTGGCCGCCGCGTACCTCGTTGCATTGCAGCTGGCGGGTACCGGAACGCTGACGGGCCACGGGGCCGGGCACGTCGCGCTGCTGCTGGCGGCGGGCCCGGTCACCGCCGTTCCACTCCTGCTCTACGGCGCCTCGGCCCGGCGCATCCCGCTGTCGACGGTCGGCATGCTGCAGTACCTGGCGCCCACTATCCAGTTCCTGCTCGGGTTGCTGGTGTTCGGTGAGGCAATGCCGCCGGAGCGGTGGGCGGGCTTCGGGCTGGTCTGGCTGGCGCTGGTGCTGTTCACCGTCGACCTGATCAGGTCCCGCCCTCGTCGGCCGAGCGAGGAGGTCGTCGCGGCCGCCGAGCTGCACTGACGGCCCACTCGCGCGCCACTTTGTAGCGACTCGCGCGCCCGCTTGTAGCGACTCGCGCGCCTGTTTGTAGCGACTCGCGCGGCAGCTAGCCGACGACGGTCCAGGTGTCGCGGCCGTTGAGCAGGGCCTGCAGGTCCGGGGTGCGGGCCTGGATCTTCGCCTCCTGCACCTGGGCGCGTGTCGCGTCGTCGTACGTCGTGCGGTCGACGTTGCGGAACACCCCGGTGACCGTGTGCGTGAGGTCCTGATCGGAGAGCCGCGACAGGGCGAACGCGAGCTCGTGGTTCGTGGCGTCGTGCACCACCACCTGTGACACGTCGACCTCGTCCGTCTTGGCCACCCGGAGCCTGAACCCGTCCTGCACGACCGCGTAGGTGCCCAGCCCGTCGTCGTCGACCGGCCCGAAGCGGATCGGCTCACCGTGCTGAAGGGGGATGACCCGGGATGCGGCTTCGTCGCCCTTGCGCAGCACGTCGAAGCTGCCGTCGTTGAAGATCGGGCAGTCCTGGAAGATCTCGACGAGCGCGGTGCCGCGGTGCTCGGCGGCGGACTGGAGCACCGCGGTGAGGCCCTTGCGGTCCGAGTCCAGCGCGCGTCCGACGAACGTCGCCTCGGCGCCCAGCGCCACCGAGATCGGGTTGAACGGGTGGTCCACCGACCCCATCGGCGTCGACTTGGTGACCTTGCCCTCCTCCGACGTGGGGGAGTACTGGCCCTTGGTCAGGCCGTAGATCCGGTTGTTGAACAGCAGGATCTTCAGGTTGACGTTGCGGCGCAGCGCGTGGATCAGGTGGTTGCCGCCGATCGAGAGGGCGTCGCCGTCGCCGGTCACGACCCAGACCGACAGGTCCGGCCGCGTCGCGGCCAGCCCGGTCGCGATCGCCGGAGCCCGGCCGTGGATCGAGTGCATCCCATAGGTGTTGAGGTAGTACGGGAACCGCGAGCTGCAGCCGATGCCGGAGACGAACACGGTGTTCTCGCGCCGGATCCCCAGCGTCGGCAGGAACGACCGGACGGCCGCGAGGACGGCGTAGTCGCCGCAGCCCGGGCACCAGCGCACCTCTTGGTCGCTGGTGAAGTCCTTGGCCGTCTGCTTGGCGTCCGTCGTCGGGACGCCGTGCAGGCCGCCGATGGTCGGCAGACCGAGATCGATCCCACCGGGCGTGAGCCCGACGGGCGCGGATCCGTTGCGGACGGCGGTCATGCGCGTACTCCGGTGAGGTAGTCGAGGAAGACGTTCTGCAGCTCCTCGGCGCGGAACGGCAGGCCGGCGACCTTGGTGTAGCTCTGCACGTCGACGAGGTGCTCCGCGCGCAGCAGCAGGGCGAGCTGGCCCAGGTTCATCTCCGGCACGAGCACGGTCCGATAGCGCGCGAGGACCTCGCCGAGGTTCGCCGGCAGGGGGTTGAGATGACGCAGGTGCACAGTCGCGATCTTGTGCCCCAGCTTGCGGACGCGCCGGGCGCCGGCGCCGATCGGCCCGTACGTCGAGCCCCATCCGAGCACGAGCAGGTCGGCCGCTCCGCTCGGGTCGTCGACCTCGACATCGGGCACCCGGATGCCGTCGATCTTCGCCGCGCGCAGCCGGACCATCTGGTCGTGGTTGTCGGGGTCGTAGGAGATCGCCCCGCGCCCGTCCGCCTTCTCCAAGCCGCCAATGCGGTGCTCCAGTCCCGGCGTTCCGGGCACCGCCCACGGCCGGGCCAGGGTGTCGTCGTCCCGCAGGTAGGGCCAGAATTCGGCGCCGTCCGGAGAGTTCGGGGCGGTCGCGAACGCCGGGTCGGTGCGCGGCAGGCCGTCGGCGTCCGGCACCAGCCACGGCTCGGAGCCGTTCGCGATCGAGCCGTCGGACAGCAGCAGGACCGGCGTCCGGTAGGTCACCGCCATGCGGACGGCCTCGAGTGCGGCGTCAAAACAGTCGCCCGGCGACCGCGGGGCGATGATCGGCAGCGGCGCCTCCCCGTTGCGCCCGAACATCCCCTGCAGCAGGTCCGCCTGCTCCGTCTTCGTGGGCAGGCCCGTCGACGGCCCGCCGCGCTGCACGTCGATCACCAGCAGCGGCAGCTCGAGGGCCACGGCGAGCCCGATCGTCTCGCTCTTCAACGAGATCCCCGGACCTGAGGTCGTCGTCACGCCCAGCGCGCCGCCGAACGCCGCACCGAGCGCCGCACCGACGCCGGCGATCTCGTCCTCGGCCTGGAACGTGGTGACGCCGAAGGCCTTGTGCTTGCTGAGCTCGTGCAGGATGTCCGACGCCGGGGTGATCGGGTAGGAACCGAGGAACACGGGCAGCCCGGTGACCGCGCCGGCCGCGACGATCCCGTACGCCAGCGCCGTGTTCCCGGTGATCTGCCGGTAGGTGCCCGCGGGCAGCGGCGCCGGAGCGACCTCGTAGGTCACCGCGAACGACTCGGTCGTCTCCCCGTAGGCGTGCCCCGCCCGGAACGCGAGCACGTTCGCCTCGGCCAGGTCCGGGCGCTTGGCGAACTTCTCCCGCAGGAACCGCTCGGTGCCGGCGGTGGGGCGGTGGTACATCCACGACAGGAGGCCGAGCGCGAACATGTTCTTCGCCCGTTCGGCGTCCTTCTTGCTCAGCCCGGTCTCCTCCAGGGCACCGCGCGTGAGGGTCGCCATCGCGACGGGATGCACGGTGAACCGCTCGAGCGAGCCGTCGTCGAGCGGCGAGACGTCGTAGCCGACCTTGGTCAGGTTCCGCTTCGTGAACTCGTCCGTGTTGACGATCAGGACGCCGCCCGCGGGAAGGTCCTTGATGTTGGCCTTGAGGGCCGCGGGGTTCATGGCCACCAGCACGTCCGGCCGATCGCCCGGGGTGAGGATGTCGTAGTTCGCGAAGTGCAGCTGGAACGACGACACGCCCGGCAACGTCCCGGCCGGAGCGCGAATCTCGGCGGGGAAGTTCGGGAGCGTCGACAGGTCGTTGCCGAACGAGGCGGTCTCCGAGGTGAACCGGTCACCGGTGAGCTGCATGCCGTCACCGGAGTCGCCCGCGAACCGGATGACCACTCGGTCCCGCGTGACGATCTCACGCACGGTGGTCTCGGTGGTGTCGGATGACGTCATCTTCGCGGCCGGTCCCCGGGTCGGTGTGCGTGGGCTGCAGTCGAGGTTAACCCTTCAACTCCCCCTTCCTCCGTCCTACCCCGTCGAGGTCACATCCACCCGCTCGAGCCGTCCCACCGGAGGAACACCGGCACGGTCTCGTTCGTTGCTGGACCGGGGACGGGAGGTTCGGTCCCTGAGAGGACTGGACAGTGCACCGCCACCTGAACGGGCTCAAGACGGCCCTGCTGTTGGGCGCGATGAGCGGCATCGTGCTGCTCGTCGGCTCGATGTTCGGGCGGGGCGGGCTCCTGATCGCGCTCGTCGTCGCGCTGGGTCTCAACGGTTTCGTGTACTTCAACGCGGACAAGCTGGCACTGCGTGCGATGCATGCGCGGCCGATCACCGAGCCGGAGCACCCCGCGATGTTCCGGATCGTCCGCGAGCTCGCCCACAGCGCGCGTCAGCCGATGCCCCGCCTCTACATCAGCCCCACCGCCGCGCCGAACGCGTTCGCGACCGGCCGCAGCCCCCGCCACGCCGCCGTCTGCGCCACCACCGGATTGCTCGACCTGCTCGACGAGCGCGAGCTGCGTGCCGTCCTCGGACACGAGCTGAGCCACGTCTACAACCGCGACATCCTCATCTCGTCGGTCGCGGGAGCCCTCGCCAGCATGATCGGGTTCCTCGCCAACATGGCGGTGTTCGCCGGTCTCTTCGGCGGCTCGGACGAGGACCGCCCGAACCCGCTGGCCGTACTGCTCATCGCCATCCTCGGCCCCATCGCCGCCGGGGTCGTGCAGATGGCGGTGAGCCGCTCGCGCGAGTACCAGGCCGACGCCACCGGTGCGGCGCTGACCGGCGACCCCCTCGCGCTGGCGTCCGCGCTGCGCAAGCTCGAGGTGGGCACGCAGCTCGCCCCGCTGCCGCCCGAGCCACGGCTGGCGATGCAGAGCCACCTCATGATCGCCAACCCGTTTCGCGCGGGCGAGCAGATGTCGCGGCTGTTCTCGACACACCCGCCGCTGGACGACCGCATCAAACGGCTGGAAGCGATGGCCCGGCGTCGCAACCCATTCTGATGCCGGGTCGCGCGCACCGGCGCACGGTGAAGGGGTCAACCGTGAGCCGGTGCCCGCGACGAGTCCCCTGGGGAGCCCGGACTACACACGTTTCCGCTGGCCGGAATGACGACAATCACCGATAATTGACGAACTGGAGCGCGATCCCGAAGTCGCGCTCCTTGAGCAGCGCGATCACTGCCTGCAGGTCGTCCCTCTTCTTGCCCGATACGCGCAGCTGGTCGCCCTGGATCTGGGCCTGCACGCCTTTCAGCTTCGCGTCGCGCACCGCCTTGCTGATCTCCTTGGCCTTCTCGGGCGAGATGCCCTCCACGACCTTTCCGTGCACCCGGTACGTCTTCCCGGACGCCGCCGGCTCGTCGACCTCGACGGCCTTCTGCGAGACGCGGCGCTTGACCAGCTTCTCCCGGAAGACCTCGACCGCGGCCTTCGCCCGCTCCTCGGTCCCGGACTCGATGACGATCGACTCCTTGCCCGACCAGTCGATGCTGGTCCCGCTGCCGCGGAAGTCGAAGCGCTGCGCGAGCTCCTTTGCCGCCTGTCGCAGCGCGTTGTCGACCTCCTGCCGGTCGACCTTGCTCACGACGTCGAACGACGGGTCGGCCATCGGTCCTCCTCCACCGGGCCCCTGCACGGCCCGGCTCTTCGCTCACGTATGCTCGCGTCCGCGCTATGGCGCACCCGGCGGGTTGCCCGAGCGGCCAATGGGAGCGGACTGTAAATCCGTCGCGAAAGCTACAGAGGTTCGAATCCTCTACCCGCCACCACCTCGCAGAACAGCTGCCGGCCGTGCACGGCTGCGCGGCCAGTCGCGCCACCCGACGCTTACGGTCGCCCTGTGGACCTCGAAGACCTGCGGCTGGCCGTCTACGTGACCTTTGCCCGGCACGGTCACGCACCGACGACGACCCAGCTCGCCGACCAGGTCGCGGCACCGGTCGACGACGTCCGCAGAGGGCTGCAGCAGCTGGCGGCCGCCCGGCACCTCGTCCTCAGCGACGCCGGTGACATCGTCATGGCGCACCCGTTCTCTGCGATCCCGCTCGGGTTCTCCGTCAGGGGGACCGACACCCTCTGGTGGGGTGGATGCGCCTGGGACTCCTTCACGATGCCCCACCTGCTCACCACCGAGCCGGCGCTCCTCGTGGCCACAACCTGCCCGTACTGTTCCACTCCGCATGCCTGGAACCTCATCCGCGCCGCACCACCGCCCGGCGACCAGATCGCCCACTTCCTGACCCCCACCGCCCACATGTGGGACGACGTCGTCCACACCTGCGGCCACCAGCGGATCTTCTGCAACGAGACCTGCCTCGACGCCTGGCTCCAGCGGACCGGCAATGCCCGCGGTTACGCCATGGACCTGCCGACCCTCTGGAACTTCGCGTCCGACTGGTACACCGGCCGACTCGACCGCGGCTACACGCGGCGCGACCCGGCCCGAGCCGCGGACTACCTCCGCAGCGTCGGCCTGTCCGGCCCCTTCTGGGGGCTGTGATCGACACACCACGAACCCTCCCCCAGCAGAAACGCGGGAGAGGGCCGCTCGCTGGTCTTCACGACTGCTCACGGCCGACCACGTCGTAGGTGGCCTGCACCATGCCGTTGCCGAACCGCCGATCCCTGCGCAGGGTCAGATCTCGGCGCACGCCCGCCGGCAGCACCGGGATGCCGCCGCCCAGGATGGCCGGGCACAACAGCAGCTCCACCACGTCCACCAGGTCCAACCGCAGCGCCTCGGCGGCCAGCGTCGGCCCTGCGATGGTCAGATCACCGCGGCTTGCCGCCTTGATCTCGGCCACCACCTGCGCATCGAGCTGCCGTTCCAACCGGGTGCGTCGCGTGT
>JAQSWF010000295.1 GCA_029266775.1 Pseudonocardia sp.
ACCACCGTCGGCGACGTCCCGGTCCGCGCCCTGCGGGTCACGTTCGTCGGGGAGCTGGGCTGGGAGCTCTACTGTCCGACCGAGTACGGGGCCGGGCTCTGGCGGGCCCTGGTGGAGGCCGGGGAGCCGCACGGGCTGCGGCCCGCGGGCTACCGGGCCATCGACAGCCTGCGCCTGGAGAAGGGCTACCGCGTGTGGGGCGCCGATGTGCGGCCCGACACCACCCGGACGAGGCCGGGGTGGCATTCGCGGTGCGCCGGGGCGGCGGCTACACCGGGGCCGAGGCCCGGGAGAAGGCGCTGGAGCAGGCTCGCGCGGACGGGACCGCGCGCCGGCTGCGCTGCCTGGTGCTCGCCGACCCGCGGACGGTGGCGCTGGGCGGGGAGCCGGTGCGGGCGGACCCGGATGGCGTTCTGGGCTTCGTGACGTCGGGCGGGTACCGCCACACCGTCAAGCGCTCGATCGCCTACGCGCTGCTGCCCCTGGCGTACCGGCCCGGCGCGGCGGTGGAGGTCGAGGTGGACGGGCAGTGGGTCGGCGCGGAGGTCGCCCGCGAGCCGCTGTACGACCCCGAGGGGAAGCGGATCCGGGGATAGCGGGGTACCCGAAGAGCGCGGGCGGGGTGTAGCAAGGACCCGGACGGGGCGCGGCGCGAGGAAGGGCGGCAGGGGTGCCACTGCGGATCGGCTATAAGGCGTCGGCGGAGCAGTTCGGTCCGCGCGAGCTCGTGGAATACGGGGTGCGCGCGGAGGAGGTGGGCCTGGACGGCGTCTGGGTCTCCGACCACTTCCAGCCGTGGCGCCACACCGGCGGGCACGCGCCGTTCTCGTTGGCCTGGATGGCCGCGGTGGGGGAGCGGACGTCGCGGGTGCAGATCGGCACGAGCGTGCTGACCCCGACGTTCCGCTACAACCCGGCGGTGCTCGCCCACGCGTTCGCCACGATGGCGTGCCTCTACCCGGACCGGATCATCCTGGGCGTCGGTACGGGCGAGGCGTTGAACGAGACGGCCGTGACGGGCGCGGAGTGGCCGGACTTCAAGGGCCGGTTCGCCCGGCTGCGCGAGGCCGTGACGCTGATGCGGACGCTGTGGACCGAAGACTCGGTGACGTTCGACGGCGAGTTCTACCGCACCGTGGACGCGACGGTTTACGACAAGCCGGACCGGCCGGTGGCGGTGTACGTGGCGGCGGGCGGCCCGGTGGTGGCGAGGTACGCGGGGCGAGTCGGAGACGGGTTCATCTGCACGTCCGGCAAGGGCATGGAGCTCTACACCGACAAGCTCCTGCCGGCCGTCGCGGAGGGTGCCGAGGCCGCAGGCCGGGACCCGGCCGCAGTGGATCGCACCATCGAGATCAAGATGTCCTACGACCGGGACCGGGAACGGGCGCTGGAGAACTGCCGCTTCTGGGCGCCGCTATCACTGTCCGCCGAGCAGAAGCACAGCGTGAACAGCGCGACGGAGATGGAGCGCCTGGCCGACGAGCTGCCGATCGACCAGGTCGCCCGCCGCTGGATCATCGCATCGGATCCGGACGAGGCGATCGAGCAGATCCGACCGTACGTCGACGCGGGTCTCGAGCACCTGGTGTTCCACAGTCCGGGCCACGACCAGGAGCGGTTCCTCACGCAGTTCGCCGACGACGTGCTGCCGAAGCTGCGCGGATTGGGGTGACCGCTCGCCGCGCCGCATGAGCCGGCAGCGGACCCCGTTCCGAGCGGAAGCGGCGTCGGCAAGGTCTACCTTTGCCAACGCCGCGTTCGCTCGTTCCGCCGCTCGATCCCCGCGGGATCAGCCCTTCGAGTTCAGGAACTTGCGGTAGCCCTTGATGCCGTAGCGGTTCACGGCCGTGGTGATCAGCCCGAAGATCGCGCCCTGGAGCGTCGCGGCGATCAGGACCTCGCGCGTGGAGTAGTCCTCGGACAGCGGTGCCGGGGTCTCCGGCTCGTTGGAGATCTTCTTCCAGATGACGCCGAACACCTTCCCGGCGAGCAGGCCGCCCAGAATGCCGAAGACGGTGCCGAACGGCTTGTACGCGAGCTTCGCGAGCCCGGTCAGCTCGCCGCTGGGGGTGGTCATTGCGTGCCCTCCTCGGCTGCGGCGCGGGCCTCGGCACCGGTCTCGCCCGCGTATCCGAGATCCCGACCGGCGGAGCGTCCCACGAACTCCTCGTTCTCGTCCGTGCCCGTCGTGCTCGACGCGTCACCCTCGGTCCGGTCGTCCGGATGGGTGGGCACCCCGCCGGTCTCCCGGCTGCGGGCGAGCTTCGTATCGGCTTCGACGTCGGATTCGGATGTCTCATGCATGGCCAGCAGGTACCCGAACGCCCGAACCGCGACACCGGGCCTGCCCGGCAAGCCGTTCAGCGTGTGGTGCCCGGAGTCGACCCACCGGACACGAAGCGCCGTGCCCGGCCCATGCGGGCGAGGGCGCGCGGCGGCGTCATGCGCGGCATCGGCTGACGCACCCGCAGAACCGGCCAGGCCGGGGCGGGCGGCAGCAGCCCGTCCAGGCCGAATGCGCTCGGCGCACCGACGCTGCACCGCAGCAGCTCCTGGTACTCGTCGTACTGCGCCACCGCCTCGGCGATGCCGCCCTGGGCGAGGTGGGCTTCGATGAGCGCGCGGCGGGCGCTGTCTCGGCTGGGCGCCGTGCGCACCGCCTCCTCGGCGAGCGCGACGGCCTCGTCGTGCCGGTCATGCGCGCTCAGCACGCCGCTGAGCTCCTCGAGCGCGTTGAGCCGGATCTGCCGGAACCGCTCCCGCTCGACGGCCAACCACGCCGCGGTCCAGCCGGGCAGGATGTCGGCCCGCAGCAGGTCCGCACCCCTCAGCGGATCGTCCG
>JAQSWF010000117.1 GCA_029266775.1 Pseudonocardia sp.
CCTCTCGAACGCGATCATCGAGGCGACCCTGCCCGAAGACATCGCCTGGCGCTGGATGTTCCTCGTGATGGCCTTCCCGGCGATCGTCTTCTTCCTGCTGGTGTTCACGGTGCCGGAGACGCCGCGCTGGCTCTTCCAGGTCGGCCGCCGAGACGAGGCCGTCGAGGTCGTCCAGCGCACGACGTCGTCGCGCGAAGACGCCGAGTTCGAGATCCGGGAGATCGAGGAGGCGCTCGCCGCGCAGCACGGCCAGACGAAGGTGCCGTTCTTCACCAGGCGGAACCGCAAGGTGATCCTGCTCGCGTTCGCGATCGCTGCGTTCAACCAGCTCTCCGGGATCAACGCGATTCTCTACTACGCCCCCGACATCTTCCGGATGGCCGGCGCGGGCGAGAGCGCCGCGCTGCTGCAGAGCGTCGGCATCGGCCTGGTCAACCTGGTCGTGACGATGGCCGCGCTCACCGTGATCGACAAGATCGGTCGGCGCAAGCTGATGCTCATCGGGTCGATCGGCTACCTGGTCAGCCTGGGCAGCCTCGCCGTCATCTTCTTCGCCTACGACGGGCAGTTCTCCGGCCTCTCCAGTGTCCTCGTGCTGATCGGGCTCGTGGTCTTCATCGCCGCGCACGCGTTCGGGCAGGGCTCGGTCATCTGGGTGTTCATCTCCGAAATCTTCCCGAACAGCATCCGCGGCCGCGGCCAGTCGTTCGGCAGCCTGACGCACTGGGTGTTCGCGGCCGTGGTCTCCTACGCCTTCCCGGGCATCGCTGCGGCGCTCGGCGGCGGCATGGCGTTCACGCTGTTCTTCGTCTGCATGGTCGGGCAGCTGATCTGGGTGCTGCGGGTCATGCCCGAGACGCGCGGCGTGCCGCTGGAGGAGATGGAGGCCGCGCTCGGCATCGAGCTGTCCGAGGACGACGTCTCGTCGTCGCGGTCGGGCCCGCGTCCGCACTGACCCGCATGGTTCCTGCAGCGACGAACGGTCCCGCATCCAACCGTTCGCCGCCGTAGAGTCCCGCCTATGACGGTGGCCGACCGCAGACGGGTGAACCTGCGGGAGGTGCTGCGAACCGCAGCGGCGGCGTCGCCGGTCGAGTCGATCGACGTCATGGCGGACGGCCTGGCGGACCTCACCGGCGCGACGGAGGTCCAGTTCCTCATCACCAACGTCACGCACCGCGCCGTCGTCCGCTTCGCCGGGTCGTTCGCCAACGCCGCTCGCGTTCGGCAGGACGACGGCCGAGTGCCGGTGATCGCCCTGCGCGGCACGGACTACGAGCGGGTGCTGCGCGGCCAGCAGGTCCTGCGCCTGGCGGAAGGCGGCGGGGAGCGCATCCTCGTGCCGGTCACCGAGAGCGGCGACGCTCTCGGGGTGGTCGAACTGCGCCTGCCCTATACGGCAGACGCTCGCGCCGTCGCCGACATCGTGACCGTCGCGGGCGCGCTGGCCTCCATCGTGATCGCCAGTCGCAGGCATTCCGACCTCCTGGACTGGGCGCAGGACACCGCACCGTTCTCGCTCGCCGCAGAGATCCAGCGGCGGCTCCTGCCGGGCTCCTACACGTGCGAGACGTCGGGGTTCACCGTCGCCGGCTGGTTGGAACCCGCGAACGCCGTGGGCGGGGACACGTTCGACTACTCGCTGGACCGGGACACCCTGCACCTGTCGGTGACGGACGCCGTCGGCAACGACGTCAACGCCGCGCTCCTGGCCAGCGTCCTGCTGGGCAGCCTGCGCAACGCCCGTCGCCGGGGCGCCGACCTCGGTCGGCAGGCGAGGATGGCCAACGACGCTCTCAGCGCGCACGCCAGGTGCGGCCAGTTTGTCACCGGACAGCTGGCGCGGTTGGACCTGCACTCCGGGACGTTGACGCTGGTCAATGCCGGCCACCCGTTCCCCTTCCGAGTGCGGGACGGCCGGGTGAGCGAGATCGAGCTCGAGATCGACATGCCGTTCGGCCTGTACCCGGGTCGTGACCTACGCCTGCAGAGCATCCAGCTCGACCCGGGCGACCGCGTCGTGCTCGTGACCGATGGCATGCTCGAGCGCAATGCCGAAGACCTCGACCTGCCCGCGCTCCTCCATCGGGAGGCCGGCACCCACGCGCGTGAGCTGGTCTACGAGCTGGCCGAGACCGTCCTGCACGCAACCGGCGGCGACCTGACAGACGACGCCACCGTCCTGTGCCTGGACTGGCGCGGAAATCCCGATGACAACCGCATGGACCGCGGAGGATTGACATGATCGTGACGAATCCGGTGGCCGAGGCCACGCTCCGCACTTCTCCCCCTGAAAGCCCGCTGCGACGGTGGCTGGCCCGGTTGTGGCCGCCCGCGGGTACGCCGTCGCGGAGCCGCCCTGCGGAGGTGCTGGCCGTGCTCCAGCAGGCCTACACCATCGTCGAGGCGGGTTGGGTGCAGAACCGCTGGTCCGTGACCGCACCGGCTGCGCAGGCGGTGGCCACCTCCGCCGAGGCGCTGACACCGGCCGATCCGGAGGTTCGTGCCTGCGTGGTCGGCGCCGTCGCCCTCGCGGTCCGCGCCCGCGACCCGCACGCGGACCTCGCGGTCGACACCGGTCCGGCGCTGGCGTTCGTCTGGGACGCGGTCCGGGACGAGACCAACCCGGGGTTCGCGGGCGGGCGGGCCAGGCGGGCCGCCGGCCGGGCCGCCCCGCACGAGGAGCGCATCGCGCGCATGCGGGATCTGGCCCGCTGGAACGACGAGCAGGGCCGCACCCGTGCCGACGTGCTCGCCGCCCTGGACAGGGCCGCCGCACGGGCGGTCGAGACAGCCGTCGAACCCACGCGCGGCTGAGCCGGGATCGCCCCTACTTCTTCTCGCGCCAGGCCCGCTCGAACGGGAGCCGCCAGGCGTTCGGCGCGATGAGCTGGTGGATGGCGTTCGGACCCCAGCTGCCCTGGGGGTAGAACTTGACGGGTGGCGGGTCGTCGCACAGCGCCGCGGACCGGTCCCACAGCGACTCGATGCCGTCCGCCGTGGTGAACAGCGTGTGGTCGCCGCGCATCGCGTCGAGGATCAGCCGCTCGTAGGCCTCCAGCACGTCGCCCGCCCGGTCCGTCTCCTGCGTGGAGAACTGCATCGACAGCTTCTCGAGCCGGAACCCCGGCCCCGGCCGCTTGCCGTAGAACGACAGCGACACCCGGGAGTCCTCGGCGAGATCGAACGTCAGGTGGTCCGGCCCCTGCCCGCTGACGCCGGAGTTGGCAGGGAACATCGACCGCGGCGCCTCCGAGAACGCGATCGAGATGATCCGCAGGCCCTCGGCCATCCGCTTGCCGGTACGCAAGTAGAACGGCACACCCGCCCACCGCCAGTTGTCGATCTCGACCTCGAGCGCGATGAACGTCTCGGTGTCCGAGTCCCGGTTGACCCCCGGCTCGTCCCGATAGCCGCCGTACTGGCCGCGGACCACCTTGTGCGTGTCGAGCGGCAGCATCGAGCGGAAGACCTTGTTCTTCTCCTCGCTGATCGCGCTCGGCTCCAGCGCCGTCGGCGGCTCCATCGCGACGAAGGCCATCACCTGCATCAGGTGCGTGACGACCATGTCCTTGTAGGCGCCGGTCACCTCGTAGAAGCTCGCCCGCTGGTCCAGCCCCAGCGTCTCCGGAATGTCGATCTGGACGTGGTCGATGAAGTTGCGGTTCCAGATCGGCTCGAACAGGCCGTTCGCGAAGCGGAACGCCAGGATGTTGAGCGCGGCCTCCTTGCCCAGGAAGTGGTCGATCCGAAAGATCTGCGACTCGTCGAACACCGAGTGCACGAAGTCGTTGAGCCGCTGCGCGCTCGCCAGGTCGTGACCGAACGGCTTCTCCATGACCACGCGCGACTTGTCGACGAGGTCGGCGTCGCGCAGCATCGCGATCACCGCCTCGGCCGCCTTCGGCGGCACCGACAGGTAGTGCAGGCGACGGCACTGCGGCCCGAGCAGGCTCTCGGCCTCCTTCACCGCGGCGGTCAAGCCCTCGGGGCCCGCGCTCTGCGGGACGTAGATGAGCCGGTCGGCGAACTCGCGCCACGCGGCGTCGTCGATGCCGTGCGTACCGAAGTTCTCGACGGCCGCGCGGGCGAGGCTGCGGAACTCGTCCGTGGTCAGGTCGTCCATCGCGGTGCCGACGATCCGAACGTCCGGCGCGAGGGCCGACTGCTCCAGATAGGCCAGGCCCGGCAGCAGCTTCCGCTTGGCGAGGTCGCCGGTGGCGCCGAACAGCACGATGACGTACGGGGCCAGCGGCTCGGTCTCGCGTGAGCGCGGGCGCGCGCCGGCGGCGGGATAAGCGATCGTCTGTGGCCGGATCGCAGGCACGCGGAGTCCTCCTCCGGACAGCGGAACGGGCGGATCAACCCTAACCAGTGCAGGGGGTCGGCACCACGGTCGTCGTCGGCGTGCGGTCGCAGTCCGAGCGCGATGCCGGTGGGCTGCGGATCTGCGCGCGGACCACGAATTCGCGCGCGGCGCCCGAAGTCGCGCGACCCTGCCGTGAAGCGAACGCGGCTTTCGCTCCGTTGAACGCACCGAAAGCCGCGTTCGCTCCAGAGAGCAGCGTCCCCGACGCCTTCTGCGGGGGCCGCGAGCCACGCGCAGGATTGAGCGGGCGCGGATGGGGTCATCCCCCAGTGACCCTGCCGGAAGGTTGACGCGATGCCCGATCTCCGTCCCGGGGTGCTGTTCGACGTGGACGGCACCCTGCTCGACACCAACTACCTTCACGTGCTCGCCTGGTGGCAGGCATTCATGGACACCGGCCACGGGCCGATCCCGATGGACCGCATCCACCGCGCCATCGGCATCCCGAGCGAAGGCCTCGTCCGCCACCTCATCGGCGACGACGACGAGGACACGGTCGAGACGCACAGCGCCCGGTACGAGCTGCTGCGCGAGCACGTCCGCCCCCTGCCCGGCACCGCGGACCTGCTGAAGGCGTGCGCCGGGCACGGGCTGGTCGTCGTGCTTGCGACGAGCGGCCAGGAGTCGGATCTCGAGTGGATGGAGCCGGCGATCGGGGCCGGCGATGCCGTCTTCGGCGCGACGACGTCCGCCAACGTCGACGAGGGCAAACCCGCCCCCGACCTGCTCGAGACCGCGCTGCGCGAGCACGGGCTGGATCCACAGCGCACCGTGGTGGTCGGCGACGCGGTGTGGGACGTGGAGGCGGCGCGCCGCGCGGGGCTGCCGTGCATCGGCCTGCGGTGCGGCGGCGTCAGCGGCTGCGAGCTGACGGACGCCGGTGCCCTCGAGGTCTACAGCGACCCGGCGGACCTGCTCGAGCACTTCGACGACTCCCGGCTGGCGCGAGTCGTTCGAGGATGAGCGCGCCGCCAGCGGTCGCTCCGCCGCCCGTACGCCGTCGTGTCCGGAAAGTGGCTTTCCGGACTCCGGGGACGCCAGCGAACGGTCTGCCGCGTGATCGATCAGCGACTACCGTGCGGCAATGAGCGAGCGGCGGCTGGTGGTCATCGGGGGCGACGCGGCGGGTATGAGCGCCGCGAGCCAGGCGCGCAAGCGGTGCGGCCCGGACCAGCTGCGGATCGTCGCGTTCGAGCGGGGTCGCGCCACGTCCTACTCCGCGTGCGGCATCCCCTACTGGATCAGCGGGGCCGTCGAGCGGGAGGCGCAGCTCATCGCGCGGTCGCCCGAGCAGCACCGCCGCAACGACATCGACATGCGGACCCGGACCGAGGCCACCGCGATCGACCTCGACGCCCGCACCGTGCGCGCCCGCGAGCTGGAGACCGGCCGCGAGTACGACGAGCCGTTCGACGACCTCGTCTACGCCACGGGCAGCGTGCCGATGCGCCCGCCGGTCCCCGGCATCGACGCGCCCGGCGTGTACGGGGTGCAGACCCTCGACGACGGCGCCGCCCTGCGCGCCGCCCTCGACGCCGGTGCCCGACGCGTCGTCATCGTCGGCGGCGGCTACATCGGCCTCGAGATCGCCGAGGCGTGCCAGGTGCGCGGCCTGGACGTCACGGTCGTCGATCGCGCCACCACGCCGATCGGCACCTTCGACCCCGACATCGGCACCTTCATCGCCGACGCCGTGCGGAAGATCGGCATCACGCTCGTGCTCGAGGACGGCGTCGCCGCGATCGAGACCGGCCCGGACGGCCAGGCCCGAGCCGTGCGGACCGCGTCGGGCCGCACGCTGCCGGCAGACCTGGTTGTGCTGGGTCTCGGCGTACGCCCGAACGTCGAGCTCGCCCAGACCGCGGGCATCCCGCTCGGATCGTCCGGCGGGATCACCGTCGACCACCAGATGCGCACCGAGGTCGACGGCGTGTGGGCCGCGGGCGACTGCGTGGAGTCGGTGCACCGCCTCTCCGGCCAGCGGGTCGTGGTCGCACTCGGGACCCACGCCAACAAGCAGGGCCGCGTCGCCGGCATCAACATAGGCGGCGGCTACGCGACGTTCCCCGGCGTGATCGGCACCGCCGTCACCAAGGTCTGCGACCTGGAGGTGGCGCGCACCGGGTTGTCGGAGGCCGAGGCGGAGCTGGCGGGGTACCGCTTCGTCACCGCCTCGGTCGACTCCACCACCAAGGCCGGCTACTTCCCCGGCGCCACCCCGATCCGGCTCAAGCTGGTGGCCGAGCTGCGCTCGGGGCGGCTGCTCGGGGCGCAGATCGTCGGCCGCGACAATGCCGCCAAGCGCATCGACGTGCTGGCCACCGCGATCTGGAACGAGATGGACGTCGACGAGATCCTCTCGCTCGACCTGTCGTACGCCCCGCCGTTCTCGCCGGTCTGGGATCCGGTCCTGATCGCCGCGCGGAAGGCGTCCGAGTCGGTCGAAGCCCACTTGGCGGCGTAGGGCTGCTGGCACACCCGCTAGTGCCCCCGACCGGAGATCAGATCCGCGACCGTCGCCAGCGGTGAGGTGGAGTGCCGTGTGCGCTCGGCCCGGTCCGCCGCGCGGTACGCCGTGTACAGCGCCCGAACCCCGAGCCAGCGCAGCGGTTCGGGCTCCCAGCGGCGCACCCGGTGGTTCACCCATGGGAGATCCGTCAGGAGCGTCGCACGGCCGAGCAGTAGGTCGACCAGGGTGCGGCCGGCGAGGTTCGTCGCCGCCACGCCGGTGCCGACGTAGCCGCCCGCCCACGCGAGACCCGTGGCCGGGTCGAGGCCGACCGTCGCCGACCAGTCGCGGGGCACCCCGAGCACCCCGGACCACGCGTGGTCCACCGCAATGCTCCGAGTGGCGGGGAAGAACCGGTGCAGGACCTGCAGGAGCCCGCGGACGGTCGAGGCAGGAGTGGCGCCGTCGACGTCGTGGCGCGAGCCGAAGCGGTACGGCACGCCGCGGCCGCCGAGCGCGATGCGGTCGTCGGCGGTGCGTTGGGCGTAGACGTAGGCGTGCGCCGCGTCCCCCAGCACCTCACACCCTGCCCAGCCGATCTCCCGCCACGCACGATCGGGCAGCGGCGCCGTCACCATCAACGACGAGTTCATCGGTAGCCAGGTGCGCCGTTCGCCGGCGAGCCGGGCAGTGAACCCCTCGGTCCCCCGCACGACGAACGGAGCCTCGACGACGCCTCGCGGGGTCGTCACACGGCCCGGCGCGATCGCCGTCGCAGGCGTGTCCTCGAAGATCTCCACCCCGAGCGCGCAGACGGCGCGCGCGAGCCCGGCGGCGAGCTTTGCCGGGTGGATCCGCGCGGCGTGCGGGTGCCACACACCGCCCTGCGTGCCCGCGACGTCGACCCGCTCCCGCGCTTGCGCCGCGCCGAGGATCTGCAGGTCCGTGTCGCCCCAGCGCAGCTCCGCCTCGGCCGCCGCCCGAAGCCGGTGCAGCTGCGCGGCGTTGGTGGCCACCGTGAGCTCGCCTCCGCGGACGACGTCGGCGTCGATTCCCTCTGCCGCCCCCACCCGTACGACCTCGTCCACGGTGTCGTTCAGCGCCACCTGCAGCCGGTGCGCGGCGTCGGCGCCGTGCGACCGCACGTACCGCTCCCGACCGCCGGTGATCGAGTTGGTCAGCCACCCGCCGTTGCGGCCCGACGCCCCGAACCCCGCGAACCGCTGCTCGAGCACCACGACGCGCCGCTCCGGCGCTGCGCGCTTGAGGTAGTAGGCGGTCCAGAGGCCGGTGTACCCCGCACCGACGATGCAGACATCCGCGGAGATCGGTCCGGGCAGCGGCGGCCGGGGCGCGTCCCGCCCCCGCTGTTCCCACCAGAACGAGACCCTGCCGTTGACCGCGCCGTTGGTCGTCACCCCGCGGAGCGTGCCAGATCTGGCCGCGAGCGGGGTGAAGACGCAAGATGGACGGCGATGACGCGACGGAGCGGACGATGAGCAGCCCCACCGCGGTCGCGCTCGCCCGGGACCAGCCCCACCACGTGCTGGCGGTCCCGGCCAGTGACCAGCAACTGTGGGAGGTGTCGGCACGGTTCGTCGCCGACGGCCTCGCCGCCGACGAGCAGGTCGCCTACTTCGACGACGGCACAGTCGACTGCGTCCTCGAGCGCCTGGCAGACGAGGGGTCGAGGTCGACGACAGCCTCGGCCGGGGCCAGTTCCAGGTGATGTCGAGCGACCAGACGCGGGCCGCGGTGATGGCCCCGTTGGACGAGTTGGCGGGCCTGCTGCACGGCTACATCCAGTCGGCGGTGGACGCCGGGTGGGCCAGGGTGCGGCTGACCGGGCAGAGCAGCCACGGGCTGCGGCGTCCCGGGGGGCCCGTGTTCGACGAGTACGACGCGGTGCTCGACAAGGCCGTGCGCGGGCGGCCGGCACGTGTGTTGTGCCTCTACGACGAGGCGCGCTTCCCGGCCGATCTCGTCGCCCACATGCGGCAGATCCACGCGTTCGAAGCGGCCGCGCCCTCGCTCTACGACGACGTCCTGCTGCGGATCACCGCCACCGGTCCGCAGGGCGTGCGCCTGGCGGGCGAGATCGACCAGAGCAACAGCCTGGCGTTGCGGCGGCTGCTCGGGACCCTGCTCGATCGGGCGCTGCGCCCACTCGGCGTCCGCCGCGATCACCGTCGACCTCGCGTCGCTGCGGTTCGTCGACGTCGCGGGGGCGGTGAGCCTCGTGCACGCCGCCGAGGAGTTCCCGAGCACGCACCGCCTCGTGCTCGACCGGGTCCGGCCGGCCGTGGCGCGGGTGCTGGATCGCTGCGGCGCCCCCTTCGCGCCGCAGCTGGACCTGCGCCCCCGCCCCGACACCGGCGGCCCCACCTGCCCGGTCCCCTTCGGCCAGGGCTGAACCTCCGGCTACGCGCCGATGCTCCGCGCGTGGGCGGCGGCGAGCTCGCGGTACGTGGCCGCGTTGGTCAGGATCGCGGCCCGCTCGTCGTCGGTGAGCCCGCGACGGACCTTCCCCGGGACGCCCGCGACCAGCGAGCCGGGCGGGATGTCGGCACCTTCCAGAACCACCGCGCCAGCGGCGATCAGCGTGCCGGACCCCACCCGCGCCCCGTTGAGCACGATCGCACCCATGCCGACCAGCACGTCGTCGCCGACCGTGCAGCCGTGCACCACCGCGCGGTGGCCGACGCTGACGCCGCTCCCCACGCGCACCGGGAACCCCGGATCGGTGTGCAGTACGCAGCCGTCCTGGATGTTGCTGCCGGCGCCGACCGCGATGCTGTCGCGGTCGCCGCGCAGCACCGCGCCGTACCACACGCTCGCCTCCTCGCCGAGGTGGACGCTGCCGACCAGAACGGCCGTGGGCGCGATCCAGGCCTTCGCGTCGACATCGGGGCGGACTCCGTCGAACGGCAGGACCAGCGGGGTCGTCACGGGCGAACCTCCTTGAGGGGTGGGACTCCGGTCAGTCGTAGGCGCCGACGACGCGCTGGTCCCAGTCGATCACGGAGCCGGTGACCACGCCGCTGCGGTCGGACAGAAGGAAGACCCCGGCGCCGAGGCCCTGGCTGCC
>JAQSWF010000296.1 GCA_029266775.1 Pseudonocardia sp.
GCGAGCTCGGTGAGCTGGTCGAAGCCGAAGTCCCAGACGAACTCGCGGCTGCCGAGGCGGTACGTGTCGCGCTCCCCGACGGGCGTGAGCTCGTCCACCCGCCAGCGGTCGGGCCCGGCGACGAGGCCGCGGATCCGGGTGACGCCGGTGAACAGTGCGGTGGTCGACTCCAGCGCCGGCAGCTCGGGCAGCGCGACGCGGCCCGTGCTCTCGGCGAGCCCCACCCACGGCTGCGTGACCGAGTCGAGGATCTTCCGCCGCAGCGCCTCGGGTACGGCCGAATCGGCGGGCGCGGGCAGGGCGTCGAGCGCGGGGGCGGCGACGACCACCCCGAAAGCCCCGGCCGCGACCAGCAGCCATCGCCTGCTGAACCGCGCGGCCGACACGCCGCCCCACGATGCCACCGCGCGCGTGAGGACGTCGTGGGTCGGGCGCGCAGGTCACACTCGGGGACCACGCTGCAGGAGCCGCCGACCCGACGTCGCGGGCGGCGGCCAGAGCAGTGGTGTCACGCTCGCGCGGCGGGAAGCTCGGTGATCGTTCCGAGCGTGACAGCACGGTAGTTGCCGCAGCAGTGGGGTCACGCTCAGAACGATCACACGGGACTCGCGTGGCACTCCGGGGCGTCGAGTGCGCATCTAGACTGGAAAGGACTGCTCGGGCTGGAGGTGGGCCATGAACGCGGAGGAGCGTCGGTTCGCGGTGCTACGCGCCATCGTCGCGGACTTCGTGCGCACCCACGAGCCCGTCGGGTCGAAGATGATCGTGGACCGGCACAACCTCGGCGTCTCGAGCGCGACGGTGCGCAACGACATGGCCGTGCTCGAGGACGAGGGCCTGATCGCCCAGCCGCACACCAGCGCGGGTCGCATCCCGACCGACAAGGGCTACCGGCATTTCGTGAACCGGCTGACCCAGGTCAAGCCCCTCTCGGCCGCCGAGCGGCGGGCCGTGGAGGCCTTTCTCGACGGCGCGGTCGACCTGGACGACGTCCTGCGCCGCAGCGTGCGGCTCCTCGCCCAGCTCACCCGTCAGGTCGCCGTCGTCCAGTACCCCACCCTCACACGCTCGACCGTGCGCCACCTGGAGCTGGTCGCGCTGACCCCGGCCCGCCTGATGCTGGTGCTGATCACGGACTCGGGCCGGGTGGACCAGCGGGTGGTGGACCTCGGCGAGGTGCTCTCCGAGGCGGACGTCGCCGGGCTGCGCAGCCTGCTCAACGGCGCACTGGTCGGCTGCCCGCTGGCCGCGGCCTCCGCGGCCGTCGCGGACCTGCCGGTGACCGTCCCCGGCGAGCTGCGCGGCGTCGTGACCACCCTGTCGACCGTCCTCATCGAGACCCTCGTCGAGCACCCCGAGGAGAGGCTCGTGCTCGGTGGGACGGCGAACCTCACGCGCAACGCCGCGGACTTCCCCGGCACGCTTCGCCAGGTGCTCGAGGCGCTGGAGGAGCAGGTGGTCGTGCTGAAGCTCCTCGCCGCGGCGCAGGATCCAGGTACCGTGACGGTGAGGATCGGCGAGGAGAACGAGGCCGAGGAGATGCGCGCCACCTCGGTCGTGTCCATCGGATACGGCCTCAGCACAGTGTTGGGTGGGATGGGGGTCGTCGGGCCCACCCGGATGGACTACCCGGGCACGATCGCGGCGGTGCACGCCGTGGCCCGGTACGTGGGTGAGATCCTGGCCGGGCGCTAGCCGACTGGAGCGCACCGCAGCAGACGACGAAGGCGCACGGCCGAGCGAGAAGGATCATGGGGAACGCGAGGGTGGCACGCGACTATTACGGGATCCTGGGCGTCGCACGGGACGCCGGACCCGACGAGATCAAGCGGGCCTACCGCAGGCTCGCCCGGGAGCTGCACCCCGACGTCAACCCCGACGCCGCAGCCCAGGAGCGGTTCGCGGAGGTCACCGCCGCGTACGAGGTCCTGACGGATCCGGAGAAGCGCCGCATCGTGGACCTGGGCGGCGACCCGCTGGCGAACGGCGCAGCCGGAGGCCCCGGCGCAGGCGATCCGTTCAGCGCCTTCGGGCTCGGCGACATCATGGACGCCTTCTTCGGCGGCGGGACGGCGAGCGGCCGGGGGCGCGGTCCGCGCAGCCGGGTGCAGCCCGGTGCGGACGCGCTGATCCGCATGCAACTCACGCTCGAGGAGTGCGCCACCGGCGCCACGCGCGACCTGGCCGTCGACACCGCCGTCGTCTGCGCGCAGTGCTCCGGCTCCGGCGCCGCGCCCGGCAGCGGGCCGACGATGTGCGACATCTGCGGCGGCCGTGGCGAGGTGCAGAGCGTCCAGCGCTCGTTCCTGGGCCAGGTGGTCACCTCGCGGCCCTGCCCGAACTGCCGCGGCTTCGGCGAGATCATCCCGGACCCGTGCCGCCAGTGCGGCGGGGACGGGCGGGTGCGCTCGCGTCGGACCGTCGGCGTGCGCATCCCCGCGGGTGTGTCCGACGGGATGCGGGTGCGGCTGGCCCACCAGGGTGAGGTCGGCCCGGGCGGCGGGGCGGCCGGCGACCTCTACGTCGAGGTCGAGGAGGTCCCGCACGAGCTCTTCACCCGGGACGGGGCAGACCTGCACTGCACGGTCCAGCTGCCGATGACCGCCGCCGCGCTGGGCACCACGCTGGACCTGCCGACGCTGTCGGGTGTCGAGGAGCTGCCCATCGAGCCCGGCACGCAGAACGGGACGGTGCGCACCCTGCGCGGCAAGGGGATGCCGCGGCTGCGCTCCACCGGCCGGGTCGACGGGTACGGCGACCTCATGGTGCACGTCCAGGTCGTCGTGCCGACGCGGCTGGACAAGGAGCAGAGCGACCTCCTCGACCTCGGCGCGGGCAGCCGCAACGGGCACGGCCTGTTCTCCCGCCTGCGCGACTCGTTCCGCTGACTAGGATCTGCCGCCGTGGCTGCGGTGGTCGAGCTGAACGGCGTGCGGACCTGGTACGCCGAGTACGGCAACGGTGACCCGCTGGTCTACCTCCACGGCGGGTTCAGCGAGGCGAGCGAGCTGGACCCGGTCGTCGACGAGTACGCGGCTCGCTTCCGCGTCTTCACCCCGGAGCGCCGGGGCCACGGGCACACCCCGGACGCGCCGGGCCCGTTCGACTTCGAGACGAACACGACGGACACCGTCGCCTTCCTCGAGACGGTGGTCGGCGGGCCCGCGAACCTGGTCGGCTTCAGCGACGGCG
>JAQSWF010000118.1 GCA_029266775.1 Pseudonocardia sp.
TCACGCCGACGACGAAGGCGCCGCAGGGCGAGCACGACGAGCCGATGACGTTCGCCGAGGTCGAGCAGTTGGTCGGTACCGCGACCGCGGCGCGACTGCGCGAGCTGACGCTGGCGGTGTACCGGCGCGGGGCCGCGGCGGCGGCGGTGCGGGGGATCCTCGTCGCGGACACGAAGCTGGAGTTCGGGTGGGACCGGGCGAGCGGCGAGCTCGTGCTGGCCGACGAGGTGCTGACGCCCGATTCGTCGCGGTTCTGGCCGGCCGACGACTGGGAGCCGGGTCGACCCCAGTTCTCGTTCGACAAGCAGTTCGTCCGCGACTGGTCGGCCGGCCTCGACTGGGACCGCACCTCACCGGGCCCCGAGATCCCCCCGGACATCGTCACCGCCACCCGCGCCCGCTACATCGACGCCTACGAACGCCTCACCGCCACATCCTGGTAACCCGCGAGTCGCTACGAAGTGGCGCGCCAGTTTGTAGCGACTTGCGAGCCAGTTTGTAGCGACTCGCGCGCCAGTTTGTAGCGACTCGCGCGTGACCGGGGGATCGGAAAGGATCAGAGGGTGACGGGCGTGGCGAGGTCGGGGACGAGGAGGGTCGTCTGCTCGGGGCCCAGGCGCTCGAAGTGGCCGTAGTACAGCCCGGGCGCCGACAGGATCCCCTGATGGATCGGCACGGCGACGCGCGGTGCCACCATCCGCAGGTAGCCCACCGCATCCGACAGCTTCTGCCACGGCGCCGCGGTCGGGAGGAACAGCACGTCCACCGGCGCGGGCGGCGCGGTGTCCAGCGAATCACCGGGATGCAAATGCGTGCCGTCGACGAGGTAGGCGTTGTTCGGGATCACCGGAATCTCAGGGTGGATCACGGCGTGCCGGCCGCCGAGCACGTCCACCTTGGAGCCGCCGATCTGCACGGACGCCCCGGGCTGCACCTGCTCGTGCCGCATCTCCCCGAGCTGCTCGGCCGTCCCGGGGTCGACGATCAGCCGCACGTCGGGGTTGCCGGCCAGCAGCACGGACAGGCGCTCGGTGTCCAGGTGATCTGGATGCTGGTGCGTCACCAGGATCGCGTCCAGGCCGGTGACCTGCTCGAACCCCGCGGAGAAACTGCCCGGGTCGATCAGCAGCCGAGCCGCTCCGGTGTCGAGCAGCACGCACGAGTGCCCGAAGTGGGTGACCTGCATCGGCCCACTCTCCCACCCCCGTACGCTCATCGCGTGGCCAGAGTCGTGGTGGACGTGATGCCGAAGCCCGAGATTCTCGACCCGCAGGGCCAGGCCGTCGCGGGCGCGCTGCACCGCCTCGGGGTCGCCGGTGTGCGCGACGTGCGGCAGGGCAAGCACTTCGAGCTCGACGTCGATGACGCCGTCGACGACGAGACCCTCCAGCGCATCGCGGGCAGCCTCCTGGCCAACCCGGTGATCGAGGATTGGCAGGTCACGCGCACGTGAGAATCGGCGTCATCACGTTTCCCGGCTCGCTGGACGACATCGACGCTGTTCGTGCAGTCCGTCTGGCCGGCGGCGAACCGGTCACTCTCTGGCACGCCGACCGCGACCTCCACCGGGTGGACGCCGTCGTCGTGCCGGGCGGCTTTTCCTACGGGGACTATCTGCGCGCCGGCGCGATCGCTGCCCGCGCCCCGATCATGGACGAGGTCGTCACCGCTGCCGGTCGTGGGCTTCCGGTGCTCGGGATCTGCAACGGCTTCCAGATCCTGTGTGAGGCCGGGCTCCTGCCGGGGGCGCTCACCCGCAACGTCGGCCTGCACTTCATCTGCCGTGACCTGCGCCTGCGCGTCGAGTCCACCGCAACCGCATGGACCGGCGGGTTCACACCCGATCAGGAGATCACCGTCCCGCTCAAGTCGGGCGAGGGCCGCTACGTCGCCGACGACACCACGCTCGCGCGGCTGGAGGCCGAGGGCCGGGTGGTGTTCCGCTACGTCGGCAGGGCGCCGAATGGGGCGATGGGCGGTATCGCGGGCATCGCCTCGGAAAACGGACGGGTGGTCGGCCTCATGCCGCACCCGGAGCACGCGGTCGACCCGCTGACCGGACCGTCCGCGGACGGGCTCGGCCTGTTCACGTCCCTGCTCACCGCGGCGGCGACCCGCTGACCCCGGTCGAGTCGGTGCCCGCGAGCGGCGGCGCGACGGGCGTCTACGCTGTAAGTCCGGTGATCGAGTGGGAGGACGTCGTGGTGAAGCCGCTCCCGTCGAAAGCCCCCGGCTATCGGGTGCTGCTGGTCGAGGACGACACCGGTGACGCATTCCTGGTCCGCGAGCTCTTGGCCGAGGTGGATCCCCTGGTCGAGCTCACCGTCGAAGAATCCGTCGACGCGGTTGTGCGCTCCGGCGGTCTGCCCCGGTTCGACTGCGTGCTGCTGGACCTCAACCTGCCCGGCACGACCGGGATCGAGGGTCTGCGCGCCCTCCTGCGCGCGGACAGCCGCGCCGCCGTCTGCGTGCTGACCGGACTGGACGACGAGCACCTCGGGACAGTCGCCGTCGCCGCCGGAGCGCAGGACTACCTCGTCAAGGGCAAGGCGGACGGCGAGGTGCTGCTGCGCGCCATCCGGTACGCGGTCGAGCGCCGCCGCGCCGAGGCCAGCCTGCTACGGCTGCGCGAGGAGCAGCTCGCGGCGGCCGAGTCGGCGCGCCTCGAACGCGGGCTGCTCCCGTCGCCGCTGCTCGCCGGCAGCGCCGTTCGGGCTCGCTCGTACTACCGGTCCGGCCGCACCCGCGCCGTCATCGGCGGCGACTTCTTCGACGCCGTCCTCGGCCCCTCGGGCACGGTGCACGCCATCGTCGGCGACGTCTGCGGGCACGGACCGGACGAGGCCGCCCTTGGCGCGCTGCTGCGCGTGTCGTGGCGCGCGCTGGTGCTCGCCGGCGTGGACGAGCCCCAGCTGCTGCCCAAGCTGCAGCAGGTGCTCGTCAGCGAACGTCACGACCGGTCGCTGTTCACCACGGCCTGCACGGTCGCGCTGCGCGCCGACAGCACCGACGACGGTCGGGTGCACGGCCTCGTCCGGCTCGCCGGGCACCCGCCCCCGCTGGTGCTCGGCCACACGCCGATCACCGTCGAACCGCCGGTCGGCCTGCCGCTTGGCATCTCCCCGACGACGACCTGGGAGGCCGCCGCGGTGACGCTCGACCCCGGATGGGCGATGCTGCTGCACACCGACGGGCTCATCGAGGGGCGCGGCACCGAACCCCACGAGCTGCTCTGGACCGAAGGACTGATCGACGTGCTGGCCGCGGAACGCGAGACCGACCTGGACCGACTGCCCGCGCGACTCGTGGAGCGCGCGCAGCAGCTCAACGGGGGAACGCTGCTGGACGACGTGGCGATCCTGCTGCTGTCGTCGGACGCCGCTCCATCGGATGCACCGCCGGTGGACTTCACCGGCATCGACACGTCACCGGTCGGCCTGGCGGTCACAGCAGGGCAGCGGCGATGACCCTCACCGAGGCGAGCGCGGCCGACGCGGAGCCCCGTCCCGCCGTGTCCGAGCCGCTGCTGACGCCGCAGCCCGCCCCGTCCGGGACGGAGCGCACGCCGACGCTGCGCCGGATGTTCGTCTTGGTCGCGGGCGTCACCGCGCTCCTCATGCTCGTCGCGATCGTCAGCGGCGCCGTTGCTCTAGGCCGGTTGTCGGCGGCCCGGACGGTGCTGCTCGACGAGGTCGGGCCGGCCGCGCGGGCGAACCAGGACCTGGCGCGCGCTCTCGTGAACCAGGAGACCGGTATCCGGGGTTTCGCGCTCAGCGGCGACCCGACCACGCTCGTCCCGTACCGCGACGGCCGGACCGAGGAGGCGCGGGCCATCGAGGTGCTGCGCGGGTACCTCGCGCAGCGTCCGGCGACCGCCGCGCCTGTCGACGCCGTTGAACGTGCCGCGGCGGCGTGGCGCACCGATTACGCGGAGCCAGTGGTGACGGCCGGCAGCGGACCGGGCGCACCGGACCCGGCGGTCGGGAAGGACCTCTTCGACGCGCTGCGCGCGCCGATGGCCGAGCTGACCGCGGTGGTGGACGTCGAACGGTTGGCCGCACGAGAGCAGCTCAACGACTCGGCCGACGCCCTTCGCTGGGTCGGTTTCGCGATCGCTGCGGTGATGGTGTTGTTCCTCGTCGCTGCGGCGTGGGGCTTGCGTCGCGGCGTGCTCGACCCGCTCTCGGCCCTGGCTGCCCAGGTCCGCGACGTGGTCACGGGCGACGTGCGTCGCGAGGTGCACGCCGGCGGACCCCGGGAGGTCGTCGAGCTCGGCGCCGACATCGAGGCGATGCGCCGGGTCATCTCCAGCGAGGTCGACAGCCTGCACGACGTGAACCGGCTTCTCGACGAGCAGGCCCGCGACCTCGAGCGGTCCAACCGCGACCTCGAGCAGTTCGCCTACGTGGCAAGCCACGACCTGCAGGAGCCGCTGCGCAAGGTCTCGAGCTTCTGCCAGCTCCTCCAGCGCCGCTACGGCGGGCAGCTCGACGAGCGGGCCGACCAGTACATCGAGTTCGCCGTCGACGGCGCCCAGCGCATGCAGCGCCTCATCAACGACCTGCTCGCCTTTTCCCGGGTCGGGCGCACGACCAGCGATTTCGAGCCGGTCGACCTGCGCGAGATCGGGCTGGCAGCCGCGGCCCAGCTCGACGCGACGCGCACGGAGCTGGACGGCGAGATCATCATCGGCGAGCTGCCACAGGTGCAGGGTGACCCGGCGCTGCTGCGTCAGCTCCTGCTCAACCTGTTCGGCAACGGGCTCAAGTTCCACCGTCCCGACACCGCACCCGTCGTCCGGGCGGACGCGCAGCGGACCGACGACGGGTGGGAGATCAGCGTCGTCGACAACGGCATCGGCATCGACCCCGAGTACGCCGAAAAGGTCTTCGTGATCTTCCAGCGTCTGCACGGGCGGGAGAGCTACGAGGGCACCGGCATCGGTCTGGCGTTGGCGAAGCGGATCGTCGAGTTCCACGGTGGCCGCATCTGGCTCGACACCACCCCCCGCCACCAACCCGGCACGGCGATCCGTTTCACTCTTCCCTTCGACGTCCCGTCACCGGGACCCGCATCGACCCCGCAGGAGCAGCAGTGACCCAGCCCGAGGCCCGCATCGTCAACGTGCTGCTGGTCGAGGACGACCCGGGCGACGTGCTCATGACGCGCGAGGCCTTCGACGAGTACCTGCACAACCGGCTCGACGTCGTCACCGACGGTGCCGCGGCACTGTGCTACCTGCGCCGGGAGCCTCCGTACGCCGACGCGCCGCGTCCGGACCTCGTCCTGCTCGACCTGAACCTGCCCCGCAAGGACGGCCGCGAGGTGCTGCAGGAGGTCAAGGACGACCCCGACCTGCGGCACATCCCGGTAGTCGTGTTGACCACCTCGCAGGCCGACGAGGACGTCCTGCGCAGCTACCAGCTCCACGCCAACGCGTACGTGACCAAGCCGGTCGACTTCGAGAGCTTCATCGAGGCGGTCAAGCAGATCGACCACTTCTTCGTCAGCGTCGTGCAGCTCCCGACCGGGCGTACCGCCTGACGACCCCGGTGCCGGGGCTGCGTCAACTCAGCGGTCCGTACGCTCGGCAGGCGTGACGTCCGCTGCGCCGCACGCCGCCCGCGACCAGGGAGCCCTCGACCCCGTCGACTCGACCCCTGCCGTCGACACGGTTGGCCCCGTCGGCTCGGTCGACTCCGTCGACAGGGCCGCCGCCACCCCCGGCCACCCTCAGCCCTACCGCGAGCTCGGGCTGAAGGACGACGAGTACGCCCGCATCCGGGAGATTCTCGGCCGCCGACCCACCGACGCCGAGCTGGCCATGTACTCGGTGATGTGGAGCGAGCACTGCTCCTACAAGTCGTCCAAGGTCCATCTGCGGTACTTCGGCGAGACGACGACGGCAGCCATGCGCACGCGGATGCTGGCCGGCATCGGCGAGAACGCCGGGGTCGTGGAGATCGGCGACGGCTGGGCGGTGACATTCAAGATCGAGTCGCACAACCACCCGTCGTTCGTCGAGCCCTACCAGGGCGCCGCCACCGGCGTCGGCGGGATCGTGCGCGACATCATGGCGATGGGGGCCCGCCCGATCGCGGTGGCCGACCCGCTGCGCTTCGGGCCCGCGGATGCTCCTGACACCGCCCGGGTGCTACCGGGGGTCGTCGCCGGCATCGGTGGCTACGGGAACTGCCTCGGCCTGCCCAACATCGGCGGCGAGCTGGTGTTCGACCCCAGCTATATCGGGAATCCGCTGGTCAATGCCCTGTGCGTCGGAGCGATGCGGGTCGAGGACCTGCACCTGGCCTTCGCCTCCGGCACCGGCAACAAGATCATTCTGTTCGGGGCGCGGACCGGGCTCGACGGGATCGGCGGGGTGTCGGTGCTGGCGTCGGACACGTTCAGCGATGACGAGCTCGGGACCGGACGCAAGAAGCTGCCGTCGGTCCAGGTCGGCGACCCGTTCACCGAGAAGGTGCTCATCGAGTGCTGCCTCGAGCTCTTCGCCGCGGACCTGGTCGTCGGCATCCAGGACCTGGGCGGGGCAGGGTTGTCCTGCGCGACGTCCGAGCTCGCCAGCGCCGGTGACGGCGGCATGCGGGTCGAGCTGGACGCCGTGCCGCTGCGCGCCGCCGGGATGACGCCCGCGGAGATCCTGTCGAGCGAGTCGCAGGAGCGGATGTGCGCCGTGGTGCGCCCCGAGCACGTCGACGCGTTCCTCGCCGTCTGCCGGAGGTGGGACGTCCTCGCGACCGTGATCGGCGAGGTCACCGATGGCGACCGGCTGACGGTCACGTGGCACGGCGAGACCGTGGTCGACGTCCCGCCGCGCACCGTCGCCCACGACGGGCCGGTCTACCGACGGCCGGTCGCCCGTTCCGAGTCGCAGGACGCGCTGGTCGCCGACGACCCCGAGCGGCTGCCCCGCCCCGCCGCGCCCAGCGAGCTGCGCGCCGAGATCCTGCGGATGGCGGCGTCGCCGAACCTCTGCAGCCGGGCCTGGGTCACCGACCAGTACGACCGCTACGTGCGCGGCAACACCGCCGGGGCCCAGCCCGCCGACGCGGGCGTCGTGCGCGTGGACGAGTCGACGGGGCGCGGCATCGCCGTGGCGACCGACTGCAACGCGCGGTTCGTCGCACTCGACCCCTACGCAGGCACCCAGCTGGCGCTCGGCGAGGCCTACCGCAACGTCGCCACCTCGGGCGCCGTGCCGCAGGCCGTCACGAACTGCCTGAACTTCGGCTCGCCGGAAGACCCGCACGTCATGTGGCAGTTCGCCGAGGCCGTCCGCGGGCTGGCGGACGGCTGCGCGGCGCTGGGCATCCCGGTGACCGGCGGCAACGTCAGCTTCTACAACCAGACCGGCGCAACGGCGATCCTGCCCACCCCGGTCGTCGGCGTGCTCGGGGTGCTCGACGACGTCACCCGCCGGGTGCCCAGCGGCTTCGCCCGCGACGGCGATGCCGTGCTGCTGCTCGGCACGACGCGGGACGAGCTGGGCGGCAGCGAATGGGCGCATGTCGCGCACGCGCACCTCGGCGGACGGCCGCCCGCGGTCGACCTTGCCGCGGAGCAGCGGCTGGCCCGCCTGCTCGCCGAGGCCGCGGGGGAACGGCTGCTCACCGGCGTGCATGACCTTTCCGACGGAGGCCTTGCCCAGGCGCTGGTCGAGGCGTGTCTCGTGGGCGGCCGCGGAGCCGCGGTGACGCTGCCGCCGCTGCTCGACCCGTTTGTCGCGCTGTTCTCCGAGTCCGCCGGCCGGGTGCTGGTCACGGTCGACCCGGCGGACGCGGACGCCGTCGATGCCCGGGCGCAGCAGGCGGGCGTGCCCGTCGAGCGGCTCGGCACGACCGGCGGCCCGGCACTGGACATCGCCACGGTGGGCGTGCTGGACCTGGACGAGCTGCGCGCCGCGTGGGAGAGCACCCTCCCGACCCTGTTCGATGGGATCCCGTCATTGCGGGACCGAGCGGGCGAGGCCGATCCGTGACCGACCCCGGGGCCGCGGCCCTCGAGGCGTGGCTCGCCGGTGGCCCGCCGCCGGACCGCGCCGTGCAGCGCGCTGCGGTGAAGGAGAGCCTCGCGGCGCTCGCCGCCGTCGCGCCGGGGCGCAGCGTGGAGGTGCGGGTGCCGCCGTTCGGCGCGGTCCAGTGCGTTGCCGGCCCCCGCCACGGGCGCGGCACGCCCCCCAACGTGGTGGAGACCGACCCGCGGACCTGGCTCGCCCTCGCCACCGGGCTTCTCGACTGGGCGACGGCCGTCTCCGGCGGTGTGCTCGTCGCGTCGGGCAGCCGGGCGGACGAGGTCGCCCATCATCTGCCGCTCCGCTGACCCGCGTCAGCCGTCGCGCAGCCGGGCCGCGTCGCGAGGGCCGCGTCGGTGCCGCGGCGTAGCATCGAGAAGGCGGGGCCGCGGGGCCGCCGTCTGCCGACCCCGAGGAGCGTGCGCGCGGTGACGTCCCGAAGCGAGTCCCCGGCCGACGGCACCATCGAACACCGCGGGGACCTCGACGGGAGCCCCCGCGAGGAGTGCGGCGTGTTCGGGGTGTGGGCCCCGGGCGACGAGGTCTCCAAGCTCACCTACTACGGCCTGTACGCGCTGCAGCATCGCGGGCAGGAGGCGGCGGGCATGGCCGTCTCCGACGGTCGGCGCACGGTGGTGTTCAAGGACCTCGGGCTGGTCAGCCAGGTCTTCGACGAGCAGGTGCTCACGTCGCTGCACGGCCACCTCGCGGTCGGGCACGTGCGCTACTCCACGACCGGATCCACCACGTGGGAGAACGCCCAGCCCACGTTCCGCACCACGGCCACCGGCAGCGGCCTGGCGCTGGGCCACAACGGGAACCTGGTGAACACCGCAGAGCTGCGCGACGAGGTCGCGGCGCTGCGAACCCACGGGAACGGCCACCCCGCGCTGCCCGCCAGCACGGACTCGGACCTCGTCTGCGAGCTGCTGGCCGCCACCGCCGCGGACATCGGGGTCGAAGAGGCCGCGATGCGTTTGTTGCCCCGGCTGCGCGGGGCGTTCTCGCTCGTGTTCGCGGACGAGCACACGCTCTACGCGGCCCGGGACCCGTACGGCGTGCGCCCGCTGGTGCTCGGTCGTCTCGAGCGGGGCTGGGTGATCGCCAGCGAGACCGCCGCGCTCGACATCGTCGGGGCGTCGTTCGTCCGGGAGGTCGAGCCCGGTGAGCTGCTCGCCATCGACGCGGACGGCATGCGCAGCGCCCATTTCGCCGCCGCCGAGCCCAAGGGCTGCGTCTTCGAGTACGTCTACCTCGCCCGCCCGGACACCACGATCTCCGGGCGCTCTGTGCACGCCGCCCGCGTCGAGATCGGCCGCCTGCTCGCGAAAGAGTCGCCGGTCGAGGCGGATCTGGTGATTCCCACGCCGGAGTCCGGCACGCCCGCGGCAATCGGGTACGCCCAGGGCTCCGGCCTCCCGTACGGCCAGGGACTGGTCAAGAACGCCTACGTCGGCCGCACCTTCATCCAGCCCAGCCAGACCATCCGCCAGCTGGGCATCCGGCTCAAGCTGAACCCGCTGCGCGACGTCATTAGGGGCAAGCGCCTCGTCGTCGTCGACGACTCCATCGTCCGCGGGAACACCCAGCGGGCGCTCGTGCGCATGCTGCGCGAGGCCGGCGCACTGGAGGTACACGTGCGGATCGCCTCGCCACCGGTGCGCTGGCCCTGCTTCTACGGCATCGACTTCGCCACGCGCGCGGAGCTCGTGGCCAGCGGGCTGGACGTCGAGGGCGTGCGCCGCTCGATCGGC
>JAQSWF010000297.1 GCA_029266775.1 Pseudonocardia sp.
CGTTCTCGTAGGCCTCCCGCAGGTACTCGATACCGAGCACGGGGTCGCGGTCGTCCGGGTCGTTGTGGAAGCGCCAGCTCCGCTCGTCATGCACGGGGCTCGCGATGCCGAGCGAGATCGCCGGCTCCAGGCCCAGCAGACGACGCACGATGACAGCCCGGTTCGCCCACGGACACGCCCGCGCCACGACCAGGTGGTACCGCTTGGGCTCAACCGGCCACGGCGACGACTCGTCAGCGGTGATCCGGTCCATCAGGGCGACGGGCTTGCGCTCGAACGAGTCGGGGGCGGACCGAACGGCCGTCATGACTGCAACCTACGCGACCACGACCTGCGGCGAAGGACGGAGCGACCGTCACTTCTGGTTGTAGTCGTCCTCGTCCTTGTTGTCGGCGTCCTTGTCCTCGTGGTCGTAGTTGTCGTTCGTGCTGTCGTGGTCGTTCTTGTCGTCGCTGGTGTCGTGATCGCTGCTGCTCTGTTCGCCGCGCTCGTGCCCGTCCCGGTCGTAACCGGCGCGGTTGTAGCCCTCTTTGTCGTAACCCCGCCTGTCGTAGCCGTACCGGTCGTACCCGTCGCGGTCGTACCCGTCGCGGTTGTACCCGTCTTTGTTGTAGCCGTCTTCGTCGTAGCCGTAGCGGTCGTATCCGTGGCGGTCGTATCCCGCACTGTCGTAGCCGTACTTGTCGTACTCGTCCCGGTCGTAGCGGTCGTCGTCGTAGCGGTCGTAGTCGCTGTCCGACGAGTTCGAGTAGTCGTCGGTACGCGCCGTGTCCGAGCTGCACGACGACGCGCTGCTCAGCAGCAGACCAGCGAGGACGGCGATCGCGACGAGCGCGCGACGCATCCTGGCCGTAGGAGCTGGCATGGCGGGCAGTCTGCCCGATTCGACGGCTTTCACCGGGAACGTGCTGCGGCGCGCCGCGCACTCTGCGATCACCGGCGCGCGGCACGACCACCTGGCCCGCGCGGCGATCTACCATCCCTCCTGTGCGCCCGTTCCGCCTCGACGTGCCGGAGGCCGACCTCGTCGACCTGCGCGAACGACTGGCCCGCACGCGCTGGCCCGAGCCGGCGACGGTCGGCGGCTGGACGCAGGGCGTGCCCGTCGACTACGCCCGCGACCTGTGCGACTACTGGCGGAACCGCTACGACTGGCGCCGCTGCGAGGCCGAGCTCAACGCCCACCCGCAGCTGTGCACGTCCCTGGACGGGGGCGGGGACGACGCGGTGGACGTGCACTTCCTCCACGTCCGGTCCCGCCACGAGTCGGCGCTACCCCTGCTGCTCACCCATGGCTGGCCGGGGTCCGTCGTCGAGTTCCTCGACGTCGTCGACCCCCTCGTCGACCCACCCGACCCGCGCGACGCGTTCCACCTCGTGATCCCCTCGCTGCCCGGCTACGGGTTCAGCGGGAAGCCGAAGGCCGCGGGGTGGGGGGTCGAGCGCATCGCCGTGGCGTGGGCGCAGCTCATGGACCGGCTGGGCTACGCCCGCTACGGCGCACAGGGCGGCGACTGGGGCTCGGTGATCACCGCCGCGCTCGGCACCGCGATCCCGGAGGCCCTGGTCGGCATCCACCTGACGATGCCGCTCGCCCTGCCGCCCGAGGCCGACGATCAGCCGCTCACCCCGGCGGAGCAGGCGGCGCTCGCCGAGCGCAAGACGTTCCTGAAGATCGGCACCGGCTACGCGCACGAGCAGTCGACGCGCCCGCAGACCGTCGGGTACGGGCTGGTCGACTCCCCCGCCGCGCTCTGCACGTGGATCGTCGAGAAGTTCTGGGACTGGTCGGACTGTGCGGGCGACCCGCTCAACAGCATCCGACGCGATCGCCTGCTCGACGACGTGATGCTCTATTGGCTGCCCGCCGCCGGCGCGTCGTCGGTGCGGCTGTACTGGGAGAGCTACCGACGCCGCCGCATGGACCCGGTCGAGGTGCCGACCGGGGTCACCCAGTTCCCGCGCGAGCTCGCGCGGCTGCCGCGCCACTGGGTGGAGAGCCGGTTCACCGACCTGCGCTACTGGTCCGAACCGCCTGTCGGCGGCCACTTCGCGTCGCTGGAGCAGCCGGAGACGTTCGTCGACGAGGTGCGGAGCTTTTTCCGGCTCGTCCGCTGACGCTCCTCCAGGACCGTTCAGCCGAGGGCAAGGACCGCGGTGCTGTTCCCGAGGAGGTGGTTGCGGCCCCCGACCGGCCCGATCTCCCCCGCGGCCAGCAGCCCGGCCACCGCGCCGCCGCCCAGCCTGTCCCGCACGACGCGCGCGTCGTGGTCCGGCCGGGCGAGCAGGGACCGTCGAGCCTTGCAGGAGAACAGCAGCGCGCCGCTCGGCGTTGCGGGGTCCGCGGCCGGGAGGGCGGCCCTGAGGTCCTCGGCGGCGCTGCCGGCGTCGCGCACCTGAAAACGCACCGTGCGGCCCACCTCGATCACGTCGCCGACCGCAACCGCGCCCGTCATCTCGTCCGCACCGAGAATGCCGCGCACGAGGAAGTCGCCGCGCGCGTGCTCGTCGGCGTACTCGTCCACGACCACTCCGAGCTGCAGCGCCCGGGCTGCTGCGCGCCGGCGGGGCACCGGCAACGCGTCGACGACCTCCGAGAGCCGCTGCAGCGCGGGTGCGCCCGCCAGCTCCAGCAGCACGTTGCGCTCGGCCCGGGTGACGGTCATCGGCGGCCCGATCGGGCGGCACCCGTGGCTGACCAGCGTCCGTGTGCGGATCTCGCCGCCGACGAGCAGCCCGACTCCCCCGTGCGCGTGCACCTCGCCGTCGAGGAACAGCCGGTTCGACCCGGGCCCGCCGCG
>JAQSWF010000003.1 GCA_029266775.1 Pseudonocardia sp.
AGTGAGGTCGGCGAGCCTGCGCATCAGCGCGTGCCAGACCTCCGGCGCCGAGTACATCAGCGCCTTCGTCCGCTCGTGGTTGCGGCTCGGCCCACCCTCCACGAGGTAGGAGGCGAGCGTGAACGGTGCGCCGGCGAACCCAATGAGCGGGGTGCCGTCCAGCTCACGGAGCAGCAGCGCGATCGCGTCGGTCACCGGTGCGACCTGGCCCGGGTGCAGCTCGGGCAGGGCGGCCACGTCTGCGGCGGTGCGCACCGGTCGGGCGACCACCGGTCCCGTTCCCGGCACGATGTCCACCCCGACCCCCGCCGCGTACAGGGGCACGACGATGTCGCTGAAGAGAATGGCGGCGTCCACCCCGTGTCGCCGGACCGGCTGGAGGGTGATCTCACAGGTCAGATCCGGTGTCAGGCAGGCGTCGAGCATTCCGGTGTCCGCACGCAGCGCCCGGTACTCCGGCAGCGAGCGGCCTGCCTGGCGCATGAACCACACCGGCAGGTGGGCGGGGTGGCGACCGCGCGCGACGGCGAGAAACGGCGCGTCCTCCAGCTCGCGACGCGCCGCACGGCCGGCAGGAGCCGCGGGCGCGGAGGGGGGCTCGACCATCATGACCATCCCATCCTCCCACGTCGCACGGGGTTCCCGGGCCGGTCCACGGCGCGCCTGAGCACGGACGGGCGGAGCGCCCCTCTAGAGTCCCCGCTCGTGTCCGAATCGACGACCGCTCCGGCACCGTTCCGGCAGGCCGTCGCCTCGCTCTCCGCGGTGCGGCCGCGCCGCGAGCTCGTCGTCTCCGCCCTCGACGCCCCGCCTCGGCTCGCCCCGTTCACCTGGGCCATGAGCGTCGAGGCCGACGCGAGCCGGCCCGCAGGTGAGGACCTCGACGAACCCGACACATCGGGGCGGCTGATCCTCCTGCACGACCCGGACGGTCAGGACGCGTGGGAGGGCACCTTCCGGCTCGTGTGCTTCGTGCAGGCGCGGCTGGAGCGCGAGCAGCTCGGTGACGAGATGCTGCCGATCATTGCGTGGTCATGGCTGACCGAGGCGTTCGATCAGCACCGCGCCGCGTACGTCGCCCTCGGCGGCACCGTCACCCAGACCTCGTCCGTGCGCTTCGGGGACATTGCCGGACCTCGGCGTGACGACGACGTCGAGCTGCGGGCGTCGTGGACGCCGACCGGGGACGACCTCACGTGCCACGCGGACGCGTTCTGCACGGCGGTGGCGACGGCGGCCGGCCTGCCGCCGGTCGGAGTAGCTCGGCTGGGCCACCGCATCGTCTGACGCGGTGCTCGGAGAGTGGCCATCCGGTGACGAGAACGTCTGGTGGACGACCGACACGCCTGTAACCTTCACGTGCCTCCGTACGAGGGCATACACATTGTTAGACCGCTTGGGGGGTAGGGTTCCTCCCACGACACCTCCTCAGGCGGTCGGGTGACACATCCGCCGGCCGGGGGTCTGGTGCCGGTCGGGGGCGAACGACCGACTCCAGGAGGTAGATGACGTGGCCGTACTGGGCCAGGGCGCGACGGCCCGCGGAACTGCCGGAGCGGTACTTTCACCGACCCCGCTCCCGCATCCGCGGGAGGATCACTTCACGGTGCTGGTCGTCGACGACCACCCGCTCCTGCGCGAGGCGATCGCCGCGCGCCTGCGATCCATGGGTGCCGGAACGGTGCACGAGGCGGCCTCCGTGGCCGAGGCGCGGGCCCGGGCACAGGCCAACGGACCCTGCGACCTCGCCATCCTCGACCTCGGGCTCCCCGACGGCAGCGGCCTGGACCTCGTGACGGAGCTGCGGTCGCTCGGCTGGAACCGGCTGGTCGTGCTGGCGTCGTCGGACGACCCGTACGCGGTGCGCTCGGCCTTCCAGGCTGGTGCACAGGCCTACCTGCTCAAGTCGGCGTCGCCCGCGGTGGTGACCGACGGCGTGAAGCGCGTCCTCGACGGCGGCGTCTACGCGGACCCGACGGTCGCGCCGCTGCTGGCCACCGGCACACGCGTGCCGGGCACGGACAACACGCCGCGAGAGCTCTCGGCCCGCGAGGTCGAGGTGCTGCAGCTCGTCGCGGACGGGCAGTCCAACAAGGAGATCGGCGAGGCGCTGAGCCTCTCGGCGCTCACGGTGAAGAGCCACCTGTCCCGCATCGGGCGCAAGCTCGGCACCGGCGACCGCGCCCAGATGGTCGCGCTCGCTATGCGGGCCGGGGTCATCCGCTGACTCACGCGCGCCTCCCTGCCGACGACGCCGGCTCCGGCACGCCTGATGCACAGTCTCCTGTCGCCGTTCCGCTGCTGGCGCCGGCCGACGGCCTGCCTCCCGTCGTCTCGGACCGCTCTGCGCTGATCCGGACGGCGCAGGCGCTGGCCGCCGGCACCGGTCCCGTCGCGGTCGACGCCGAGCGGGCGTCCGGATTCCGGTACTCGCAGCGGGCCTACCTGGTCCAGCTTCGGCGGGCCGGAGCCGGCACCGCGCTGATCGATCCCATCCCGCTCAACAGCGACCTCGCCGAGCTCGTCCCCACCCTGACCGGACCGGAGTGGGTGCTGCACGCGGCGTCGCAGGACCTGCCCTGCCTGGCCGAGGTCGGACTTCGGCCCACGTCCCTGTTCGACACCGAGCTGGCCGGGCGCCTGGCCGGGCTGCCTCGCGTCGGGCTCGGTCCGCTCGTCGAGCAGCTCCTCGGGCTCGCGTTGGAGAAGGGGCACGGCGCCGCGGACTGGTCGCGCCGCCCGCTCCCGGACGAGTGGCTCGTCTACGCGGCGCTGGATGTCGAGGTGCTCGTCGAGCTTCGCGACGTGTTGGCCGGAATGCTGGCCGAGCAGGGCAAGCTCGGCTTCGCCGAGCAGGAGTTCGAGGCCATCCGGACCGCCGGGCCGCCGGTACCGCGGGCCGAGCCGTGGCGTCGCACGTCCGGCATCCACCGCATCCGCAAGGCCCGGGCACTCGCGGCGGTGCGCGCGCTGTGGGAGGCGCGGGACCGGCTCGCCGCAGAGCGCGACATCGCTCCCGGGCGGGTGCTGCCCGATTCGGCCATCGTCGAGGCGGCCGTTACGGCTCCGACGTCTGCGGCCGCCCTGGCCGCGCTCCCGGTGTTCCGCGGCCGGGCCCAGCGTCGCCTGACCGGCTACTGGTACGCCGCGCTCAGCGAGGCTGCCCGGCTGGAGCCGGACGCGCTTCCTCAGTCCGCCGCGCCGACGGAGGGCCCACCGCCGGTCGCCCGCTGGGGCGACCGCGATCCGACGGCGGCGGCGCGCCTGGCGGCGGCGCGCGCCGGAATCACCGCGCTGTCGGAGCAGTGGACCATCCCGGTGGAGAACCTGCTGCAACCCGACCTCCTGCGCCGCATGTGCTGGGCTCCCCCCGCCGACGGAGACGTCGCCGCGCCGTTGCGGGCCGGTGGTGCCCGCCCCTGGCAGGTCGAGCTGGTCGGCCCGGTGCTGGAGGCGGCGCTACGCGCCTGAGTGGGTCGTCGCCCCGAGAAAGACCGGCAGGCGGACGGTGACGGCCAGCCCGCCGCCCGGCACCGACACGGCGGTGACCGCACCACCGTGCGCATGCACCACGGCACGCACGATCGACAGCCCCAGCCCGGAGCCCGGCGTTCCGGCGGTGCGGTCCACCGGACCGCGGCGAAACGGCTCGAAGAGCTCCTCGACCCGGTCGGCGGGGATCTCGGGCCCGCCCGAGCTGACACACAGCTCGGCCGCGGCGTCGCGGACGCCCGTGCGCACCTCGACCCAGCCGGCGGCGACGTTGTGTCGAACCGCGTTCTCCACCAGGTTGCCCGCGACACGTTCGAGCAGGACCGGGTCGCCGGTCGTCGGCGCCGACGACCGGTGCTCGCGCACCCGCAGCCCGAGCCGGGCCACCTCGGTGCGCAGGGCGGCGAGGGCGGGCAGGACCAGGTCGGAGAGATCGACGGGGCGGACCGCCGCCGGGTCGACGCCCGACGGCGCCTCACTGCGCGCCAGCAGCAGCAGCCCGGCGATCAGCTCGTCGGCGCGGCGCGTCGCCTCGCGCACGACCTCGGCCATCCGCCGCAGCTCCGCGACATCGACGTTGGGGTCGGCCAGGGTGACGTCGACCTCCGTCCGCAGCACGGAGAGCGGCGTGCGCAGCTCGTGGCTGGCATTGGCGACGAACCGGCGCTGCGCGTCGAACGCGGCCTGCAGCCGGTCGAGCATCGCGTCGAACCCGGCGGCCAGCTCCGCGACCTCCCCGCGGGCATCGCGGAGTTGCAGCCGCGTGTCGAGCGACTCGGCGGAGAGCCGACGGGCGGTGGCGGTGACGGCGTGGAGCGGCCCGAGCACGCGCCCGACGAGCCACCACGACACGACCGCGGCGGCGACCACGACCAGCGGAAACGCGATCAGCCCGGCGCGCAGCACCTCCGCGCGCATCGCTGCCTCGACCGCGGCGCTGACCTGCTCGGCGGGCACCTCGACGTCGCCGACGCGCACCCGGCTGCCCGGCGGTAGAGCGGGCACCGCACCGACGACGCCCCCGACGAGCAGCCAGCCCAACCACAGGAGCAGCGCGCTGACCAGCGCCACCAGGCCGGTGCTGAGCAGGGTCAGCCGTGGCCGGAGCCCCGCGTCACGCCAGCCCGGGCCACGCGCGGGCCGCGGGGGGGCGTCGGACGGCCCGGCGGGCTCGATCACGGCGCGATCCTCGCACGTCCGAGCGTGACGCCGGGTCACAAGTCGGACGGGGTGAGGCCGTAGGGCACCGTGCGACTCGCGGTACCGAGATGCACAACTCGCCGTGCGCAGATGGACAACTCGCCGTGCCCAGATGGACAACTCGCCGCGCACGAACGCACAACTCGCCGTGCGGAGGTGGACAACTCGCGGGTCAGCCGGCGGTGGGGACGCGGTAGCCGGCGCCAACGACGGTCTCGATCACGCCGGGCTCGCCGAGCTTCTTGCGCAGGGTCATCACCGTCACCCGCACCGTCGTCGTGAACGGGTCCGCGTTCTCGTCCCAGACCCGCTCCAGCAACTCCTCGCTGCTCACCACCGCTCCCCCGGCGCCCATCAGCACCTCGAGCACCCCGAACTCCTTGCGGGTGAGCTCCACCGGACGCTCGGCGCGGCGGACGAGGCGCCGAGCCGGGTCCAGCGCGACGTCCCCGGCCACCAGCAGAGGCGGTGCGGCCGGCGTGGCGCGCCTGCCCAGGGCGCGGCAGCGGGCGACGAGCTCGGGGAAGTCGAACGGCTTGGCCAGGTAGTCGTCCGCGCCGCGGGACAGGCCGTCCACCTTGTCGGCGAGCGTTCCGCTCGCGGTCAGCATGAGCACGCGGGTGGTGGCGCCGGCGGCGACGATCTCGGCGCACAACCGGTCTCCCGACATCCCCGGCAGGTCCCGGTCCAGCACCACCACGTCGTAGCGGGTCACGGTGGCCTTCTCGTGGCCGGTGTCGCCGTCGTAGGCGACGTCGACGGCCATCCCCTCCCGGCGTAAGCCGCGTGCGATTGCCTCCGCGAGCGCGCGCTCGTCTTCGACCACCAGCACCCGCATCAGCGTGCCTGCTCTCCCCGGTCCAGGTCGGACCGGTCGAGATGCGACCCGTCGAGATCGGTACGGTCCAGGTCCTCGGCGTCCCTGGGCGGCAACGCCGCAGCCCACTCGGTGACACGCCGGGCGACGTTCTGCGCCGTCAGCCCGACCGCGGCGAGCACGTCCGCCCGGTTGCCGTGCTCGAGGAACGCCTGGGGCAGCGCGAGGTCGCGCTGGGGCACGTCGCACTCGGCCGAGCGCAGAACGTCCGCGAGGGCCGAGCCGAACCCGCCGTGCCGGCCGCTGTCGGTCACGGTGACGACGAGCTGGTGGCCCGCGGCGAGCTGGACCAGCTCCTCGGGGACGGGCAGCACCCAGCGCGGATCGACGACGCTCACGGCGACGCCCTGCGCAGCCAGCCGCTGGGCCGCCGCCACCCCGAGCTCGGCGAACGCGCCGACGCACACGAGCAGCACGGCCGGGTCACCACCCGAGCCCGCCGACGGGGGCTCGTGCAGCACGTCCACCCCGCCGACCCGGCGCACCGCCGGCACAGAATCGATCACCGCGCCCTTGGGGAAGCGGATCGCGGTGGGCCCGTCGCCGACCGCGACGGCCTCGCCCAGCTCCTCGCGCAGCGTCGCGGCGTCCCGTGGCGCAGCGACCCGCATGTCCGGCACAACGCCGAGGATCGACAGGTCCCACATCCCGTTGTGCGACGCCCCGTCGTTGCCGGTCACGCCGGCCCGGTCCAGCACGAGCGTCACGGCCTGGCGGTGCAGCGCGACGTCCATGAGCAGCTGGTCGAACGCGCGGTTCAGGAAGGTCGAGTACACCGCGACGACGGGGTGCAGCCCGCCCGCCGCCAGCCCGGCGGCGGAGGTCAGCGCGTGCTGTTCGGCGATGCCGACGTCGAAGCACCGCTCTGGGTACGCCTCGGCGAAGGGGACGAGCCCCGTCGGCCCGAGCATCGCGGCCGTGATCGCGACGATGTCCGGGCGGGTGGCGCCCAGCGCGACCATCTCCTCGGCGAAGACCTGCGTCCAACCGACCGACGCCGGCCCCGTCGGCAGGCCCGTCTCGGGATCGAACGCCGCGGGGCTGTGCATCTGCTCGGCGACGTCGTTCTCCGCGGGTGGGTAGCCGCAGCCCTTCCGGGTGACCGCGTGCAGGATCACCGGCCCGCCGAAGTGCTTCGCCCTCCGCAGCGCGGACTCCATCGCCGCGACGTCGTGCCCGTCGACCGGGCCGAAATACTTCAGGCCCAGGTCCGAGAACAGCTGCTGCGGGCTCAGCGCGTCCTTCACCCCGGCCTTGAGCGCGTGCAGGCCGGTGTAGATCGGCCCGCCGACCACGGGCGTGCGCCGCAGCGTCCGCTTGCCTGCGGCGAGGACCCGCTCGTAGCCGGGTTGCAGCCGCAGCGAGGCGAGCCGGTCCGCGAGGCCGCCGATCGTGGGGGCGTACGAGCGCCCGTTGTCGTTGACGACGATCACGACGTTGCGGTCCCGGCCGGCGGCGATGTTGTTGAGCGCCTCCCACGCCATGCCCCCGGTGAGCGCGCCGTCGCCGACCACGGCGACGACGTGGCGCTGCTGCCCGGTGAGCGCGTACGCCTTTGCCAGCCCGTCCGCCCACGACAGCGACGTCGAGGCGTGGCTGTTCTCGACGTGGTCGTGGGCGCTCTCGGCGCGGCTGGGGTAGCCCGACGGGCCACCGGTCTTCTTCAGCCGCTCCCAGCCGTCGACGCGTCCGGTGAGCAGCTTGTGGACGTAGGCCTGGTGGCCGGTGTCCCAGATCAGCGTGTCATGCGGGGAGTCGAACACCCGGTGCAGGGCAATGGTCAGCTCGACCACACCGAGGTTCGGCCCCAGATGCCCGCCGGTGCGTGACACGGTGGCGACGAGGAACCGGCGGATCTCCCCCGCCAGCTCGGTGAGCTCGTCCGGGCCGAGGCGCTTGAGATCGGCCGGTCCGCGCAGGCGACGCAACAGGGTCACGTGGGCAGTCTACGGACGTCCCAGACGGTCACCTGTCGGCTCAACCATTCCTCCACCATCCCTAGACCAGATCTGGTCATGAGCTCGACGGCAGGCCGGGCATGGTCGGCGCCGGGCCGATGCCCGGCCCGAGCGAGCCGAAGCGCACGAGGTTGCGACCGTCCCGCTTGGCCGCGTACAGCGCGGCGTCGGCAGCACCGAGCACCTGCTGGAGCGTCGAGGTGCGACCGAGGTGGAACACGGCCCCGACCGATGTGGTCAGCCCGCTGATGGCGAGCGGGCCGTCGGCAGTCGAGACGGCGACGACGAGCTGGGCGACGCGGGCCCGGATCCGCTCGGCGACGCGCTCGAGCTGCCGGCGCCCGCTGCTGGTCAGCGGCAGGTCGCGGACGAGCACCACGAACTCCTCCCCGCCGAACCGGCCGACGACGTCGCGCTCGCGCACCTCCGCACGCAGCGTCGCGGCGACCGCGACCAGGACGTCGTCCCCGGCGAGGTGGCCGTAGGTGTCGTTGACGGCCTTGAAGTGGTCGAGGTCGAGGATGAGCACCCCCGCCGCACCGCCGTGGCGCTGCGCGCTCCGCAGCGCGCGCTCGGCCCTCTCGTGCCAGCTCGCGGCGTTGAGGAGGCCGGTCTTCACGTCCGTCGCGGCCCGTTGCTCGTAATGGCGGGTCGCGACGGCGCGGTGCAGCACCACCAGCGGCAGCAGCACGAGCACCACCAGCCAGGGGTTCTGATCCAGCGCCATGGCCGTCAGCGCACCCAGCGAGAGGGTCGCGACCTCGAGGACGAAGTCGTCGACGGGCCCGAGGAGGTGGTGCACCCGGGCGCGCCAGCCGGCCGGGATGGCACCGGGCTCGAGCGCGATCACGCCGATGACCAGGAGGTCGTTCACAGCGGCATAGGCGAAGACCGCCGCGGCGAGCTCGCCGAGGCCGCGCACTCCGGTGGCCCACGTGGACGGGCCACCGCCCGCCGCGACGACAGCGTGCGCCGCCTGCACGGCGAGGACGACGGCCGCTGCGGTGTACAGGGTGCGGTAGGCCAGGCAGCGGGCGGGGCGCCAGACCCGCACCCAGAGGTGCAGGTACACCGCCGCGACGACGACCGCCGCGAGCGGCAGGGGAAGCAGGGCCGCGGCCGCGAAGGTCCAGACGGAGCTGAGGTCGTAGTAGGAGGTGTGGGTGACGCGCCGGCGCATCCGCTCGACCCGGCTGACCACCTCGGTGTGCACGAGCCCGAACAGCACCAGCACGACCGTCAGCGCCAGGTCGCGCGCCGTCGGGCTGAGGGCAACGGTCTGGGACGCGATGAGCACGAGGGCGAGCCCGTCCACGCACAAGGCCGCGGCCACGAGCCGGCCCGGCAGCTGCCACAGGTTCCACCGGGTGACCTGCCACGGCCGAACCGGAAGCCGCCCGCCGGCGGCCCACAGGCCCCCCACGACCAGCCGGCCCTCCACCTGACCTCCTCGTGACCGTTCCCGCACTGCGGCTTGACGACCCGTCCGGCGAGGACGGGTGAGCACACGGTAGCCAGCCGTGCGCACAAGGTCAGCGGGAGGGTCCTCGCTCGCCATCCGAGCGGCGGAGTCGCGGCGCCGAGCGGCGACGCAGGCACGGGGAGCGGTGGACGAACGGCGACGGCAAGCAGGCGCACAGGACTGGTATCACGCGGATCCCGGGCAGAAGCAGCACACCCAGCCGCGGCTACCCGGGCACGTGCGCGCCGTGCCCCGCGGCGCGAAGCGCGTCGCGAAGGGCCTCGGCGTATCCGTCCTGCTCCGCGGCGTCGATCGACCGTGCGGCAGTGGCGAAGTCGAACGCAGCCATGCTCGCGGCCGGGAACACGTGGACGTGCAGATGCGGCACCTCGAAACCGGCGACCAGGAGGCCGACGCGCGGCGGCGCGAAAACCGTGCGAATCGCGGTGCCGACGGCGTGCGCCACGGTCGACACGTGGCTCAGCAGGACCGGCGACGCGTCGACCCACTCATCGACCTCATCGCGCGGGACGACGAGAGTGTGTCCGGGGCCGAGCGGGTTGGCCGAGAGGAAGGCGACCGCGCGATTGTCGGACCAGACGAAGCGAGCCGGCAGCTCGCCGTCCACGATGCGGGTGAAGACGGTGGTCATGGTCGAAACCTAATGCGCCTGCACGAGGCTCCGGCCACACGGCGCGGGGGGCGGGCGTTTCCGGACGGCCCGGAAGGGCACCCGGCGCGCCGGGCGGTCGGCCGCCATGCGCGTGTGGCGCGCACCGGTAGCGTTTGCGCGGGTGGCGGAGCGCAGCGAGCACCGCCCGGCACGACACCGGGCCGGTCATCACCACACCGGCTCACCACACCGGTACGACACCGCACTGACGACGAGACGGCCGTGGCCGGGAAGCGAGGATCCGATGCGGCCGTGGCCGGGGAGCGCCTACCCGCTCGGCGCGAGCTACGACGGTGCCGGGACGAACTTCGCGATCTTCTCGGAGGTCGCCGAGCAGGTGGAGCTCTGCCTGTTCGCCGACGACGGCGCCGAGACCCGCATCGCCCTGCGCGAGGTCGACGGTTTCGTCTGGCACGGCTACCTGCCGACGGTGGAGCCGGGCCAGCGCTACGGCTACCGCGTGCACGGCCCGCACGACCCGGCCAAGGGCCTGCGGTGCAACCCGAACAAGCTGCTCATCGATCCCTACGCCAAGGCAGTCGACGGTCCCGTGCGGTGGGACGAGGCGGTGTTCGGCTACCCCTTCGGTGCGCCCGACGGCGTCAACGACAGCGACTCAGCGCCGTTCGTGCCGAAGTCGGTGGTGGTCAACCCGTTCTTCGACTGGGGAAGCGACCGGCACCCGCGCATTCCCTACCACGAGACAATGATCTACGAGGCACACGTGAAGGGCCTCACGATCACCCATCCGGAGATACCCGCGGAGCTGCGCGGCACCTACTCCGGCCTCGCACACCCCGTGATGATCGAGCACCTCAAGCGGCTGGGCGTCACCGCCGTGGAGCTCATGCCGGTGCACGAGTTCATCACGGACCACCACCTGCAGGAGAAGGAGCTCTCGAACTACTGGGGCTACAATACGATCGCGTTCCTGGCCCCGCACCACGCCTACGCCCAACCCAGCGGGCGACCGGGCAGCCAGGTGCAGGAGTTCAAGGCGATGGTCCGCGACCTGCACCAGGCGGGCATCGAGGTGATCCTCGACGTGGTCTACAACCACACCGCCGAGGGCAACCACATGGGTCCCACGCTGTCCATGCGCGGCATCGACAACGCCGCCTACTACCGCCTGGTCGACGACGACCCGCGCTACTACATGGACTACACGGGCACGGGCAACTCGCTGAACGTGCGCAACCCGCACACGCTGCAGCTGATCATGGATTCGCTGCGGTACTGGGTCACCGAGATGCACGTCGACGGCTTCCGGTTCGACCTCGCGTCCACCCTGGCCCGCGAGTTCTACGACGTCGAGCGGCTCAGCGTGTTCTTCGACCTCGTCCAGCAGGACCCGGTCATCAGTCAGGCGAAGCTCATCGCCGAGCCGTGGGACGTCGGACCGGGTGGCTACCAGGTGGGCAACTTCCCGCCGCTGTGGACGGAGTGGAACGGCAAGTACCGCGACACCGTCCGCGACTTCTGGCGGGGCGAGCCCGGCACGCTCGGCGAGTTCGCCTCCCGCCTCACCGGCAGCTCGGACCTCTACCAGGCCGACGGCCGCCGTCCGTTCGCGTCGATCAACTTCGTGACCGCGCACGACGGGTTCACCTTGGGTGACCTCGTGTCGTACAACGAGAAGCACAACGAGGCCAACGGCGAGGGCAACAACGACGGCGAGAGCCACAACCGCTCCTGGAACTGCGGCGTGGAGGGCCCCACGGACGACGCCGCGATACTGGACCTGCGCGCCCGCCAGCAGCGCAACTTCCTCACCACGCTGTTCCTGTCTCAAGGTGTGCCGATGCTGCTGCACGGCGACGAGATGGGCCGCACCCAGCGCGGCAACAACAACGTCTACGCGCAGGACAGCGAGATCGCGTGGATGGACTGGTCGCTCGCCGGCAAGAACGTCGGCCTGATCGGGTTCACCGCCGGCGTCTCGGCGCTGCGCGCCGGGCATCCGGTGTTCCGCCGTCGCCGGTTCCTCGCGGGCAAGCCGATCAACCGGGCCCGGCCGAGGGACGGCCGCACGGCACTGCCGGACATCGCGTGGTTCACCCCGGCGGGCCGGGAGATGACCGAGCAGGACTGGGACTCGGGCTTCGGCAAGTGCGTCACGGTGTTCCTGAACGGGCAAGGCATCACGGAGGTCGACGCCCGGGGTGAGCGGGTCACCGACGACTCGTTCCTGCTGTGCCTCAACGCCCACTTCGAGGACATCGAGGTCACGCTTCCCCCGCCGGAGTACGGGACGGGCTGGGCGATCATCGTCGACACCGCAGTCGGCGAGGTGCTCACCCTGACCACCATCCCCGGCGTGGTGGCGGCCGATCCGCCGAAGGTCCCGGGGGGTGCCGTGCGCCGGGTGCCGGCCCGGTCCGTCGTCGTGCTGCAGCGGACCGAGACCACGCAGACGTGAGCCGGCCTGCGAGCGAGCGAAGCGAGGGACTGCGGTGATCCCCTCCTCCACCTACCGGATCCAGTTCTCGGCTGACACCACCTTCGCGGACGGGGTGGAGCTCCTGCCCTACCTGGACACGTTGGGCGCCGGGGCGCTGTACGCGTCGCCGCTGCTGGAGTCGGGCGCCGGGTCGAACCACGGATACGACGTCGTCGACCCCACGCGGGTCTCCGGCGAGCGCGGCGGTGAGGAGGGGCGACGTGCCCTCGTTGCCGCCGTGCGGGAGCGGGGTCTGGGGTTCCTGCTCGACATCGTGCCGAACCACGTCGGCGTGGACGTGCCGCAGGCCAACCCCTGGTGGCGGGACGTCCTCGCGCACGGTCGCCAGTCCCGCTACGCCGGGTACTTCGACATCGACTGGGCGGAGCCGATCCTGCTGCCCGTCCTCGGCGCGGAGCCGACGGCGGACGACGAGGAGAAGGTGATCGCGTCGGAGGTCACGCTCTCCGACGACCGCACCGAGCTGCACTACTACGAGCGCGCCTTCCCGGTGGCGCCGGGCACGGGTGACGAGGGCGGCCCCGTCGAGGTGCACGCCCGCCAGCATTACCGGCTCACCTCGTGGAAGCGGGGCGCCGCAGAGCTGACCTACCGCCGCTTCTTCGACATCTCCACGCTGGCCGCGGTGCGGGTCGAGGACCCGGAGGTGTTCGCCGCGGCGCACGCCGAGGTGCTGCGGTGGGTCGAGGCGGGCGAGGTCGACGGGCTGCGGGTGGACCACCCCGACGGCCTGTCCGACCCCGGCGGGTACGCGCGGCGGCTGCGGGCGGCCATCGGTCCGGACCGGTGGCTCCTGGTGGAGAAGATCCTCGGCGTCGGGGAGGAGCTGCCGGCGTCATGGCCGGTCGACGGCACCTCGGGCTACGAGGCGCTGCGGGAGATCTGCGGGGTGTTCGTCGACCCGGACGGCGCCGGGCTGCTCACCCAGCTCGCCGCCGAGCACACCGGCCGCAAGGAGAACGCGCACACCGTCGAGCACACCGCCCGGCGGGAGGTCGCCGACACGATCCTGGCGGCCGAGGTGCGGCGCATCGCGGCGTTGGTCGCGGAGTTGCAGGAAAGCCACCTTGCTGCAACCACATTGCAGGAAAGCCACCTTGCTGCAACCGACGCTGCAACGGCCGACGCGGACGGCGGCCCTCCGACGGAGAGCGTGCGGCAGGCCGTCGCCGAGCTGCTGTGCGGCTTCCCCGTCTACCGCAGCTACCTGCCCGAGGGCCGGTCCGCGCTCGACACCGCCGTGTCGGTCGCGATCGCCCACCGGCCGGACCTCGCCGACATCGTCCGCGCGATCTCCGCCGCCATGCTCGCCGCTCCCGACGGGCAGCTCGCCACCCGCGTGCAGGAGACGTCGGGCATGATCATGGCGAAGGGCGTCGAGGACACCGCGTTCTACCGCTACAACCGCTTCGTCGCGCTGAACGAGGTCGGCGGCGACCCGGACCGGTTCGGCGTCTCGCTCGCCGAGTTCCACGACCGGTCTTGTGGACGTGTCGCGGGCCGACCGGACACGATGACGACGCTGTCCACGCACGACACCAAGCGCTCAGAGGACGTGCGCGCCCGGCTCGCGGTGCTCGCCGAGATCCCCGGCGAGTGGGCGCCCCGGCTGCGGCGCTGGGCGGCGCGGCACCCGCTGCCCGATGGCTCGCTCGACCTGCTGGCCTGGCAGAGCCTCGTGGGCGCCTGGCCGATCTCGGCCGAGCGGCTCGCCGCGTACCTGGGGAAGGCGGCGAAGGAGGCCAAGGTCGTCACCAGCCACGTGGACCCGAACCCCGACGTGGACGCGACGATCGCGGCCTGGCCCGAGCAGGTGTTCGGGGAGCCCGAGACGGTGGCGGAGATCGAGGAGTTCGTCGCGCACATCGACACGCACGGCCGCAGCAACGCGCTCGGCCAGAAGCTGCTGCAGATCGCGGGACCCGGCGTGCCCGACGTCTACCAGGGCACTGAGCTGTTCGAGTACTCGCTGGTCGACCCCGACAACCGGCGCGCGGTGGACTGGACACTGCGCCGCGAGCTGCTGGGCCGGCTCGACGACGGCTGGCTGCCCGAGTTCGGCGGCACCGACGTGGACCCGCCGGGCGCCGCGAAGCTGCTGGTCACCTCGCGAGCACTGCGGCTGCGGCGAGCACGGCCCGAGCTCTTCGCCGGCTACCGCCCCCTGCCCGCCGAGGGCGCCGCCGCGGCGCACGTGGTGGCGTTCGCGCGGTCGCCGTCGCTGGTGGCCGTCGCGACCCGGCTGCCCGTGCGGCTCGCGGCCGCCGGCGGCTGGCGGGACACTCTGCTGCCGCTGCCGGACGGCGCGACCGGCTGGACGGACGTCCTCAGCGGCGCTGCGGTGTCCGGTAGCGCCCCGCACCTGGCGCAGGTGCTGTTCCGCTACCCGGTGGCGCTCCTCGTGCGGGCGGACTGACCGATGTTCTCCCCGCACATCGGAGCCATCACGCTGCTCAGCGGCCGGTCGGACAGCGTTTCGGCGCCGAAGTGCGGGAGGAAGGGGCAGGCGTCGAGGAGGGCGACCGGAGCCTGCGTCGAACCGGGTGAGCCGACTCGGCACGCTACCTCGCGACCAGGCAGGATCTGTGCCCGTGGCTGAGTTCGCGGTCTGGGCGCCGCTCAAGCACCGGGTTCGGGTGCTGGTCGACCACCGCGCCCACATCATGAAGCAGGACGGCGCGGGTTGGTGGCGCGCCGACATCGCCGATGCCGGCCCCGGGACGGCGTACGCCTTCCTCCTCGACGACGACGAGACCCCGCTGCCCGACCCGCGCTCGCTGTGGCAGCCGACCGGAGTCCACTCGGCGTCGCGCCGCTACGACCACGACGCGTTCTTCTGGACCGACCGCTCCTGGACCGGGCGGCAGCTTCCTGGCTCGGTGCTCTACGAGTGCCACATCGGCACGTTCACCGAGGGTGGCACGTTCGACGCCGCGATCGAGAGGCTCAACCACCTCGTGTCGCTGGGCGTCGATCTCGTCGAGGTGCTGCCGGTCAACGCCGTCGACGGCGACCGCAACTGGGGCTACGACGGCGTCAGCTGGTACGCGGTGACCGAGAACTACGGCGGGCCGGACGCGTTCAAGCGCTTCGTCGACGCCTGCCACGCCCGCGGGCTCGGCGTGGTGCTGGACGTCGTCTACAACCACCTGGGACCGTCCGGGGCCTACCTCGACCGGTTCGCGCCCTACTTCGGAGGCAGCACCGTCTGGGGGCCGTCGGTGAACCTGGACGGGGCGCACTCGGAGGAGGTGCGGCGCTACATCATCGACAACGCGCTGATGTGGCTGCGCGACTTCCACGTCGACGGTCTGCGCCTCGACGCCGTCCACGCCCTGCACGACGGGCGCGCGACCCACGTGCTCGAGCAGATGGCCGTCGAGGTCGAGGCGCTGTCGACGCACGTCGGGCGGCCGCTGTCGCTGATCGCGGAGTCCGACCTCAACGACGCGAAGATGGTGACCGCGCGGGAGGCGGGCGGGTACGGGCTTCAGGCGCAGTGGGCCGACGACGTGCACCACAGCCTGCACGTCGCGCTCACCGGTGAGAGGCAGGGCTACTACGCCGACTTCGCCACCGCGGGGTTGACCGGGCTCGCCCACGTCCTGACGCGGGTGTTCCTGCACGAGGGCACCTGGAGCAGCTTCCGGGGCCGCAACCACGGCGCGCCGGTCGACACCCGCCGGACGCCGGCCCACCGTTTCGTCGCCTACCTGCAGAACCACGACCAGGTCGGCAACCGCGCGGTCGGGGACCGCAACGCTGCGTCGCTCACGCCGGGGCTCGTCGCCTGCGGCGCGGCGATCCTCTTCTGCTCGCCGTTCACGCCGATGCTGTTCATGGGCGAGGAGTGGGGCGCGCGCACGCCCTGGCAGTTCTTCGCCCACTTCCCCGATCAAGCGCTCAACGACGCCGTCCGGATCGGTCGCCGGTCGGAGTTCGCCGAGCACGGCTGGGACTCCGACGAGGAGGAGGTGCCCGACCCGACGACCGAGGAGACGTTCCGCGACTCCCACCTGGACTGGTCGGAGCCGGAGGAGGAGCCGCACTCGGCGCTTCTCATCGCGTACCGGGAGCTGATCGCGCTGCGCAAGGCGCGCCCCGAGCTGTCCGACCCGTGGCTCGACGACGTCGAGGTCGACGTCGACGAGGAGGCACGCACGCTCGTCCTGCACCGCGGCGGCCTGCGGCTGGCGGTCAACCTCGGTGACGAGCCGGTCAGCATCGCGCTCGGCGCGATCGAGCGGGTGCTGCTGGCGTCGGAGCCGGTGGACGTCGACGGCGACGCGCTGACCGTGAGCCCGGAGGCGTTCGCGATCGCCGAACTCGCCTGACCGTCCGGCTGGCCACCCCTACTTGCAGGAAAGCCACCTTCCTGCAACGTGGTTGCGTGAACGTGGCTTTCCTGCAACAGCTGGTCGGGATCAGATCAGGCCGAGGGCCGTGACGGCGTCGCGCTCCTCGACGAGTTCCGCGACCGACGCATCGACGCGCTCCTGCGAGAAGTCGTTGATCTCCAGGCCCTGGACGATCTCCCAGCGGCCGTTGCGCGAGATGACCGGGTAGGACGAGAAGAGCCCTTCCGGGACGCCGTACGAGCCGTCCGACGGCAGCGCCGCGGACACCCAGTCGCCCTCCCGCGTGCCGCTCACCCAGTCACGGACGTGGTCGATGGCGGCGTTCGCCGCGGACGCCGCGGACGACGCGCCCCGCGCCTCGATGATGGCCGCGCCGCGCTTGGCGACGGTCGGGATGAACTCCTCGCGCAGCCAGGCCTCCTCGACCTGCTCGGCGGCCGGCTTGCCGCCGACCTCGGCGTGGAACACGTCCGGGTACTGGGTGGCGGAGTGGTTGCCCCAGATCGTCAGCTTCGCGATCTCGGTGACCGGGACGTCCAGCTTCTTCGCCAGCTGCGACAGCGCCCGGTTGTGGTCCAGCCGCATCATCGCCGTGAAGCGCTCGGCCGGCACGTCCGGAGCGGCGGACCGCGTGATGAGGGCGTTCGTGTTGGCCGGGTTGCCGACGACGAGGACGCGGACGTCGTCCGCCGCGCCCTCGTTGATGGCCCGGCCCTGCGGGGCGAAGATGCCGCCGTTGGCCTCGAGCAGGTCGCCGCGCTCCATGCCCTTGGTCCGCGGCCGGGCGCCGACGAGCAGCGCGACGTTGACGCCGTCGAACGCGGCCGTGGCGTCGTCGGTGATGTCGATGCCGGCGAGCAGCGGGAACGCGCAGTCGTCGAGCTCCATGGCGGTGCCCTCGGCGGCCTGCACCGCCTGGGGGATCTCCAGCAGGCGCAGCCGGACCGGGGTCTCGGGCCCGAGGAGCTGGCCCGAGGCGATGCGGAACAGCAGCGCGTAGCCGATCTGCCCGGCGGCCCCGGTGACGGTGACGACGGCGGGAGACGTGGCGGAAGAAGCGGTCGACGCAGACACGGGACGAATCTATCCCCCGGCGCGTCGACGGCACGTCCGCGGGCGGCCCGAGAGGCGGTAGGCGAGATCGAGGTCATACATGCCGAGGTGATACATGCCGACGGACACGCCGCTGGCTCGTCGTAGGGTCGGCGCATGAGCTCCTCCGAGGCGCTGACCCTCGGCGCGACGCCGATCGCCGCCCGCGCGGCCGCCCCCGACCTGGCCCGCGGCGCAATGCTGCTGCTCATCGCGCTGGCCAACGCGCACGTCTGGCTCTACGCGCACCCGGTCGGCGTGCGGGGCTACCCGCAGGACCTCGCAGGGGCGGACCGCGTGGTGGCCGCGCTGCAGGTGGTGCTCGTCGACGGGCGCGCGTACCCGCTCTTCGGGCTGCTGTTCGGATACGGCATCACGCAGCTCGCGGCCCGCCGGGCGGCCGTCGCAGTGCCGGCCGACGACGTGGTGCGGCTGGTTCGCAGGCGCGGCGCCTGGATGATCGTGATCGGCCTGGTGCACGGCGTGCTGCTGTGGCCCGGCGACATTGTCGGCGCGTACGGGCTGCTGGCGGTGCTCATGGCAGCGGTGCTGGTGCGTGGGGCGCCGGGCACCCTGGCCGGGATCGCGGTCACCGGAGCGGTGGTGTCGTCGCTGTTCCTGTCGGCGTCGGCACTGGCGCCGCAGCCCGGCACGACGGCGTTGCTGACGTCGGTCGCGGCCACCGACCCCGGGGCGGTCCTGCTGCTGCACACGGTCGAGTGGGGGCTCATCGGCCTGCTGGTCCAGTCGATCGCCGTGTTCGGCGCGGTGGCGCTGGGCGCGCTCGCGGCCCGGCGGCGGCTGCTCGACGAACCGGGGCGGCACCGGCAGCTGCTCGCGCGGCTCGCGATGGCCGGGCTCACCGCGGCGGTACTGGGCGGGCTGCCGCTGGCGCTGGCGGTGGCCGGCGTGTGGACGCCGTCGACGCCTGTGCTGCTGCTGGCGGGCGCGCTGCACTCCGCGAGCGGCTACGCCGGTGGTGTCGGGTACGCGGCGCTGTTCGGGCTGCTCGCCCTGCGCGTGGGTGAGCGCTCCGGCGGGATGGGCGGCGCCCTGCGGGCCTGCGGGCAGCGGTCCCTGTCGTGCTACCTCGCGCAGTCCGTGGCGTTGGCAGCGCTGCTGCCGGCGTGGTCGCTCGGCCTGGGAGCTCGCCTCACGGTGGCGGAGACGGCGCTGCTCGCCTTCGGAGTGTGGCTGGTGATCCTGCTGGTGGCCGCGGCGTCGGCCCGGGCGGGAATGCGCGGGCCGGCAGAGGTGCTGCTGCGCCGGCTCACCTACGGCACTCCTGCGGTGAATCTGACTGAGCGAAAGCGGCGTTCGCAAAGTTAGTCCTGGCGAAAGCCGCTTTCGCTCGGTTTGTCGCGGCTGGGTTCGTCGCGGCTACTCGGGGATTCGCAGGCGGACGAGGCCTTCCTGCACCGCCGTGGCCACCAGGAGGCCGTCCCGGGTGAAGAACCGGCCCGTCGCGAGCCCCCGCGCCCCGGACGCCGTCGGGGAGCGACACTCGTAGAGCAGCCACTCGTCCGCCCGGAACGGGCGGTGGAACCACATCGCGTGGTCCAGGCTGGCCAACCCGACCTCGCCCATGTGCTGGCTGTGCGGGGCGAGGACGGAGCCGAGCAGGGTGAGGTCGCTCGCGTAGGTGAGCAGGCAGACGTACAGGAGCGGGTCGTCGGGCAGCGTGCCGTCTGCGCGCATCCACATCCGCACCGGCTCGTCCGACGCCGGGCCGCGCCGCCTCGACCACAGCGGCGGATCGACGAAGCGCAGGTCCAGCGGGCGCGGGAGCCCGGCGAGGAAGCCGCCGTCGCCGCGCAGCCACTCACCGAGGTCGGGCAGCTCCTCGGGCGCCGGCACCCCGGCCGGGGCGGGCTCGGTGTGCTCCAGGCCCTCCTGGGTTAGCTGGAACGACGCCGAGAGCGCGAAGATCACCTCGCCGTGCTGGACGGCGCGCACGCGCCGGGTGGTGAACGAACGGCCGTCGCGGACCCGTTCGACGTCGTAGACGATGGGCGCCCGCGTGTCGCCCGGCCGGACGAAGTACGCGTGCAGCGAGTGCACGTGCCGGGCCGGGTGCACGGTACGTCCGGCCGCGACCAGGGCCTGCGCCGCGACCTGGCCGCCGAAGACCCGCGTCGGGCGCTGCGGCGGGCTCACCCCGCGGAACAGGTTCACCTCGAGCTGCTCGATGTCGAGCAGCGCGACAAGGCCGTCGAGGGCGACCTGCCCGGTCGGGACGGCAGAGCCCATGACTGCTGTGTCGTCCGTCCGCTCGGTCTGGGACCCGGTCAGGCGTGGTCCTCCTCGCCGAGCCGGTGCACGCGGATCAGGTTCGTCGACCCGGAGGTCCCGGGCGGTGAACCGGCCACGATCACGACGATGTCGCCCGCCGTGAACCGGCCGATCGACAGGATCGCGTTGTCGACCTGGCGGACCATCGCGTCCGTCGAGGTGACGTAGTCGACGAGGAACGTCTCGACGCCCCAGCTCAGCGCCAGCTGGCTGCGCACCTCCGGCTGCGGGGTAAAGGCCAGCAGCGGCAGCCGGGTGTGCAGGCGCGCGAGGCGCCGCACGGTGTCCCCGGAGACCGAGAACGCGACGAGCGCCCGGGCCGAGAGCCGCTCGCCGATGTCGCGCGCGGCGAATGAGAGCACGCCCCGCTGCGTCCGCGGCACGTGGTTCAGCGGGGGGACGCCGGTGGGACCGGACTCCGCGGCCTCGATGATCTGAGCCATCGTGCTGACCGACTTGATCGGGTAGCGGCCGACGCTGGTCTCCCCGGAGAGCATCACCGCGTCGGCGCCGTCCAGCACGGCGTTCGCGACGTCCGAGGCCTCGGCGCGGGTCGGCCGCGAGTTGGTGATCATGGAGTCGAGCATCTGGGTGGCCACGATGACCGGCTTGGCGTTCTCGCGGGCGATCTGGACGGCCCGCTTCTGCACGAGCGGCACGTGCTCGAGCGGCAGCTCCACGCCGAGGTCGCCGCGGGCGACCATGATCCCGTCAAAGGCGAGGACGATCGCCTCGAGGTTGTCGACCGCCTCGGGCTTCTCCAGCTTGGCGATCACCGGCAGCCGCGTGCCGTTCTCGTCCATGATCTTGTGGACACCGTCGATGTCCGCCGGGCTGCGCACGAACGACAGCGCGACGAGGTCGACCCGCAGGCCGAGGGCGAACGCGAGGTCCGCGCAGTCCTTATCCGACATCGCCGGCACCGAGACGTTCATCCCGGGCAGCGAGAGACCCTTGTTGTCGCTGACCGGGCCGCCCTCGGTGACCCGGCAGACCACGTCGTTGCCCTCGATCGCGGTGACCCGCAGGCCCACCTTGCCGTCGTCGACCAGCAGCCGGTCGTCCGGGCGGGCGTCGGCGGCGAGACCCTGGTATGTGGTGGAGACCCGGTCGTGGGTGCCCGGCACGTCGTCGACGGTGATCCGCACCTCCTCGCCGGTGTGCCACTCCACCGGGCCCGGCCCCGTCGCGAACCGGCCGAGCCGGATCTTGGGTCCCTGGAGGTCCGCGAGAATGCCGACGGCATGCCCTTCGGAGTCCGCCACGTAGCGGATCATGTCGTAGACCCGCTTGTGGTCGTCCCGGTTGCCGTGGCTGAAGTTCAGCCGCGCGACGTCCATGCCGGCCTGGATGAGCTCGCGGATGCGGTCGGGGGACGCGGTGGCCGGCCCGAGCGTACAAACAATCTTGGTGCGTCGGCTCACACCCGGCAGCGTACCCCGCACACTGGAACGATCACGTTCGCGACGCCGTACGGTGGAAGTCGCAATCGTGGCCGGAGGGTGACGGGCAAGTGGACACGCACTTCGGACCCATAGTGCTGCGCGGCGCGGCCGTGCATCGCACGTCGGAGCCACAGTGCGGTTCCGGCAGTGGTCAGCGCGTGTCCGCGGGGCCGACGTGGTCGTCGAGCCAGTCGGTCAACGGGCGCGCGGCCCGCCACGCCGCCGTCACCCGCTGCGCCGCCTCCGGCTCGTGCAGGGTGTCGTCCGGCGTCCAGCCGCGGTGGACGTACAGGCTGCGGAACCGCAGCAGGTCCAGCCGGGGGTGGTCGGGGGCGACGCCGCGGGGGCGGGTCGCGAGCCGGTCGCCTGCGACGGTCAGCGGCGCGCCGTGGACGTCAGTCATGGCGATCCGGTCGAGCCGGGCCGCGAGATCCGTGCCCCTGCGCTCGTCGTCGACGGCCGTCCGGTAGCGGGTCAGCTGGTCGGGCGCCCACTGGTAGCCCCCGGCCGCCGCCAGCAGGCCCTCTGCGGAGACCTGCACGTAGAACGGCCCGACGCTGGCCCCGCAGGCGGTCTTGTACGGGCTCTTGTCCTTCGAGAACCGGACGTCGCGGTAGGGCCGGAAGATCTTGCCGGACCCGAACTCGGGCTCGAGCGTGGCGAGCAGCGCCTGCATCGGGGCGAGAACGTCGCGCTCGTAGACGGCGCGGTGGTCCGTCCAGTAGGCCTTGCTGTTGTCGGCCAGCAGGCCGTCGTAGAACTCGACGGCACCCTCCCCGAAGCCGGTGAAGCCGGTGACAACCTGCACCTGTCGGGTCACGGTGACCGCTTCGGGTTCGGGCCGTCCGCGCCGCCGGCACCGTCGGCGGGAGCCGTATCGACGGGAACGGCCTCGCGGTCGTCGGGTGCGTCGTCGGTGGGCGCCGGGCCGAACGGCGGCACCTCGCGCGGCTTGCGCACGAGCAGCAGATAGGCCACCGCGCCGACGAACACGACCGCAGAGACCACCACGTTGATCCGCACGTCACCGAACACGCGGGTGGCGGGGTCGGTGCGCATCAGCTCGATGAAGAAGCGCCCGAGGGAGTAGCCGGCGACGTAGACGGCGAACGCGCGGCCGTGCCCGAGCCGGAACCGGCGGTCCGCCCACACCACGAGCACGGCGACGGCGAGGTTCCACAGCAGCTCGTAGAGGAAGGTCGGGTGCACGATCGCCACCGGTGTGGGATCGACGGCGATGCCGTTCAGCGCATCGGGCCGGCCCGTCGCGGGGTCCACCCTTCGGTAGATCTCGAGCCCCCACGGCAACGTCGTGGGGCCGCCGTAGAGCTCCTGGTTGAACCAGTTGCCCAGCCGGCCGATGGCCTGCGCGGTGACGATGCCGGGCGCCACGGCGTCGGCGAAGAACGGCAGCGGCACACCGCGACGGCGGCATCCGATCCACGCACCCACCGCACCGAGGGCGATGGCGCCCCAGATGCCGAGGCCGCCGTTCCAGATCCGCAGGGCGTCGACGGGGTTCCCGCCCGGCCCGAAGTAGGTCTGCCAGTCGGTGAGGACGTGGTAGAGCCGTCCTCCGACCAGCCCGAAGGGCACCGCGAACACCGCGACGTCCGTCACCGTGCCCGGCTCGCCGCCGCGGGCGACGAAGCGGCGCTCGCCCCACAGCACGGCGACGAGGATCCCGGCGATGATGCACAGCGCGTACGCCCGTATCGGAACGGGCCCGAGCATCCACACGCCCCGGTCCGGGCTGGGCAGGTAGGCCAGCGACTGCGTCACCACCAACTCACGGTAGCGCGGGCGCTCGCCGTCACTCGGCGCGGTCGGCCACCCACCGCGCGAGCCGGCACGATCGCCTTCCTCGGGCTCGCTCTCATCCCACAGCAGGCCGCTTCGGCGGCTTACCGCGCCACGCCAGGCTCTGCGCGTCGAGCTCGCGCAGCAGCCCGTCCCCGGCCGCCGCGATGCGCTCGGCGAGTGCCACCGCCGCGGCCAGTTGCGCGTCGTCCAGCTGCGCGAACGCGGATCGGCCACTGCGCCGGTCGAGCACGTCGTACCAGCAGCCGCCGACGGCGTGGTCGAGGACGATCCGGCCGAAGCAGTGGTCGTTCACGACCACCCAGCGCCCCTGCCGGGCCCGGCGCGGTAGCTCGTCGAGCACCAGCTCGCGGTAGCGGCGCAGCAGCCCATACCGGCTCGTCTCGTCGCCACCACTCACACGTCGATGGTGTCCCGCGCCCCCTGCGGGAAACGCGGCTTTGACTGCTTCGCTCACGATAGGGATGTCGAGGGTGCACCGGCCGGAGCTACCGGCCGGCGCACCCGGGCCGTCGGGCAGCGGCCTCGTCACACCGGTTGGGGCAGACCAGCCCGGCGGACGCCGTCCGCCAGCTCGGCGGCCAGCGCACCCGCACCCGGTGCACCGGCGCGCTCGGCGGCCGAGACGAACGCCGAACCGACGATCACCGCGTCCGCGAACGAGGCCACCTCGGCGGCCTGGTCGCCGGAGCGGACGCCGAGCCCGACGCCGATCGGCAGGTCCGTGTGGGGTCGGCAGCGCGCGACGATCCGGGCCGCTGCCGCGTCGACGCCGGCGCGGGCCCCGGTGACGCCCATCGTCGACGTGGCGTACAGGAAGCCGCTGCTCGCCCGGGCCGTCGCCACGATCCGCTCCTCGGTCGACGACGGCGCGACCAGGAAGATGCGGTCGAGGCCGTGCCTGCTCGACGCGGCGAGCCACTCGTCGGCCTCGTCCGGGATGAGGTCCGGGGTGATGACGCCCAGCCCGCCGGCCGCGGCGAGGTCCCGGGCGAACGCGTCGACGCCGTACCGCAGCACCGGGTTGATGTAGGTCATCACGACGATCGCGGCGCCGGTTGCGGCCACCCGCTCGACGACCGTGAACACGTCGCGCACCCGGAAGCCCGCCCGCAGTGCGGTGTCCGCAGCGGCCTGGATGGTGGGTCCGTCCATGACCGGATCCGAGTACGGGATCCCGACCTCGAGCAGGTCGCAGCCGTCGCGGCTCATCGCGGCCAGCAGCTCGACCGAGGCGTCGACGGTCGGGTAGCCGGCGGGCAGGTACCCGACGAGCGCGCCTCGGCCATCCTCGGCGCATCTCCTGAACACCGACGAGACCGTCACAGCTGCGCTCCCTCGGTGCGCGCGCCCGGCTCGGCGAACGAGGTGTCGGGCGTCGCGCCGGGTTCGCTCGTCCCGGACTCGCGCGCCACCGCCGTGCCGTCGGCGTCGTCCGCGCTCTCCCCTTCGTCGATCATTCCGAACCACTTCGCGGCGGTGTTCACGTCCTTGTCGCCGCGGCCGGACAGATTCACGAGGATGACTGTGTCCGGCCCGAGCTCCCGGCCGAGCTGCAGCGCGCCCGCGATCGCGTGGGCGCTCTCGATCGCCGGGATGATCCCCTCGGTCCGGGAGAGCAGGGCGAACGCCTCCATCGCTTCGGCGTCCGTGACCGGCCGGTACTGCGCCCGCCCCAGGTCCTTGAGCAGCGCGTGCTCGGGTCCCACGCCCGGGTAGTCCAGGCCCGCGGAGATCGAGTACGACTCCGCCGTCTGCCCGTCGTCGTCCTGCAGCAGGTAGCTGAGCGCGCCGTGCAGCGCTCCGGGCGAACCCTCCGACAGCGTCGCACCGTGCCGGCCGGTCCCGATGCCGTCGCCGCCGGGCTCGAAGCCGACAAGCCGGACCTGCGGGTCGTCGAGGAACGCGTGGAAGATCCCGATCGCGTTCGACCCGCCACCGACGCACGCGGCGACCGCATCGGGCAGCCGTCCCGTGCGCTCCTGAACCTGCTCGCGGGCCTCGAGGCCGATGACGCGGTGGAAGTCGCGCACCATCGTCGGGAACGGGTGCGGGCCCGCCACCGTGCCGAGCAGGTAGTGGGTGGTGTCCACGTTCGTCACCCAGTCGCGCAGGGCCTCGTTGATCGCGTCCTTGAGCGTGCGCGAGCCGAGCGTCACCGGCACGACCGTGGCGCCCAGCAGCCGCATCCGGGCGACGTTCAACGCCTGCCGCTCGGTGTCCACCTCGCCCATGTAGACGACGCACTCGAGGCCCAGCAGCGCGCACGCCGTCGCCGTGGCGACGCCGTGCTGGCCCGCGCCGGTCTCCGCGATCACGCGGGTCTTGCCCATGCGTTTGGTGAGCAGAGCCTGGCCCAGCACATTGTTGATCTTGTGAGACCCGGTGTGGTTCAGGTCTTCGCGCTTGAGCAGGATCTGCGCGCCACCGGCGTGCTCGGCCAGCCGTGGCGCCTCGGTGAGCGGGGACGGCCGGCCCGTGTAGTCGCGCTGCAGGCGGTTCAGCTCACCGAGGAACTCCTCGTCGTGCCGCGCCTTCTCGTAGGTGATGGCCAGCTCGTCCAGCGCCGCAACCAGTGCCTCCGGCACGTAGCGGCCACCGTAGCGGCCGAAGTGCCCGCGCTCGTCGGGCTCGTGGCCCGACGGGGTGGCGATGCCGTCGGCGGCCGAGACGCCGGTCCCCGCGGAAGTCCGCCCTGCCATTGGTTCGCTCGCGAGCTTGCTCACCGCACCATTCTGGAACACGACGGGTGGAACCCGGCGGCCACCAGACCGCGGACGGCCGCACGCGGGTCGCCGCTGGTGACGAGGCCCTCGCCGACGAGCACGGCGTCCGCCCCCCAGCCAGCGTAGGTCAGCAGGTCACCCGGGCCGCGCACGCCCGACTCGGCAACCCGCAGCACGTCACTGGGCAGCCCGGGAGCGATCTGGCCGAAGACCGAGCGGTTGACCTCGAGCGTGTGCAGGTCGCGGGCGTTCACGCCGATGACCTTGGCGCCCGCCTCGAGCGCGCGGTCCGCCTCCTCCTCCGTATGGACCTCGACGAGTGCGGTCATGCCCAGCGACTCGACCCGGTCCAGCAGTGAGGTGAGGACGTTCTGCTCGAGTGCGGCGACGATGAGCAGCACGACGTCCGCCCCGTAGGCCCGTGCCTCGTGCACCTGATAGGGGCTGATGATGAAGTCCTTGCGCAGCACCGGCACGTCGACGCGGGCGCGCACGGCGGCGAGGTCCGCGAGCGTCCCGCCGAACCGCCGTTCCTCGGTCAGCACGCTGATCACGCGAGCGCCGCCCTCGGCGTACGCCACGGCGAGCTCCGCAGGATCGGGGATCGACGCGAGGTCGCCTTTCGAGGGGCTGCGGCGCTTGACCTCGGCCACCACGCCGATCCCCGGCGCGCGCAGCGCGCCCATTGCGTCGCGCGGCGTCGGTGCCAGCGACGAGCGTCGCTTGATCTCGGTGAAGTCGACCCGCGCCTCCCGGGCGGCCAGGTCGGCCCGCACCCCGTCGACGATGGAGTCGAGGACGCTCGTGCCGTTCCCGATGCTCCTGTACGGGGTCATCCCGGTGGTCCCCCCTCTCCGCTGCGGGCGTACCGAACGTCCCAACATGCTAGTCAGCCCCGGCGGGCGGCTCGCGGTCGGTCCGTCCGGGGACGGACGCCCCCGGCTCCCCGTTCCGGCCGGAGGTGGAGTCGAGCGTGGGGTCACGGCCCGCGTCGAGCGCGTCCCACGCCGCGCGATCCGGCTCCGCACCTCGCCCCGACTGCGCGGGGCGGGCCGGTCCGTTCTCCCGACGCTCGCGAGCGAACCGGCCTCCGAACCGCGGCAGGCGCCGCTCCCCCATCAGCAGCACGACACCCGCCACCACGAGCAGCGCCGCGCCGACGACTGCGGGCAGCGGGCCGAGGCCGAGTGCGACCGGGCCGGCGGCCGGGGTGCCGCCGGCCGGCGCGCCCGGCAGGGCCGACAGGTCGGCTGCGGAGGGTGGGTTCACCAGGGCCGTGGTGACCCGCCAGCCGGCGAGCGCACCGCCGGCCGCGACCAGCACCCCGAGTACGCGCCGGAGGGCACCGGCCAGCGCCACCGCCGCCGGGATTGCGGCCGCGGCGAGCAGCGCGAGGCCGGCCAGCGCGGGGACGACATCGGTTCCGTCGGCGATCACGGGCACCGGCCCGCGGCCGACGGCCTCCACCGCCGTCGTGAACCAGCTCAGTCGCGTGGCCACCCAGAGCCCCAGCGCGCCCCCGAGCAGCGCCAGGCAGATCGCCGCGAGCCGACGACCGGAGCTCACGGAACGTCGTGGGCGGCCGGCACGGCGCTGTCCGCCCTTGAGCCGAGCGGCGGAGGCACCGGGACGTCGTCCTGGCCCGGAGTCCGCAGCGTCGCGGCCGTGGCCACCGCGGACAGCACCGCGCGCGCCTTGTTCAGCGTCTCGGCGTCCTCGGCCTCGGGATCGGAGTCGGCCACGATCCCGCCGCCGGCCTGGACGTACGCCACGCCGTCGCGGACCAGCGCGGTGCGGATCGCGATCGCGGTGTCGGCGTTGCCGGCGAAGTCGAGGTAGCCGACGATCCCGCCGTAGAGGCCGCGCCGCGTCGGCTCCAGCTCTTCGATGATCTCCATCGCCCGCACCTTGGGCGCGCCGGAGAGCGTACCGGCCGGAAAGCAGGCCACGACGGCGTCGACCGCGTTGCAGTCACGGCGCAGGGTGCCGGTCACGGTCGAGACCAGGTGCATGACGTGGCTGTAGCGCTCTACGGAGAAGAAGTTGTGGACCTTGACGCTGCCGGGCTCGCAGACCCGGCCGAGGTCGTTGCGGCCGAGGTCGACGAGCATGACGTGCTCGGAGCGCTCCTTCTCGTCGTGGCGCAGGTCCTTCTCGAGGAGCTCGTCCTCCTCCTCCGTGGCGCCGCGCCACCGGGTGCCGGCGATCGGGTGGGTGGTCGCCTTCCCGTCCCGGACGGTGACCAGAGCCTCCGGGCTGGACCCGACGATGTCGAAGGTCTCGCCGGCCGCGGTCGCCAACCGGAGGAGGTACATGTACGGGCTCGGGTTGGTCGCGCGCAGCACCCGGTAGATGTCGAGCGGGTCCGCCGCGCACTCCGCCTCGAACCGCTGCGAGACCACGACCTGGAACGCCTCGCCCGCCCGGATCTCCTCCTTGGCGGCCTCGACGGCGGCGTGGTGCTCGGCGGGGGCGCGGCGGCGGAGAAAGCGCGGTTCGGCCGGCTGGTACACCGCGATCGTGGACGGAGCCGGCGCCGCGAGCTGGGCGGTCATCCGGTCCAGCCGGGCGACGGCGTCGTCGTAGGCCTCGTCGACCCGCTCGTCGGAGGCGTCCCAGTTGATCGCGTTCGCGATGAGGGTGACGGTGCCCTCGTGATGGTCGAGGGCAGCGAGGTCCGTCGCCAGCAGCATGACCAGCTCCGGGAGCTTCAGGTCGTCGACGGCGAGGGTGGGCAGGCGCTCCATCCGCCGGACGGCGTCGTAGCCGAGGTAACCCACGAGCCCTCCGGTCAGCGGCGGCAGGCCCGGCAGTGGCTCGCTGTGCAGCTCCTCCACGACGGTGCGCAGCGCGGCGAGCGGGTCACCGTCGACCGGCAGCCCGGCGGGAACCTCCCCGGTCCAGGTCAGCGCGCCGTCCACCTCCGTCAGCGCGGCGGCGCTGCGGGCTCCGACGAACGACCACCGCGACCACGACCGACCGTTCTCCGCCGACTCGAACAGGAACGTGCCGGGCCGGTCGGCGGCGAGCTTGCGGTACACGCCGACCGGGCTCTCGTCGTCGGCGAGGACGCGCCGCGCGACCGGGATCACCCGGTGGCCGACAGCGAGCTCGCGGAACTCGTCGCGGCTGGGCGAGACCGCGCCGAGCAGTCCGACGGTGGGCACGGACGTCATGGCGTCCATCGTCGCAGACGGCCGTGGCTCGGCGTGATCGCCGCGAATGTCACCCGACGGCGGCCGGGACAGCCCCCGGGCGACGCTCACGGGGATCAGCCGAGCCGCGTCGCGTCGGGAGGGGGAGGATGGTCGGCGTGACCGCCGCCGAGCACGCCCCCGGTGTCGACGCCGCTCCTGCCCGCCGCCGCGGACGGCGCCCCGGCGGGGCGGACACCCGGGGCGCCCTGCTCAACGCCGCGCGGGCGGTGTTCGCCGAGCGCGGCTTCGACGGCGCGACGGTGCGGCTGATCGCCGAGCGCGCCGGCGTCGACCCGGCGATGGTCAACCACTGGTTCGGGGGCAAGGAGGCGCTGTTCACCGCTGCACTGGACCTGCCGGCAGACCCCGCCACGCTCATCGCCCAGGTGGTGCCGGGCGACCCCGAGCGGCTGGGTGAGCGGATCGTCAGCCGCTTCCTCACGGTCTGGGACCACGCCGGCGGCGGCCGCCCCCTCGCCGCCCTCATCCGCAGCGTCGCCAGCCACGAGACCGCCGCCCGCATGGTGCGCGAGTTCGTCACGCGCGTCCTGCTGCGGCGGGTGGTGGAAACCGTGGCGCCGGACCGGCCCGACCTGCGTGCCGCCCTGGTCGGAAGCCAGATAGTCGGGCTGGGGATGGTCCGGTACGTACTACGGCTCGAGCCGCTGGCCTCCGCCGACCACCCGACAGTGATCGCCGCGGTGGCGCCGACGCTGCAGCGCTACCTCACGGGCCCGCTGGACGGAACGGGTTCGTGATCGTGAGGTCGCCGATGCGGCGCCCGTCCTGCAGGTCCTCGCTGAGCAGCGTCGTCGCGCCGGACAGGAGGGCGGCCTCGACGATCATCGCGTCCCAGAAGGCGAAACTGTGCCGCTCGTGGAGAAGGCTGGCCGACACGATCAGCTGGGCGGTGGTCTCGACCACGGGCCACTCGGCGTACTGGGCCACGATGCGCCGCGCCGACTCCGGGGGCATCTTCAGCTTGCGCGTTGCGTTGTCGTAGAACTCCTTGAGCACTTGGGTGCTGAGCACCCCGAGGCCGGACGTCCACAGATCGGCCAGAACACGCGCGGCGAGGTCGCGTCGATCGAGCTCGCGGCCGTCCTCGGCGTACACCAGCACATTCGTGTCGACGAACGTCACACCGGCGATCACGGCCTGAGCGACCGGTCCGTCCGCTGCGCGTAGATTTCGTCACGCGGCCAGCGGCGTTCGGTGGATTCACCGTCCATATCATCGGACGAGTACTCGGCAGGTGCGGCCAGCCGCGCAAGCGCCGCCTCCCGAGCGCGCTCGTACCGCTCGTTCTGCTCAGTCAGCCGCGTGATCTCAGCTGCGACCAGCCCACTGATCGAGGTGCCCCGCTTGGCCGCGAGGACCTTCGCCTTAGTGATGACCTCTCCGTCCAGCTGAACGGTGACGTTCCGCTTCACGCCCACAGAATACAACGTGGGCCACAGGATTTGCCGTGCTACCGGTCGGCAGCCTTCAGCAGCACGTCCGCGTCGAAGCAGGTCCGGTCGCCGGTGTGGCATGCAGCACCCGTCTGATCCACGACCACGAGCACGACGTCGCCGTCGCAGTCCAGCCGCACCTCGCGCACGTGCTGGACGTGGCCGGAACTCTCGCCCTTCACCCAGTACGTCCCGCGGCTGCGCGACCAGTAGGTGGCGCGGCCGGTGGTCAGCGTGCGGTGCAGCGCCTCGTCGTCCATCCAGGCGACCATGAGCACCTCCCGGGTGGAGTGCTCCTGGACGACCGCGCACACCAGGCCGTCCGGCGTCCGCTTGAGGCGCGCCGCGATCGCCGGGTCGAGCGCCGACTCGAACCTCGTCACCGCACGTCGACTCCCGCGCCGCGCAGGGCGTCCTTGACCTGCCCGATCCGGAGGCTGCCGAAGTGGAAGACGCTGGCCGCGAGCACGGCGTCTGCTCCCGCACGCACCGCGGGGACGAAGTGGCCGACGGCGCCCGCGCCCCCGCTGGCGATCACCGGAACATCGACGGCCGCGCGCACCGCCGCGATCATCTTGAGGTCGAAGCCCGCGCGGGTGCCGTCGGCGTCCATCGAGTTGAGCAGGATCTCCCCCACGCCCAGCTCCTCGCCGCGGGCGGCCCACTCGACGGCGTCGATCCCGGTGCCGCGGCGCCCTCCGTGGGTGGTGACCTCCCACCCCGACGGCGTGGGCTGCGCCTCGGCGGGCACGGTGCGGGCGTCCACGGACAGCACGATGCACTGCGAGCCGAAGCGGCGCGCCATCTCCCCCAGCAGCTCCGGCCGGACGATCGCGGCGGTGTTGATGCTGACCTTGTCCGCGCCGGCGCGCAGCAGCCGGTCCACATCGTCACTGGTGCGGATGCCGCCACCGACGGTCAGCGGGATGAAGACCTGCTCGGCGGTCCGCCGGACGACGTCCATCATCGTCTCGCGGCCGCCCGACGACGCCGTGACGTCGAGGAACGTCAGCTCGTCCGCACCCTCGGCGTCGTAGACCGCGGCCATCTCCACCGGGTCCCCCGCGTCGCGCAGGTTCTGGAAGTTGACGCCCTTGACCACCCGCCCCGCGTCCACGTCGAGGCACGGGATCACGCGCACCGCGACCGCCATCAGCTCGCGGCCGTCTGTGCTGAATTCTGCTGGGCGGGGTCCTCCTGGGCCGGGCGCACGGCGCGGACGGCGGCCAGCGCCTCGGGCAGCGTGAAGCGCCCGGCGTAGAGCGCCTTGCCGACGATCGAGCCCTCGATGCCCGCTCCCGCGGCGGCCGCCTCGGCCAGCGTCACGAGGTCCGCGATGGTCGCGATGCCGCCGGAGGCGATGACCGGCGCCGGCGTGGCGGCCGCGACGTCCCGCAGCAGGGCCACGTTGGGGCCGCGCAAGGTGCCGTCCTTGCTCACGTCGGTGACGACGTACCGGGCGCAGCCGTCACGGTCCAGCCGGGCGAGGGTCTCCCAGAGGTCGCCGCCGTCCGTCGTCCATCCGCGGGCGGCCAGCCGGTGCACCCCGTCCTTGATCTTGACGTCCAGGCCGACGGCCACCCGGTCGCCGCACGTCGCGATCGCGCGGGCGCACCACTGCGGGTCTTCCAGCGCCGCGGTGCCGATGTTGACCCGGGCGCAGCCGGTGGCCAGCGCCCGCTCGAGCGACGCGTCGTCCCGGATGCCGCCGGAGAGCTCCACGGCGACGTCCAGCTTCCCGATCATCTCCGCAAGCAGCGCAGCGTTGCTGCCCCGCCCGAACGCGGCGTCCAGGTCGACGAGGTGGATCCACTCGGCGCCGTCGCGCTGCCAGGCCAGCGCGGCCTCCACCGGATCGCCGTACCCCGTCTCGGTGCCCGCCTCGCCGCGGACCAGGCGCACGGCCTGTCCACCGACGACGTCCACCGCGGGCAGTAACGTGAAACTCACGGTCGGCAGCGTACCGAGCGCGCGCGATGCCCCTCCTGGCCCTAGCGTGACCAGTGTGGATCTCTCGGGCGCACGGGTGCTGGTGGCGGGAGCGACGGGGGTGCTGGGCGGCGGGGTCGCCCGGGCCCTGCACCGTGAGGGGGCGCGGCTCGCGCTCGCCGGGCGCGACGAGCGGAAGCTCGCGGCGCTTGCCGATGAGCTGGGCGGGGTGCCCACCGCGGTCTTCGACGCGCAGTACCTCGACCGCTGCGCCGCGGTCGTCGACGAGGCCGCCGATGCGCTCGGCCGGCTGGACGTGGTCGTCGTCGCGATCGGCGTCGCGGCGTTCGGGCCGGGCGACGAGACCGACGACGCCGTGACCGAGCACCTGCTGACCGTCAACACGATGGCGCCGATGGCGATGGTCCGTGCGGCCGTGCGACGGTTCGGCGACGGCGGCACGGTCGCGGTGCTCTCGGCGATCCTCGCCGATTACCCGACGGCCGGGATGGCCGCCTACACGGCGAGCAAGGCCGGGCTTTCGGCCTGGCTGACCGCACTGCGCTCGGAGCTGCGTCGCCGCGGCGTCGCGGTGTTCGACGTCCGCCCGCCGCACATCGAGACGGGTCTTGCCGACCGCGCGATCGCCGGCACCGCGCCGCCCATGAAGGCCGGGGCGACCGTCGACGAGGTGGTGGCGCTCATCGTCGAGGGCATCCGGACCGGGCGCCGCGAGCTGCGCTACGACCTGTTGAAAGGCGAGTTCGCCGGGCGCTGAGCCCGATCACCCGACGACGTCGCGCAGCCAGTTCTGCAGCACGGCCGCGCCCGCGTCGCCGGACTTCTCCGGGTGGAACTGCGTGGCCGCGAGCGCCCCGTTCTCCACCGCGGCGACGAAGTCCTCTCCGTGGTGCGCCCACGTGACCAGCGGCGGGCGCAGCACAGGAGACTCCTCCATCTCCCACCGGCGCACGCCGAAGCTGTGCACGAAGTAGAAGCGTGTGTCGGCGTCCAGCCCGGCGAAGAGCGTCGAGCCGATCGGCGCGGACAGCGTGTTCCAGCCCATGTGAGGTAGGACGTCCGCCTTGAGCCGCTCGACGGTGCCCGGCCACTGCCCGCAGCCCTCGGTGCGCTCGTCCCACTCGACGCCGCTGGCGAACAGCACCTGCATGCCGACGCAGATGCCGAGCACCGGCCGTCCCCCGGCGAGGCGGTGGTCGATGATCTGCGGTCCGTCGACCGCCCGCAGCCCCGCCATGCATGCGGCGTACGCCCCGACCCCGGGAACGACGAGCCCGTCCGCCTCGCGGGCGGCGGCACGGTCCGCCGTGACGGTGACGTCAGCGCCCACCCGGCGCAGCGCGCGCTCGGCGGAGCGCAGGTTTCCCGAGCCGTAGTCCAGTACGACGATCCGCGGCACGATCGCCAGGATACGGGCCCGTCGCGCCCGCTCCTCGTCCGCACCTCGGAGCCCTTCATGCTGGTGCCGGCGCCTCAGAACAGCACGATGGCTCCGTGCGGCAGGGGGTGCGGGACGTCGGCTACAGGGTGCCCTTAGTGGACGGGATGCCCTCGATCCGCTCGTCGCGCTCCGTCGCCGCGCGCAGTGCCCGGGCGATGGCCTTGTACTGCGCCTCGGTGATGTGGTGCGGGTCGCGCCCTTCCAGCACGCGTACGTGCAGCGCGAGGTGGCCGTGGAAGGCCAGCGACTCGAACACGTGCCGATTGAGCACCGTCGGGTAGTGCCCGCCGACGACGAACGCCTGCATGAACTCCGGCTCGCCCGTGTGCACGGTGTAGGGCCGCCCGGAGACGTCCACGACCGCGTGCGCGAGCGCCTCGTCCATCGGGATCCACGCGTCGCCGAAGCGCCGGATACCCCGCTTGTCGCCGAGCGCCTGACACAGAGCCTGGCCGAGCACGATCGCGGTGTCCTCGACGGTGTGGTGCGCGTCGAGCTCGACGTCCCCGGACGCGTGCACCGTCAGGTCGAACGCGCCGTGCTTGCCCAGCGCGTCGAGCATGTGGTCGAAGAACGGCACGCCGGTGGCGATGTCGGTCTGCCCGGAGCCGTCGAGGTCGATCTCGACGACGACCTTCGACTCCTTCGTGACCCGCTCCACCCGACCGACTCGGTTCATGCCCTCTCCTCCACCAGCACGTCCGCTGCCGACTGCAGGAACGCGTCGTTCTCCTCCGGCGTGCCGATCGTGACCCGCAGGCGGTGGGCTATACCCACATCGCGGATGAGCACGCCTCGATCGAGGAACGCCCGCCACGCCCGGGCCGCGTCCGCGAACCGGCCGAACAGCACGAAGTTCGCATCGCTGGGCACCACGTCGTAGCCGACGGCCGCCAAGGCGGCGACCACCCGCTCCCGCTCGGCCCGCAGCAGGGCCACCGAGCCGAGCGTCGCGTCCGCGTGCCGCAGCGCTGCCCGTGCGGCGGCCTGCGTCAGCGAGGACAGATGATAGGGCAGGCGGACGAGCTGCAGCGCGTCGACGACGGCCGGCGCCGCGGCCAGGTAGCCCAGCCGACCGCCCGCAAAGGCGAACGCCTTGCTCATCGTCCGGCTGACCACGAGCTTGTGCCCGTGCGTGCGGAGCAGCGTCACGGCGCTGGGCCGGTCCGAGAACTCGGCGTACGCCTCGTCCACGATGACGATCCCGGGTGCCGCGTCGACGAGGCGAGCCAGGTCGTCCGGATCGATGGACTGCCCGGTGGGGTTGTTGGGGCTGGTCAGGAACGTGACGTCGGGGGCGCGGTCGGCGAGCAGCGCCGCGGCGGCGGGAACGTCAACCGCGAGATCCGCGCCGCGCGGCGCGGGCAGCCACTCGGTGCGGGTGCCTCCCGCGATGATCGGGTGCATCGAGTACGAGGGCACGAACCCGACGGCCAGCCGTCCGGGCCCGCCGAAGGCCTGCAGGAGCTGCTGGAGGATCTCGTTGGAGCCGTTGGCGGCCCAGACGTTGGCGCTCGTCAGCGGCACACCCGTGCTGGCGCTCAGGTAGGCGGCGAGGTCGGCGCGCAGCGTGACGGCGTTTCGGTCCGGGTAGCGGTGCAGCCGCGCGGCCACCTCGCGGGCGGCCGCGGTGACGTCGGCGACCAGCTCGGGCGGCGGCGGGTACGGGTTCTCGTTCGTGTTGAGCCGGACCGCGACGTCGAGCTGCGGGGCGCCGTACGGGGCCTTCCCCCGCAGGTCCCCGCGCAGCGGCAGCTGCTCGAGCGTGACGTCTCCGGCGACCGTGTCGACGAGGGGCTCGTCGACGGCCGTCACGGCTCTGCCCGGAAGCGGGCCGTGACCGCCTGGCCGTGCGCGGGCAGGTCCTCGGCGGCGGCGAGAATGACGACTCGGTCTGCGACCTCGCGCAGGGCGTCTTCGGTGTACTCCACGAGGTGGACGCCCCGCAGGAAGGTCTGTACCGACAGTCCTGCGGAGTGGCGGGCGCAGCCCCCGGTCGGCAGCACGTGGTTCGACCCGGCGCAGTAGTCGCCGAGCGACACCGGCGCCCACGGCCCAATGAAGATCGCCCCGGCGTTGCGGACGCGCAGCGCGACCTCACGGGCGGCCTCGGTCTGGATTTCCAGGTGCTCGGCCGCGTAGGCGTCGACGACGACGATCCCGTCGGCGAGGTCGGCGACCAGCACGGTGCCGGACTGGCGGCCGCTGAGCGCTGTGCGGATGCGTTCGAGGTGCTTGGTGGCCGGGACCTGCCGCTCCAGCTCGGCGTCGACGGCGTCGGCCAGCAACGCGCTCGGCGTGACCAGCACCGACGCCGCGGCCGGGTCGTGCTCGGCCTGCGAGATGAGGTCGGCGGCGACGTGCACGGCGTCCGCGGTCTCGTCGGCGAGCACGGCGATCTCCGTCGGGCCGGCCTCCGCGTCGATCCCGACCAGGCCGCGCAACAACCGCTTGGCCGCGGTGACGTAGGCGTTGCCCGGGCCGGTGACCATGTCGACGGGCTCGAGCTCGCCCCCGTCGAGATCGGTCCCGCCGTACGCGAGCAGCGCGACGGCCTGCGCCCCGCCGACCGCCCATACCTCGGACACGCCGAGCAGGGTGGCCGCCGCGAGGATCGTCGGGTGCGGCAGGCCGCCGTGCTCGGCCTGCGGCGGGGAAGCGACGAGGAGCGACTCGACCCCGGCCTCCTGCGCCGGCACCACGTTCATGACCACCGACGACGGGTAGACCGCGAGCCCGCCGGGCGCGTAGAGCCCGACCCTGCCGACGGGGACGAATCGCTCCGACACCACGCCGCCCGGCACGACCTGGGTGACGACGTCCGTCCGCCGCTGGTCCGCGTGCACCCGCCGGGCCCGGGCGATCGAGGTCTCCAGCGCCTCCCGCACGCCGGGATCCAGCGCGGACAGCGCACCGGCGAGGGTCTGCGGCGGCACCCGGACGACGGCCGGACGGACCCGGTCGAACCGCTCGGAGAGCTCGACGGCCGCGACGGCTCCGCGCTCGCGCACCGCGTCCACGATCGGCCGTACCCGGTCGACGACCGCGTCGACGTCGACCTCGGCCCGCGGCAGCAGCCCCCGCAGCGCGGCGGTGGGCGGCAGCGGGACGGTGCGCAGGTCCGTGCGGCGGAGCATGCGGCCAGGGTAGACGGCGTTACGGAACCCTCCCGCTCGTGTCCGGAAAGCCACTTTCAGGACACGACACGTCGGGAAAGTGGCTTTCCGGACGCGGTCGAGCGTCAGGATGGGAGCAGGTCGAGGCCGAGATCCAGCGCCGTCACCGAGTGCGTGAGCGCACCGACCGCGAGGAAGTCGACCCCGGTTTCGGCGTAGGCGCGGGCGTTGGCGAGCGCCAGCCCGCCGGACGACTCCAGCAGCGTCGGCGCTGCCCCGCGCCGCCGCACCGCCTCGGCCGTTTCCGGCACGCCGAAGTTGTCCAGCAGCACCAGCTCGGCACCCAGGCGCAGGACCTCGTCGAGCTGGTCGAGCGAGTCCACCTCCACCTCGCACGGCAGACCCGGGGCGGCGGCCCGCGCCGCGGCCAGCGCTTCGCCCACCGAACCGGCAGCCGCGACGTGGTTGTCCTTGATCAGCACGGCGTCGCCGAGGCCGAGCCGGTGGTTGACGCCGCCACCGCAGCGCACCGCGTACTTCTCCAGCAGCCGCAGGCCGGGCAGCGTCTTGCGGGTGTCACGGATCCGCGCGCCAGTGCCGGCGACCGCGTCGACCCACGAGGCGGTGGCGGTGGCGACGCCGGAAAGGTGACAGAGCAGGTTCAGGGCCGTCCGCTCGGCGGTGAGCAGGCCGCGGCGAGCACCTCGTACTCACCGATCACCTCGTCCAACACCGCGCGGGCGGCGGGAACACCGGCCAGCACGCCGGCGGCCCGCGGCGTGAACGCGGCCGTCGCGACCGCTTCCGCCGGCACGGTCGCCGCGGTGGTGGCGTCCGGGCCGTACCGCAGGTCCTCGGCCAGGGCGGTGCGCACCACGCGAAGGAGGTCGTCCGGATCGGGGACGCCGATGTCGGTGGCGCCCCCGACCCCGGCCGCGAGCCGAGCCGTCATGCCGCCACCGCGGGAAGGTTCGTGCTGACAACGGGCCGTCCGGCGTTGTCGAGCGTGACGATCAGGCTGGCGCGCTGCCAGGCGTCGTCGCGCTCGGGGTGGTCGGTGCGGACGTGGCAGCCGCGGGTCTCGGTGCGGGTGCCGGCAGCGGCGAGCACCGCTGCAGCGAGCAGGGTCAGCGCGGCGTCCTCCACGTCGGCGCGGTCGCCTGCTGTGCCGGGCCCGGTTGCGGCCTCGACGGCGTCGGACGCGGCGGCGAGCCCGGCCGCGTCCCGGCCGATCCCCGCGCCGGCGCTCATCGCCCGCTGCACGACCGGGCGGTCGGCGACGGCGAGCACGCGCGCAGGCGCGGCACCGGAGGGGAGGCTGCGCGGCACGGCGAGCTCGGCGGCGACCGCGTGTGCGGCCCGTGCCCCGACGACGAGCCCCTCGAGCAGGGAATTCGACGCCAGCCGGTTCGCCCCGTGCAGCCCGGTGCGCGCGACCTCACCGGCCGCGTACAGGCCGCGTACCGGCGTCCGCCCGGCTGCGTCGGTGAGCACACCACCGCACGCGTAGTGGGCGGCAGGCGTGACCGGGATCGGTTCGCGGACCGGGTCGATGCCGGCCGCGCGGCAGGACGCCGTCACGGTCGGGAAGCGCCTCGCCACGTCCTCGACCCCGGTCGCGTCGAGCCAGACGCACTCCGCGCCCGTCTCGGCGAGGCGGCGGGTGATCGCGGCGGCGACGACGTCGCGGGGCGCGAGCTCGGCGAGCGGGTGCACGCCCACCATGAAGCGGGCGCCGGTGCGGTCGCGCAGCACACCACCCTCTCCACGGACGGCCTCGGTGACGAGCGGCCGCACGCCCGTTCCCCCAGCCCCGGGCACGTGCAGGACCGTGGGGTGGAACTGCACGAACTCGAGATCCGCTGCGGGCGCCCCGGCACGCAGCGCGAGCGCGAGGCCGTCGCCGGTCGCGGTGGCCGGGTTGGTCGTGCTCGCGTAGAGCTGCCCGTAGCCGCCGGTGGCGAGCAGCACGGCCGGGGCTCGCAGCAGCCCGGCCCGGCCGGCATCGTCGAGCAGCGCGAGCCCCGCGACACCACCGTCGTCCGCGCGCAGCGTGTCGACGGCGAGCTGGCCGGTCAGCAGCGCGACCCCGCGCTCGCGGGCTGCGCCGAGCAGCGCTCGCTCGATCTCCGCGCCCGTGGCGTCACCCCCGGCGCGGATCACCCGGAAGGCCGAGTGCCCGCCCTCCCGCGTCCGCGCGAGCGCCCCGGTGCGCGCCCTGTCGAACGTCGCGCCCCGCGCCCGCAGCCGCGTGACCGCGGCCGGCCCGTCAGCGAGGATCGAGGCGACCGCCGCAGCGTCGCACAGGCCGGCCCCGGTAGTGATCGTGTCCGCGACGTGCGTCTCGACGCTGTCTCCCGGGACGTCGCCCAGTACCACCGCGACGCCACCTTGAGCCCAGGTCGTCGCCCCGGCGTCGGCGGCGTCCTTCGTGACGACGACGACCCGCAGCCCGAGCTCCGCGGCCCCCAGCGCGGCGGTGAGACCGGCGATCCCGCTGCCGACGACGACGAGGTCGGCGGCCGCCTCCCACGCCCCGCCGCTCACTCGCCGCCGCCCGGGCGGCCGATGGCGATCATGCGCTGCACGGCGGCGCGAGCGCGGGCGGCGAGGTCCGGGTCGACGTGCACCTCGTCGGTGCCGTCGCGCAGGCTGCGCAGCAGCGCCGCCGGCGTGATCATCTTCATGTACCGGCACGACGCCCGGTCGTTCACCGCGCGGAAGTCGATCTCCGGGGCGGCGCGCCGGAGCTGGTGCAGCATGCCGACCTCCGTCGCGACCAGCACCGACGACGCCGTGGAGGCGCGGGCCGCGTCGATCATGCCGCCGGTCGAGAGGATCCTGACGCGCTCCGCCGGCACGGCGCCGCTCCCCGCGAGGTACAGCGCGGACGTCGCGCAGCCGCACTCGGGGTGCACGTACAGCTCCGCGTCGGGGTGCGCATCGACCTGCGCGGTGAGCTCGGCGCCGTTGATGCCCGCATGCACGTGGCACTCCCCCGCCCAGACGTGCATGTTCTCCCGGCCCAGAATCCGGCGGACGTGCGCGCCGAGGAACTGGTCGGGCAGGAAGAGCACCTCGCGGTCGGCCGGGATCGACGCAACGACCTCGACGGCGTTGCTCGACGTGCAGCACACGTCCGTCTCGGCCTTCACCGCCGCGGTCGTGTTGACGTAGGAGACGACAATTGCTCCCCTGTGCTCGGCCTTCCACGCCCGCAGCTGGTCCGCGGTGATGGAGTCGGCGAGCGAGCAGCCGGCGCGCGCGTCCGGGATCAGCACCGTCTTGTCGGGCGCGAGGATCTTGGCGGTCTCGGCCATGAAGTGCACCCCGCAGAAGATGATCGTCGACGCGGACGAGTCGGCGGCGAGGCGCGAGAGGGCCAGCGAGTCGCCCGTGTGGTCGGCGACGTCCTGGATCTCGGGCAGCTGGTAGTTGTGCGCGAGCACCACGGCGTCACGCGCTCGGGCCAGCGCCTTCACCTCGGCGAACCAGTCGGCGTCCACCCGGTCGGTGCGCGACGGCGCCACGTCCACGACGGTCATGTCGGCCCTCCTCGACCCCTCCGCGGTTTTCGCCTGGTGAGCGAAAACAGGAGCGATACTAGCAACCCGCGGTGCGCTTGTCTCCTGCCCAGTGACCTGAACCTCACCTCGCCGTCACCTGGCGTTTACCGACGGGGGCGCCATCGGCGGCGCCCTACGATCGCCGCATGTCCTGCGGCGCACCGCGACCGACCGCACACGAGGTGCTGGCCGCCGTGCTGCAGATCCGCGACGGTGTGCTGCAGGTGCTGGCCTGGCAGCGCGCGCGGCCGCCCGACCCCGGCCGCTGGGCCCTTCCCGGTGGGCTCCTCGGCGACGACGAGGACGTTGCGACCTCGGTGCGCCGTCAGCTGGCGGAGAAGGTCGACGTCCGCGAGGTGGCGCACGTCGAGCAGCTCGCGGTGTTCAGCGCGCCCCACCGGGTGCCCGGCGTCCGCCGTATCGCGACCGCGTTCCTGGGGCTGGTCCCCTCCGACGCCGACCCCGCCGTGCCCGCCGACACCGCCTGGCACCCCGTCGACGCGCTGCCGGACCCGGCGTTCGACCACGCCGAGATCGTCGAGGCGGCCCGGGACCGGCTACGGGCCAAGCTCTCCTACACCAACCTGGGTTTCGCGCTGGCACCGCGGGAGTTCACGATCTCCACGCTGCGCGAGCACTACGCCGCCGCGCTGGGCCACCCCGTGTCGGCGACGAACCTGCAGCGGGTGCTGGCGCGCCGGGCCGTCCTCGAACCGACCGGCGCCCTCGCCCCACCCGGACCTGCTGGTGGACGGCCCGCGGCGCTGTTCCGGTTCGCCGAGCCGACCCTGCGGGTCACCGATGCCTTCGCGGTGTTGCGGCCACCAGGCGAGCACGCACGCCCCGCCGTACCGTGAGCAAGTGGTTGCGAACCTCCCGCTGTTCCCCCTGAGCACGGTCCTAATGCCAGGAGCTTCGCTACCGCTGCACATTTTCGAGCCGCGGTACCGCCAGCTCACCGTCGATCTCGTCACTGGGGTCGTCCCGGACAAGCAGTTCGGCGTGATCGCGGTGCGCGAGGGCTGGTCGGTGGACGACGCGACCGCGGCACTGCACCGCATCGGCTGCACCGCCGCGCTGCTCGACGTCCGTCGTCTGCCCGACGGCCGGTTCGACATCGTCACTCGCGGCGGGCGCCGGTTCCGGCTGCTCGACATCGATTCCACGGCTCGGCCCTACCTCACGGCCAGCGTGGAGTACCTGCCCGACGAGCCCGACCCGGCCGCGGACCACCTGCTCGCGCTGACCGGAGCCGCGCGCGCCGCACACCGCCGCTACTGCGCCACGGCATGGCGGAGCGGGGAGTGGTCCGAGCCTGCCGGCGACGTCCGGCCCGGCGAGCTCGCGCACCTGCTCGCCGCGGACTGTCTCCTGCCGATGGGCGACCGGCAACGCCTCCTCGAGCAGACCTCGCCGGAGATCCGGCTCCGCATGGTGCGCGCCCTGCTGCTGCGCGAGGCCGGCCTCCTGGGCCGCCTCCGCGCCGTCCCCGCCCCGCTCCACACGTTCACCGTCGGCCACAGTCCCAACTGACGCCGGCCACGCCGCGAGTTGTCCGTCTGTGCACGGCGAGTTGTGCATCTCGGCACGGTGAATCGTGCGTCTGTGCACGGCGCAAAGCGCGCCGATCCGCGACGCGCGTGCGGCTGTGAAACCCGCGCCCGACGGACGCCCTGCCGCGCCGATCGTTGTTCGAGTGGGGAGACCGTTGATCACCGAGCAGTGGACGCACGGGGACAGCGATCACCAGCAGTGGGCGCACCCCACCGGCGATCGCTGCTCCGCTGAGCAGCGACCCTCGGGAACAGCCGTCGGCCCGCTGGTGTGCAGGAGAGCCACGACTCAGGTCCAGCCGTACCGCGACCGCAACGCGTCCGCGACGCGGTCGAACCGGGCCTCGTCCAGCACCGCGCCCTCGCGCCGGATCTCGTGCTCCTCGACCTCGATCACCCGGTCCAACCGCACGTACGACGGCCGGCCGCGCGCGTCCCAACGTCCCGACCCGATACCGAGCCAGTCGCGGTCGTCCGCGTGGTCGGCCTGGCTGGACAGCATCAGCCCGAGCAGCTCACCGTGGTCGCGCCCGACCACCAGGACCGGCCGGTCCTTGCCGCGCCGGTCGCCCTCCTCGTACGGCACCCAGGTCCAGACGATCTCGCCAGGGTCCGCAGCGCCGTCGAGGTCGGGGGCGTAGACGAGTCGGCGCGCCCGGTCCCGCGCCGGCGCGGTGCGGGCGCGACCCGCCGGTCGAGGAGGCCGAGCCGGCGGCGGCGACCTCCGCTCCTGCGTCAGCAGCTTGAGCCCGGCCTGTGCCGCCTGCCGCAGCAGGTCCTCCCACCTCGCCACGCGCGACAGCATGCCCGAGCGCGGCTCACACCGGGTTCCGACCTCGTTCAGCCGGCGCGTCGGATCGGCACGACCGGCTTACCGTTGCGTGTACGCGGTCAGCTCCGCCGCTCGCCGTGGCGGCTACACCGCGCCGTCCACCCCACCGGCGTCACCTGCACCACCATCCGCCGCCCGCACTCGGCGCAGTACCGCGGCGGCTCGAGGGCCCGCCGCTCGGCACATCGCCCATGATCCCCCGTGTCGAGGGGGCCGCCGCAGAGATCGCAGTACACCGCTACAGCGACGCGTTGAGCGCCTTGATCGGCATCTGCAGCTCGCCGAGCAGGTCGAGATCCGACTCCGCCGGACGCCCCAGGGTCGTCAGGTAGTTCCCGACGATCACCGCGTTGATCCCGCCCAGGAGGCCCTGCCGGGCACCGAGGTCGCCGAGCGTGATCTCCCGACCCCCCGCGAAGCGCAGGATCGTGCGCGGCAGTGCCAGCCGGAACGCGGCGACGGTGCGCAGCGCATTGGCCGCTGCCAGCGGCTCCCGCGCGCCGAACGGAGTGCCCGGACGCGGGTTGAGGAAGTTCAGCGGCACCTCGTCCGGCTGGAGCTCGGCGAGCTGCCCGGCGAACTCGGCCCGCTGCTCGAGGCTCTCCCCCATCCCGACGATCCCGCCGCAGCAGACCTCCATGCCCGCCGAACGCACCAGGCGCAGCGTCTCCCAGCGCTCCTCCCACGTGTGGGTCGTAACCACCTGAGGGAAGTAGGACCGGGCCGTCTCCAGGTTGTGGTTGTAGCGGTGGACGCCCAGCGCAGCCAGCTCGTCGACCTGCTCCCGGGTGAGCATGCCCAGCGAGCAGGCGATGTTGATGTCCAGCTCGTCGCGGATGGCGGCAACCCCGGCCGCGACCTGCGCCATCAGCCGCGCGTCGGGCCCCCGCACCGCGGCGACGATGCAGAACTCCGTCGCCCCCGTCTTGGCCGTCTGCTTGGCGGCCTCGACGAGCGCGGGGATGTCGAGCCGGGCCGCCCGCACCGGCGAGGCGAACAGCCCGGACTGGGAGCAGAAGTGGCAGTCTTCGGGGCATCCGCCGGTCTTCAGCGAGACGATCCCCTCGACCTCGACCTCCGGCCCGCACCAGCGCATGCGTACGGCGTGCGCGAGCTCGAGCAGCGCGTCCAGCGCGTCGTCGGGCAGGTGCAGCACCTCGAGCACCTGCGCCTGCGACAGGCCCTCCCCGGAGTCGAGAACCTGGCTGCGTGCTGCCTGAAGGATCGTCACAGGGAGGATGGTCACGGGCCGGGAGTCTGCCATCGGCCCCCCAGGGCCGGGGCCAGTCCGTGACGCGCGACGCTCGCAAAGGCCGGTCGCGCCAACGCTCCGGCGCCGTCGGGAAGCGTGCCGAGCAGCGGGACGCCGGTGACGGTGGGCAGGTCGCGGAGGTTCTCGCGCGCGGCACGGTCGGGATCCTCCGGCCAGGCTCCGATGACGACCCCGGAGCAGCCCAGCCCACGCGACCTCAGTGCCTCGACGGTGAGGGCCGCCACGTTGAGTGTGCCGAGCCCCGCGGCCGCGACGACGAGCACGGGCGCGTCCAGCAGGGCGGCGACGTCGGCGAGCGTCCCCGGTGGGTCGTCGCAGAACCGGACCAGCAGCCCACCCGCGCCCTCGACCAGGACGAGGTCGTGCTCGACCGCGAGGGACGCGGCGGCGTCGGCGGCGGCGGCCGGGTCGAGGGGCGGCGTCCCGGCGCGACGCGCGGCTGTTGCCGGGGCGAGCGGCTCAGGGAAGCGGGCGAGCTCCACGGCGGTGAGGGGCCCGGCGAGCCGAGTGACGTCGTCGAGGTCCCCCGGCTGGCCGGGCGCAACCCCCGTCTGCACCGGTTTCAGCACGGCGACGCGCCCCGGAGCCAAGGCCGCGAGTGCGGCGGTGACGACCGTCTTGCCAACCCCCGTCCCGGTTCCGGTGACGACCAGGATCCGGCCGTGATCGCCGCGAGCGTCGCCCGACGGCGGCCGCGGCGACCCTGCGGCGACGCTCGCGGGGATCACCGGACGCCGGCCGGCGCCAGCACATCGGCCAGCACCTCGTCCGCCCGGGCCAGCTCGATGTCGGTCAGGGTGGCCCGGGCGGTGAGCCGCAGCCGGCTGGTGCCCTCGGGCACAGACGGCGGCCGGAAGCAGCCCACCCGTACCCCACGCTCGAGAAGCCGCCGGGCCTGCGCTACCGCGACCTCCGGGTCCCCCACCACCACGGGCACGACCGCCGACGGCGGCGCAGGCACCCCCGCCGCGGCGGCCAGCGCGGCCGCATGGCGCAGCGCGGCAGCCGGCCGCTCCGGCTCGGCACCCAGCACGTCGAGCGCGGCCAGCGCCGCACCGACCGCGGCCGGCGCGAGGCCGGTGTCGAAGATGAACGGACGGGCGGTGTCGACGAGGTGCGCGACCACCGCGCCCGGCCCCAGCACGGCCCCGCCCTGCCCGCCCAACGCCTTGGATAGCGTGACGGTTGCGACGACGTCGTCGGCGCCGGCGAGCCCGACCTCCGCCAGGAGCCCGCGCCCGCCCGGCCCGCGCACGCCCAGCGCATGCGCCTCGTCTACCACCAGCAGCGCACCCCGTGCCCGGCACGCGGCGTGTAGCTCCCGCAGCGGCGCCGTCCCGCCGTCGACGCTGTCGACGCTCTCGGTCACCACCAGAACCCGCGCCTCGGTGCGTGCCGTGAGCGCGGCGTCGACGGCGCCCACATCTCCGTGCGGCACCACCCCGACCCGCGCCCTCGACAGCCGGCAACCGTCGACGATCGAGGCGTGGTTCGCCGCGTCGGAGACCACCAGCGCGCCCGGCCCGGACAGGGCCGCGAGCACGCCGAGGTTCGCCGCGTAGCCGGAGGAGAACACGAGCGCATCGGCGAACCCGGTGAAGGTGGCCAGAGCACGCTCCAGCTCGACGTGCAGGGTCGTGGTGCCCGTGACCAGCCGCGATCCCGTGGCGCCCGCCCCCCACATCCGCACCGCGGCCACCGCCCCGGCGATGACGCGGGGGTCGTTCGCGAGGCCCAGGTAGTCGTTGCCGGCGAGGTCGAGCACGGCCTCGTCCGCGGCTCGCGGGCTCAGCTCACGGCGCAGGCCCGCGGCGCGGCGGTGGGCGGCGTGCGGGTCGAGCCAGGCGAGGGGATGCGGGAACGGCGCGGCCACGGCCGCACCATAGGTCCCTGTGGCTCACCCCGCGCCCGCGGCGGCCTGCACCGCCCGGGTGATCGCCGCGAGGTCGGCCGGCGCGCAGACGTACGGGGGCATCGTGTAGACGAGGTCGCGGAAGGGCCGCAGCCACACCCCGTGCGCCGCGGCCGCCGCAGTGGCTGCGGGCACGTCGACGGGGTGGTCGAGCTGCACCACCCCGATCCCGCCGAGCACGCGGACGTCAACGACGCCGGGCAGCATGCGCGCCGATGCGAGCCCGGACTGCAGGGCGGACTGGATGCCGTGCACCTCGGCGCGCCAGTCCCGCTGCAGGAGCAGGGTCACCGATGCGGTCGCCACGGCGGCGGCGAGGGGGTTCCCCATGAACGTCGGCCCGTGCAGGAGGACGCCCGGGGCCCTGCCGGAGATGCCCCTGGCGACCTCGCGGCTGCACAGCGTCGCGGCCATCGACAGGTAGCCGCCGGTCAGCGCCTTGCCGACGCACATCACATCGGGTGCGACACCGGCATGCTCGGCGGCGAAGAACTCCGCCGTCCGTCCGAACCCGGTGGCGATCTCATCGAAGATCAGGAGAACGTCGTGGGTGAGGCTCAACTCACGGAGAACGTGCAGGTACCGGGGGGCGTGGAAGCGCATGCCCCCCGCGCCCTGCACGACCGGCTCGACGATGATCGCGGCGAGCTCGTGGGCGTGCTCCTCCACGAGACGGGCGAGCTCGGCAACGTAGTCGTGGCACATTTCGGTGGGTGGGACGCCGGCGAACACCTGCTGCGGCAGCACGTCGCGCCACATCGCGTGCATGCCGTTCTCGGGGTCGCAGACGCTCATCGTGGCGAAGGTGTCGCCGTGGTAGCCGCCCCGCCACGTCATCAGCCGGTGCTTGCCGGGGCGGCCGCGTGCGCGCTGGTACTGCAGGCACATCTTGATCGCGATCTCGACCGAGACGGACCCGGAGTCGGACAGGAACACGTGCTCCAGCCCGGCCGGCGAGACGTCGACGAGCAGGCGGGCGAGCTCGACCGCGGGCCGGTGGGTGAGCCCGCCGAACATGACATGGCTCATCGCGTCGAGTTGATCGCGCACGGCGGCGTCCAGGACCGGGTGGCGGTAGCCATGGATCGCTGCCCACCACGACGACATCCCATCGATCAGCTCGCGCCCGTCGGCCAGCCGCAGCCGGACGCCCGCGGCGCCGACCACGGGCAGCGGCGGCTCGGCGGCGGGCATCGCCGCGTAGGGATGCCAGACGTGGGCGCGATCCGCCGCGAGCAGGTCGTCCGTCTCGGGCTCCGTCACCCGTCGAGCCTAGGAGGGCCCGCCCGCGCCGAAGCGGCGCCGCCCGCCCGCCGTGCACTCGAGACCGACCTCACCGCGCTCGACGATGACGAGCGCGTCGTCCCACTCGGCGTCCGACGACCGGCAGGACACCCCCGGCTCGAGGACGACGGTGCGGCGCACGAACCCCGGGCCTCCTGCGGCGACGGGCGGCACGCCTTCGTCGTCGTTCACCCCGCGCACCTCCCCGACCGGCCCCACTCCCTTCGGACGATCGGGCCAGAGGCTTCTCATCGGTGCCGACGACCGGTGTCTCAGCCCGCGGGATCGAGCTCGACGCGACGCGCGGTCCCCACCGCCGGCCGGCCGTTCGTGGAGCAACAGATCAACGCTTCGCCGGCCGGAGCTGCAGACGTGCACCTCCCGCCGCCCGTTCGTCGACCATGGGGCACTCACGGGCTCGGCACCTGACCGCCGTCAGCCCAAGCAGCCCGGCCCCAGCAACGCCTTGAGGTCGCCCATCAGCGCGGAGCTGTGCGTGACGCGCAGCCCGTCGTCCAGGCGCAGCGGGGTGGTGCGGCTGCCGTTCACCAGGTTCAGGTG
>JAQSWF010000119.1 GCA_029266775.1 Pseudonocardia sp.
GCTGCTCACATGGCGTGGAGCAACCCGGACGTGCCGTGGTCCGATCTCGAGGCCGTCCTCTCGGGCCGGTCGGGATCCAGCCTGACCGGGGGTCCTGAGGCGGACGGGGGCGACGCGCCGGCCTGGTCGCGCAAGCGGGAGCCGTACCGCCCCCCCGAGCCCGTTGCGCCCGCACCGGGCACCGGGCGCGTCCCGTACGCCGAGCTGCACTGCCACTCGAACTTCAGCTTCTTGGACGGCGCCAGCCATCCCGAGGAGCTGGTGGAGGAGGCCGCCCGCCTCGGGTTGGAGGCCGTCGCACTGACCGATCACGACGGGATGTACGGGGTGGTCCGGTTCGCCGAGGCCGCCGCCGAGCTGGGGGTCCGCACGGTCTTCGGCGCCGAGCTGTCCCTGGGGCTCTCCGCCCCGCAGAACGGCGTGGCGGATCCCGAGGGCAGCCACCTTCTCCTGCTCGCCCGTGGCCCGCAGGGCTACCAGGGGCTGTGCCGCACGATCAGCACCGCGCAGCTCGCCGGCCGCGAGAAGGGGCGTCCGGTCTACGACCTGGACGAGGTGGTCGCCGACACGGCCGGGCATGTCCTGGTGCTCACCGGCTGCCGCAAGGGAGCCGTGCGGCAGGCACTGGCCACCGGAGGGCGGACGGCCGCGGCAGCCGCGCTGCTCGGCCTGGTCGAGCGGTTCGGCGCGGACGGCGTGGCCGTCGAGCTCGTCCACGGGGCGCTGCCCACGGACACCGAGGTGAACGACGCCCTCGCCGCCCTCGCCGCCGACGCCGGGCTCCCGACGGTCGCGAGCACGGCCGCCCACTACGCCACCCCGGCCTGTTTTCCGCTGGCCACGGCGCTGGCCGCGGTCCGTGCGCGGCGCAGCCTGGACGAGGCCGACGGCTGGCTCCCGCCGGCGGGTGCCGCGCACCTGCGCTCGGGCGCGGAGATGGCGCTGCGCTTCGACACCCGTCATCCGGGCGCGGTGGCCCGGGCGGCGGCGTTCGGGGCGGAGTGCGCGTTCGCCCTGGAGCTCGTCGCCCCGGACCTGCCGCCGTTCGAGACCCCACCGGGCCGCACGGAAGCGGAGTGGCTGCGCGTGCTCACGCGCCGGGGCGTCCTCGAGCGCTACGGCAGCTTCGCGGAGAACCCGGAGGCCGTCGACACGGTGGAGCGGGAGCTGGCGGTCATCGAGGCCAAGAAGTTCCCCGGTTACTTCCTGATCGTCCACGACATCGTGGCGTTCTGCCGCTCCGCCGGGATTCTCTGCCAGGGCCGCGGATCGGCGGCGAACTCCGCGGTCTGCTACGCGCTCGGGATCACGAACGTGGACGCGGTGGCGCACGGGCTGCTGTTCGAGCGGTTCCTGTCCCCGGACCGCGACGGGTATCCCGACATCGACCTCGACATCGAGTCCGGCCGCCGCGAGGAGGTGATCCAGTACGTCTACGGCCGCTACGGGCGAGGGTGCGCGGCCCAGGTGGCGAACGTCATCAGCTATCGGCCGCGGTCGGCCGTGCGGGACGTCGCCAAGGCGCTGGGCTTCTCGCCGGGCCAGCAGGACGCGTGGAGCAAACGGATCGAGCGCTGGCACGGGCTGGACGAGGCCACCACACCGCCGGACGTGCCGGACCTGGTGGTGGAGCTGGCCGACGAGCTGCTGGGCTTTCCCCGCCACCTGGGCATCCACTCGGGCGGGATGGTCATTTGCGACCGCCCGGTGGCGGAGGTGGTGCCGGTCGAGTGGGCCCGGATGGAGGGCCGCACGGTCGTGCAGTGGGACAAGGACGACTGCGCGGCGGCCGGCCTGGTCAAGTTCGACCTGCTCGGCCTGGGCATGCTCACCGCGCTGCACCTGATGATCGACCTCGTCGCGGAGCACCACGGCCGGCGCGTCGAGCTGCACGAGCTGCAGCCCGTCGAGCCCGAGGTCTACGCGATGCTCGCGCGCGCCGACTCGGTCGGGGTGTTCCAGGTGGAGTCGCGCGCGCAGATGGCCACGCTGCCCCGGCTGCGGCCGCGGAAGTTCTACGACCTGGTCGTCGAGGTCGCGCTGATCCGGCCCGGTCCCATCCAGGGTGGCTCGGTTCACCCGTACGTGCGGCGGCGCAACGGGGAGAAGTGGGAGCACGACCACCCCCTGCTCAAGAACGCGCTCGACAAGACCCTCGGGGTGCCGCTGTTCCAGGAGCAGCTCATGCAGGTCGCGGTGGACGTCGCGGGATTCTCCGCGGCAGACGCCGACGAGCTGCGCAGGGCGATGGGCGCCAAGCGGTCCACCGAGCGGATGGAGCGGCTGCGTGGCCGGTTCTACGACGGCATGGCGGCGAACGGGATCGAGGGCGCGCTCGCCGACAAGATCTTCGAACGGATGCTGGCGTTCGCGAACTTCGGCTTCCCCGAGAGCCACTCGATCAGCTTCGCCTCGCTGGTCTACTACAGCGCCTGGTTCAAGCTGCACTACCCGGCGGCCTTCTGCGCGGCGCTGCTCAACGCCCAGCCGATGGGGTTCTACTCGCCGCAGTCACTGGTGGCCGACGCCCGCCGGCACGGCGTCCGGGTGCGCGGCCCGGACGTCAACCTCGGCGGCGCGCAGGCCGTGCTGCAGCCGGACGCGCACAGCGCAGGCGGGCAGGCGCTCCGGCTGGGGCTTGCCGAGATCCGCACGGTCGGCCAGGAGCTGGCAGACGAGATCCATGCCGGCCGGGCGGGCGACGGGCCGTACCGGGGCCTGGCAGATCTGGCCCGCCGCGTCCGGCTCACGGTGCCGCAGGCCGAGGCGCTGGCCACAGCCGGGGCGTTCGGGTCGTTCGGGGTGGACCGGCGCGCGGCGCTGTGGGCGGCCGGCGTGGTCGCGGCGGTCCGGCCGGAGCAGCTGCCCGGCACCGCCGTCGGGCTGGACGCCCCCGCGCTGCCCGGGATGACCGATGCCGAGCTCACCGTGGCGGACGTGTGGGCCACCGGCGTCTCCCCGGACAGCCACCCGATCGTGCACCTGCGGGAGCGGCTGGACGGGTTCGGTGCGCTGGCGGTCGACCGTCTGGATGCGGTGGGCCGCGCCGCCCACGCTGACGCCCCGCCCCGGGTGCTGGTGGGCGGCCTGGTCACCCACCGGCAGCGGCCCGCCACCGCGGGCGGGGTCACGTTCCTGAACCTGGAAGACGAGACGGGCATGCTGAACGTCACCTGCTCCGAAGGGCTGTGGATGCGCTACCGCACGGTGGCGGTCACCAGCTCGGCGCTGCTGGTGCGCGGGCGGCTCGAGCGCAGTCCAGAGGGGGTGCTCAACCTCGTGGCTGACCGGCTTCAGCGACTCGTACTGGCGGTGCCGGTGAAGTCACGCGACTTCCGATGACGGCCCCGGGCGTCGCCTGGGCCACGATGCCGTCGTCACCGGCTGCGGCTGCCCCTGGCACGCTCACGCCGTGCCCGATGGATCTGCCGATGCCCCGATCGAGGACGACACCGCGTACGTGGACCTCGACCTGTCGGACCTCGTGCTGGACGTCCCGCGGCCAGCGGTCGGGTGTGGCGCGGGCGCCGGTTCGTCAATTGCGCCCTGAACGACGCGGACCTGCGCGGGCTCGTCACCGAGAGGTGCGTCTTCGACGGGTGCCGGTTCCGCGGCACGGACCTCGGCGACTCCACGCATGCCGGCAGCGCCTTCCGCTCGTGCACCCTCGAACGCACCACGTTGAGCGGCGCGACCTTCACCGGATGCTCGCTCCTGGGCAGCACCGTTCTCGACAGTCGGCTGCGCCCGCTCGTCCTCACGGACTGCGACCTCACCCTGGCCGCGCTCGGCGGGGCCGACCTGCGCCGCACCGACCTGTCCGGGCTGCGGCTGCGCGAGGCCAACCTCGTCGAGGCGGATCTGCGCGACGCCGACTTGACCGGCGCCGACCTGACCGGCGCGCGGCTCAGCGGCGCCCGCCTGGACGGCGCAGACCTCCGGGGAGCCCGGCTGGACGCCGCCGCGCTCACCGGTGCCCGGCTCGCGGGCACGACCGTCGACGTCGAGACCGGGCTGGCCTTCGCCACCGCGCATGGCCTACGCATCGGCTGATCACCCGCCGCTCCCATATCGCACTTCGGAGCCATAGCGCTGTCCGGAGACGCTCCACGCAGCGTTTCGGCTCCGAAGTGCAAAGAGAAGGGCCACGCCGTCGCTACTCGCGCTCCTCCGCGCTATCGCGGCGGCATCCTCAGCGCGCCGTCCATCCGGATCGTCTCGCCGTTGAGGTAGTCGTGGGCGACGATCATCAGTGCCAGCTGCGCGTACTCCTCGGGGCGTCCGAGCCGCGGCGGGAAGGGCACCTTCGCCGCCAACCCGGCCCGCACGTCGTCGGGCATGCCGGCCATCATCGGCGTGTCGACGATCCCGGGCGCGATCGCCACCACCCGAACCCCGTGCTGCGCCAGGTCCCGGGCCGCGGTCACCGTCATGCCCGCGACACCGGCCTTGGACGCCGCATAGGCGATCTGCCCGACCTGTCCCTCGTAGGCGGCGATCGAGGCCGTGGTGACCACCACCCCGCGCCCGCCCTCCGCGTCGGGTGGAAGCCGGCTCATCGCGTCGGCGGCCAACCGCAGCACGTTGAACGTCCCCACGAGGTTCACCTCGACCACGGCGCGGAACAGGGCGAGGTCGTGCGGCCCCTGCCGCGACACGAGCCGCGCCGACGGGGCGATGCCCGCGCAAGTGACAGCCACCCGCAGCTCGTGGCCGTCGTCGGCGATCCGGGCGAACGCGTCCCGCACCCCGTCCTCCTCGGTGACGTCGGTCGCCAGCAGCGTGACGCCGTCGGGTGCCGCCGCACCGGACACCGCGCTCTCGAGATCGAGCCCGTACACCGCGGCTCCGCGCGCGGCGAGCGCGGCCGCGGTGGCGGCACCGAGGCCCGACGCGGCACCGGTGACGAGGGCGGCCGAACCGGCGATCTCCATGGCTCTCCCGGGCAGGATCGACGACGGGAACGCCACATCGTCTCCTGCGGCGAGCCGGGGCGCCGAGGGGTCCTGGCTGCCTGCGAGGATGCGGTCGTGCCGTCGCGCCTGCGCCTGCCTGTGGAGACTCCCGCGGCGGTCGTGCTCGCCATCGCCGCGATCGGACTCCTGCGCGTGGCGACGGCGAACTGGCGCGAAGGTGCGGTGCTGCTGGGCGGCTCGCTGCTCGTCGGGGCCGTGCTGCGCGCGGTGCTGCCCCTCGAGCGGGCGGGGATGCTCGCGATCCGTAGCCGGGTGATCGACGTGCTCAGCTACACGGGGCTGGGCCTCGCCGTGGTGCTGCTCGCGCTGACGATCACGCGGGGCTCGCTGACCGTCGGCTGAGTCGACCGGTAGGGCACACCAACACGAGACCGGCCATCGGCGCGCCACCCGCAGGACGTGATCTCATCCGCCACAGCAGGGCGTCGCGGGGCCCCGTCAGTAGGCTCGGCCCCAGCGAGGAGCTGCGAGAGGAGCCGGCGGGCATGGCGAAGATCAAGGTCGAGGGCACCATCGTGGAGCTCGACGGCGACGAGATGACGCGGATCATCTGGCAGTTCATCAAGGACGAGCTGATCCACCCGTACCTCGATGTGCACCTGGAGTACTACGACCTGGGCATCGAGTCGCGGGACAAGACCGACGACCAGATCACCGTCGACGCCGCGAACGCGATCAAACGGCACGGCGTGGGCGTCAAGTGCGCGACGATCACCCCGGACGAAGCACGCGTCGAGGAGTTCGGGCTCAAGCGGATGTACCGCTCGCCCAACGGAACCATCCGCAACATCCTGGGCGGCGTCATCTTCCGCGAGCCGATCATCATCTCGAACATCCCGCGCCTGGTGCCGCACTGGACACAGCCGATCATCGTCGGCCGCCACGCCTTCGGCGACCAGTACCGCGCCACCGACTTCCGGTTCCCGGGCGAGGGCACGCTGACGATCACGTTCACCCCGAAGGACGGCTCGGCGCCCATCGAGCACGAGGTCTTCCAGGCCCCCGGCGCCGGCGTCGCGCTGGCGATGTACAACCTGGACGACTCGATCCGCGACTTCGCCCGTGCCTCGTTCAACTACGGCCTGCAGCGCGACTACCCGGTGTACCTGTCGACCAAGAACACGATCCTCAAGGCCTACGACGGCCGGTTCAAGGACCTGTTCCAGGAGATCTTCGAGGCCGAGTTCAAGGATCGCTTCGAGGCCAAGCAGCTCACCTACGAGCACCGCCTGATCGACGACATGGTCGCTGCGGCGCTCAAGTGGGAAGGCGGCTACGTCTGGGCCTGCAAGAACTACGACGGCGACGTCCAGTCGGACATCGTGGCGCAGGGCTTCGGCTCCCTCGGCCTCATGACGAGCGTGCTGATGACGCCGGACGGCCGCACCGTCGAGGCGGAGGCGGCACACGGCACCGTCACCCGGCACTTCCGCCAGCACCAGGCCGGCAAGCCGACGTCGACCAACCCCATCGCGTCGATCTACGCATGGACCCGGGGGCTGGCGCACCGTGGCAAGCTCGACGGAACCCCGGAGGTCACCGCGTTCGCCGAGCAGCTCGAGGACGTGGTCGTGCGGACCGTCGAGAGCGGCAAGATGACCAAGGACCTCGCACTGCTGGTGAACAAGGACGCGCCGTACCTGCCCACCGAGGAGTTCCTGGCCGCGCTGGACGAGAACCTGCAGGCCGCGCGGCGGTGATCCGGCTGCGGCGCGGGACGGATCGCGGCCCGTCGCTGCTTCCGCGCTGATCCACGGTCGGCTACCGTCGGTCTTCGATCGTGCGTTCGGGAGGCGGACCGATGGCGAAGACGGGCCTTCGCGAGGCGGCGAAGAAATCGTTCCGAGGCTGGGGTCTGGTGATCCTCGCGGGAGTCCTGCTCACGATCCTCGCCACGATCGACGGTGCGCCCGCCAGCACCGTCCCCGCCGCGACCGGCTCCACCGGCTGTCAGCTGCGGGTCACCGCCGCCGAACTGCGGGTCCGCGCCGGCCCGAGCACCGCGAGCGAGCAGGTGGACACGCTTCCCGAGGGGGCCGTGGTCGACGGCACGCGGGTGGTCACCGACGGCTTCCGCGAGCTGACCGGCAACCGTTGGGCGGCCGACCAGTTCCTCACCCCTGTGCCGGGCACGACCTGTACCTGACAAGTGACCTCACCTCACCGCAACGTCGCGCTCGTGCTGGACGTCCTTCGCGCAGGCGGCGCGGCGCCCCACGCGCTCGAGGGCATGCGCGTGCTTCCCGACGCCGTCACCACTGCGGCGGCCGCCGCGGCCGCGCTGGGCGTGGAGGTCGGCCAGATCGCGAACTCGCTGGTGTTCGACGCCGACGGCGAGCCGCTGCTCGTGTTGACCTCCGGTGGGCACCGGGTGGACATGGGCAAGGTCGCAGCGCTGATCGGCGCGGACCGGGTGCGCCGGGCGTCGCCGGAGTTCGTCCGCGCCGCGACGGGCCAACCAATCGGCGGTGTGGCGCCGGTCGGCCATCCCACGCCGCTGCGCACGCTCGTCGACCGGGCGCTGGAGCGCTACGACGAGGTGTGGGCGGCGGGCGGCATTCCGCACGCGGTGTTTCCCAGCACGTTCGCCGAGCTGGTGACGGTGACCGGCGGCGAGCCGGCCGACGTCGCATGAGCGACGTGAGCGACCGCCCGCTCCTCCCTCGGCTCGTCAGATGACGCTCGACATCCGACCCGTGACCCCGGACCGCATCGACGACTTCGTCAGGGTGGCGAACCCCAACCGGCGGGCGAGCCACTGCTGGTGCCTCTCGCATCGGCTGACCGCCCCGGAGATCGCCGAGCTCGGCAACGGGCGCCGCGAGCAGGCGTTCCGCGCGCTCGCCGGACGCGAGAACCCACCCGGGGTGATCGGGTACGACGACGGTGAGCCGGTCGGCTGGTGCAGCATCGGCCCGCGCTCGGAGAACACCCGCCTGGCCCGTTCCCGCCTGATCCGGCCCCTCGACGACCTGCCCGTGTGGAGCATCATCTGCATCGTCATCCGCGGTGGCCACCGCAGGCGCGGCTACACGACACCGCTGATCACCGGCGCGGTCGAGTACGCCGCGGCGCGCGGCGCTCCGGCCGTCGAGAGCTATCCGGTCGACGCCGGATCGGGCCGCATCGACCTGACGATGGCGTTCGTCGGCACACGGGCGATGTTCGAGAAGGCCGGGTTCGAGGTGGTCGGCAGCACCGATGCGCTGGCCAGCAAGCTGCCCCGCCTGGTGATGCGCCGGTACGTCTGAACCCTCGGTCGGGAGGCCGCGCCGAACGCGCACTGCCGACGCGGCCATCTCGACCCGCCGGGCGAGGTCGTCGACCGTCGCAGTGCGACCTAGTGTGCAGGCATGGCCGACACGCCCACCCCGCGTCCTCCCGAGGCCGTCCCGCCGGCGCCCGCGATGCGCCGGGCGCTGCGGCGGGTCCGGGACGGGGCGGCGCTCGACGTCACCGAGGCGTCGGTGCTGCTCGCCGCGCGGGGCGACGACCTCGATGCGCTTCTGTCGGCCGCGTCACGCGTCCGCGATGCCGGGCTGGTGCACGCCGGGCGGCCGGGCGTGGTCACCTACTCGCGCAAGGTCTTCGTCCCACTGACCCGGTTGTGCCGCGACCGCTGCCACTACTGCACATTCGCCACCGTGCCGCACCGCCTTCCCGCAGCGTTCCTCGAGCGCGACGAGGTGCTCGAGATCGCGCGCGCCGGCGCCGCCGCCGGATGCAAGGAGGCGCTGTTCACCCTCGGCGACCGCCCCGAGGAGCGCTGGCCTGCGGCCCGCGAGTGGCTGGAGGCCCGCGGCTACCAGACCACGTTGGAGTACGTCCGCGCCTGCGCGATCGCGGTACTCGAGGAGACCGGGCTGCTGCCGCACCTCAACCCCGGCGTGCTGAGCTGGGAGGAGCTGACGCGCCGTCGATGGGGATGATGCTGGAGACGACGGCCACCCGGCTGTGGAGCGAGGCCGGCGGCCCGCATTTCGGCAGCCCGGACAAGGAGCCGGCGGTACGGCTGCGCACGCTGACCGACGCCGGGCGCGTCAGCGTCCCGTTCACCACCGGCATCCTCATCGGGATCGGCGAGACCCGTGGCGAGCGCGCCGAGTCGCTGTTCGCGATCCGCGCCGCTGCCCGCGCGCACGGGCACATCCAGGAGACGATCGTCCAGAACTTCCGGGCGAAGCCGGACACCGCGATGGCGAACGACCCGGACGCCGATCTGCACGACCTGGCCGCCACCATCGCCGTCGCCCGCCTCGTGCTCGGCCCGCGGATGCGGCTGCAGGCCCCGCCGAACCTCGTCGGCGACGAGTTCGCGCTCATGCTGCGGGCGGGGATCGACGACTGGGGCGGCGTCTCGCCCGTCACGGCGGACCACGTGAACCCCGAACGGCCCTGGCCGGCCATCGACGAGCTGGCGGCCCGCTCCGCCGAGGCGGGGTTCACGCTGCGCGAGCGGCTCACCGCCTACCCGCCGTACGTGCTGGCGGGCTCGCCGTGGATCGACACCCGGCTGCACGGGCACGTCGCGGCCCTGGCCGACCCGGAGACCGGCCTGGCGCGGGAGGACGCGGTGCCGGCCGGGCGACCGTGGCAGGAGCCGGACGGCGGATTCACCTCCTCCGGCCGGGTCGACCTGCACGCGTCGATCGACTCCTCGGGTCGCACGACGGACCGGCGGGCCGACTTCGCGTCCGTCTACGGCGACTGGGACGCGCTGCGCGACGAGCTGGCCCAACGACGGGGCTCGGCCGGACGCGCACGGACCCCCGAACGGCTGGCCGCCGACGTCCGTACCGGCCTGGCTCTCGCGTCGTCCCATCCGGCGGCGCTGCTCGACCCGCGGAACACGCACGCGGCCATGGCGCTGCTGCTCGCGGAGGGCCCGGCGCTGAAGGAGCTGGCGCTGGCCGCCGACGACCTGCGCCGCGACGTCGTCGGCGACGAGGTCACCTACGTGGTCAACCGGAATATCAACTTCTCGAACGTCTGCTACGTCGGCTGCCGGTTCTGCGCCTTCGCGCAGCGCGAGCGCGACGCCGACTCCTACCGGCTCTCGCTCGACGAGGTCGCAGCGCGGGCGGCGGAGGCGGCGCGGCTCGGCGCGACCGAGGTGTGCATGCAGGGCGGGATCGACCCACAGCTGCCCGTCACCTTCTACACGGAGCTCGTGCGGGCCGTGCGGAGCGCGGTGCCCGGGATGCATGTGCACGCCTTCTCACCGATGGAGATCGTGTCCGCGGCTGCGAAGGCCGGGGTGTCGGTCGAGGAGTGGCTCACCGAGCTGCGCGACGCCGGGCTCGGCTCGATTCCCGGGACGGCGGCCGAGATCCTCGACGATGAGGTCCGGTGGGTGCTGACCAAGGGCAAGCTGCCGGCGGCGCAGTGGGTGGACGTGGTCTCCACGGCCCACCGGCTCGGGATCCCGTCGAGCTCCACGATGATGTACGGGCACGTCGACGAGCCGCGGCACTGGCTGGGACACCTGCGCACCCTGGCGGCGCTCCAGGACGACACCGGGGGATTCACCGAGTTCGTCCCGCTGCCGTTCGTGCACCACAGCGCGCCGATCTACCTCGCCGGCCTGGCCCGGCCGGGCCCGACGGAGCGCGACAACCGCGCCGTCCACGCCTTCGCCCGGCTCGCACTGCACGGGCGGATCGACCACGTCCAGGTGTCGTGGGTCAAGCTCGGCGACGCGCTGGCCGCGGACGTCCTGCGCGGGGGTGCCGACGACATGGGCGGCACCCTCATGGAGGAGACGATCAGCCGGATGGCCGGGTCGGAGAACGGGTCGGCGCGCACGGTGACGGAGCTGACGGCCATCGCCGCGGCGGCGGGGCGGCCCGTCCGGCAGCGCAGCACCACGTACGGGGAGCCGGTCGAGCGGCTGGTCCCGCCCGCGCGACCGGCCCCGCGTCTGCTCCCGCTCACCCCGGTCTGAGCCGCACCACGTCCGGACGCGCCCCGCTCGGCACGCCCCGCCGTGCGGCCCACCGCTGTGGTGCAACAGCGCGTGCCTCCTGCCGCGGGCGCGACCCCATCCGTCAGGTCGACCGCTCCGTATGACAAGCCAGAAGTGACCCACCCCACTGCACCGTGGAGGACTTGTCATGCGCAGTCTCGTCTCCGCCGGCGTCCTCACGGCGCTGATCGGCTCCGTCATCAGCGGTTGTGCGATGGGCAGCGGCTCGCCGCAGCCGGGGTCGGCTCCTCCGCCTGCCGCCTCGGCCGCCGCCGCTCCGACGTCCGCGGCGTCGAGCCCGGTGAACGTCATCGGTCTCGTCGGTGGCACGTCGCTGATCACCTTCAGCACCGTCAACCTCGCCGCTGATCACCTTCAGCACCGTCAACCTCGCCGCACGGGACAACCGCACGGTCACCGGCCTCGCGGGCGACCGCAAGCTTGTCGGTATCGACCACCGGGTTCAGGACGGCAAGCTGTACGGCGTCGGCGACGCCGGCGGTGTGTACACGCTCGATGACGCCGGGGCGGCTACCAAGGTCAAGCAGCTGAGCGTGAAGCTGTCCGGTACCTACTTCGGTGTCGACTTCAACCCGGCCGCGAACGCGTTGCGGATCATCAGCGACACCGGGCAGAACCTGCGTCAACCGTTCGCCGACGCCGGTGCTCCCACTGCGACCGACAAGGGTGTCCATCCAGTCCCCGGCGAACGCCGGCACCTTCGCCCCGATGGGCGGCTTGGGCGTCGACGCCGGCCCGGCAGCCGGCTTCGACATCTCTGGCCCGGCGGCCGGAGCCGTCGCCGAGCCGACGGCGCTGGCCACGCTGCAGGTCGACGGCACGTACGGCCTGTACCGGATCAACCTCTTGACCGGCAAGGCGGAGTCGATGGGTGCACTGTCCGAGCAGGTTACCGACATCGCGGTCCCGCTCGACCAGTCCTGATCCGGCGGCCGCGCCGCGGGCGTAGCGTGACGTGCGTGGGAGTGCTCGGTGAGATGTTCCCCGGCCGCAAGCTCCGCTCCGAGTCGAGCGAGGCCGGCAGCGGGCAGGCCTGGCGGCTGGGGCCGATCGACCTGGACAGCGGCGTCGTCGAGGTGCACCGGACGGAGCCGGAGCGCCACCCGGAAGACGACGAGGAGGGTCCCCCGGACCCGGACGCCCCACCGCCCACCCTGCCCGGCTCCAGCTAGGTGCGTTCTGCGGCCCGTCGGAACCGGGTCGCCGCGGACGGGACAATGGAGGCATGACCACGCCCACCGACCGCCGGCCGCGGGTGCTCTCCGGCATCCAGCCCACCGCGGACTCGTTCCACCTCGGCAACTACCTGGGCGCGGTCCGCCAGTGGGTGGCCCTGCAGGACGACCACGACGCGTTCTACTTCATCCCGGACCTGCACGCGATCACGGTCGAGCACGATCCGAAGACGCTCGCCGCACGCACCCGCAACGCCGCCGCCCAGCTCCTCGCGCTGGGGCTCGACCCGGAGCGGTGCACGCTGTTCGTCCAGTCGCACGTGCCCGAGCACGCGCAGCTGGAGTGGGTGCTCGGCTGCCTCACGGGGCTGGGCGAGGCGAGCCGGATGACCCAGTTCAAGGAGAAGAGCGCTCGTCAGGGCGCCGACCGGGTCACCGTCGGGCTGTTCACGTACCCGGTCCTGCAGGCGGCCGACATCCTGCTCTACCAGGCCGACCGGGTTCCTGTCGGCGAAGACCAGCGCCAGCACCTGGAGCTCACGCGCGATCTCGCACAGCGGTTCAACACCCGCTTCGGCCGCACCTTCGTCGTCCCCGAGCCCTACATCCCCGCCGGGGCCGCGAAGATCCAGGACCTGCAGGACCCGACGGCGAAGATGAGCAAGTCGGCATCGAGCCCCGGGGGAATCGTCGAGCTGCTCGACGACCCGAAGGTCTCGGTCAAGAAGATCCGTTCCGCCGTGACCGACACCGAGCGGGAGATCCGCTACGACGTGGCGGCCAAGCCGGGGGTCTCGAACCTGCTGGTGATCTACTCGGCGTTGTCGGGACGCAAGATCGCCGAGATCGAGGGCGAGTACGCCGGGCGGGGGTACGGCGACCTCAAGAAGGACCTCGGGGACGTCGTCGCGCAGTTCGTCGGGCCGTTGCGTGAGCGCGTGCGGGCCTACCTCGACGACCCGGCCGAGTTGGACCGCATCCTCGCGTGCGGCGCGCAACACGCCCGCGACGTCGCCGGGTCGACCTTGAGCCGCGCCTACGACAGGATCGGCTTCCTGCCACCGGCGAGCTGAGGAGCACCGTGACCGCTGCCACCGACGAGACGAAGGGTGACGGGAAGCGGCGCGACGACGGGCCGTCCCGGCTCGAGAAGTTCCGGGCCGCCCATCCCTGGTTCGACCACCTCGTCCGGGCCGGCACCCGCTACACCGACCATCACGGCGACCACTATGCAGCGGCGATCACCTTCTTCTCGATCCTGTCGCTGGTGCCGTTGCTGATGATCGCCTTCGCGGTCGCGGGCTACGTGCTGTTCTTCAACCCGAACCTGCTGAACGAGATCAAGGAAGCGATCACGGCGGCCGTGCCGCCCAACCTCGCGGACACTATCAACCCGATCATCGACCAGGCGATCGCGCAACGGAACACGGTCGCGGGGTTCGGCCTGCTCGCCGCGCTCTACTCGGGGATCGGGTGGATGACCAACCTCCGCGAGGCCCTCTCCGAGCAGTGGGCGCAGGCGCCGGACCCGCCGGCTCTCCCGAAGCGACTGATGTTCGACCTGCTGTCGCTGCTGGGTCTCGGCGTCGCCCTGGTCGGGTCCTTCGCCATCACCGGGCTGGTGTCGGGGTTCGCCGGCGACTTCCTGAACCTGATCGGGCTGGGCGACGAGCCGTGGGCCCAGGTGCTGCTGCGCGTGCTCGGCATCGCGCTCGCGCTGGTCGCGGACTTCGCGGTGTTCTTGTGGGTGATCGCACGGCTGCCGCGCCAGCACACCCCGCTGCGCAGCGCCGTGCGGGCCGCGATCCTCGGCGCGATCGGCTTCGAGGTCCTCAAGCAGATCATGACGTTCTACCTCGGCGCCGTCACCAACTCGCCGAGCGGCGCCGTCTTCGGGTCGCTGCTGGGCCTGCTGGTGTTCATCAATTTCGTCAGCCGGTTCGTTCTGTTCGTCACCGCGTGGGCCGCGACGGCCGAGGGCGTGGAGGAGAAGGAGGCCCCGGTCTCGGTTCCCGGGCCGGCGGTGATCCGGCCCGAGGTGGTCGTGCACTCCGGACCGACCGGCGCAGCGGCGGCCGGCCTGGTCGGCGCCGGCCTGGTCACCGGCCTCCTGGGCGGCCGGCTCCTGGGCCGACGCCGCTGACACCCATCCCCTCGCGCCTCCCCCGCGCGAGTCGCTACGAAGTGGCGCGCGAGTCGCTACAAGATGGCGCGCGAGTCGCGCCGATTATGGCGACTCGCGGGCGGACGCGGGCGCGCTGAAGGTGCCCGACGGGATGGCCACCCCCACTGACACCGACGCCGCGGGCCGGCCGTCCACGAGCGTGCCCACTGCGGGCGCGTCGGGCGGCAGGGCGAAGCCGTGGTCGAGCAGCAGCGCAGCCTGCTGCCACGTCATCATCGGGGTGTTCTCCGCACGCACCACCGCAACGACCAGGCGGCGCCCGTCGCGCTCTGCCGCGGCGACGATGGTGTGCCGGGCGGCGTCGGTGAAGCCGGTCTTGCTACCCAGCGTGCCGGGGTAGCGGGACAGCAGGGGGTTGGCGTTCGACAGCACGAACCCCGGCCGGTCGCCGTAGCCGGGGATCGGCACCGTCCGCGTCGCGATGATCTCGGCGAACAGCGGTTTGCGCAGGGCCTGGCGGAAGAGCAGCGCGAGATCGTAGGCCGACGACGACATGCCCGGCCCGTCCAGCCCGGACGGTGTCGCCGGACGGGTGTCGAACGCGCCGAGCACACGGGCGGTGTCGGTCATCGCCGTCACGGTCGCCGCGTCGCCGCCGATCGCCCTGGCCAGCGCCTGGGCGGTGTCGTTGCCGGAGTTGAGCAGCAGGCCGGCCAGCAGCTCCCGCACGGTGTAGGTGCCACCGGGCCCGATGCCCGCGCGGCTGCCGTCGATGGACAGGTCCTCGGGAGCACCGGCGACCGTCGCGGTCGGGTCGAGCCGGTCGATCGCGACCATGGCGGTCAGGACCTTCAGCGCAGAGGCCGGACGGTGACGGGCGTGCGGGGCGCGCGCGGCGAGCACGGCGCCGGAGTCGAGGTCGGCGAGGACGAACCCGGCGGCCGTCACCTCGGCGGGCACGGGCGTGACCCCGGAGACGACGACGTCGCCACAGGCAGCGAGCGCGATGCCGCCCACCGGAGGGACGGGCCAGGCCAGCGGTGCAGGGACGACGGCCCCCGGGGCCGTCTCCTCGAGCGCCGGCGGCGGGGGCGGCACCTGCCCGGTCGGACAGCCGGCTGCGACCGCAGCCGGGGCCGCACCCGAGCCGGCGAGCAGGAGCAGCACCGCCAGCAGAGCGGCTCCCATCGCTTCCCCGACCCGCCGCACCACCGCAGTTTCGCCCGTGCCGCCTGCCGCCCACAACACGTCGTCGGGCACAGCCAAACCGACGATTCGGTCACGGCTGCGGAGCTGGACGCATGGACGTCGGTGCGCTCGGTTACCGTCCCGTCGTCTGCCGGATTTGAAGAAGCGGGCCGGCCGGGACGGGAGGCGCGGGAGTGCGGAACAGACGAGGCTTCGCGCTGGTGGCAGCGGTGCTCGCCAGCGCGCTGGTGGTGGCGGGCTGCGCCCGGGACACCGGTGCGCCGGCGGCCGGCGGCGGTGGCGGGGGCGGTGGGGGCGGCACGGAGTGCACGCGCAACGCGCCGCCCGCTGCGGCCGGAGCGGCAGCGAGCACGGCACCGGCCCTGCCCCAGGCCGACGCCTCCGGGCTCAAGGTCGGGCTCGCCTACGACATCGGCGGTCGCGGAGATCAGTCGTTCAACGACGCCGCGGCGGCGGGGCTCGAGCGTGCGATCAGCGAGCTCGGCCTGGTCAGGGAGAACACGCGCGAGCTGTCCGCGGCCCCGAACGAGAGCGAAGACGCCGCGGCCACCAGGCTGCGCCAGCTCGTCGCGGATGGGTTCAACCCGGTCATCGCGGTGGGCTTCAAGTACGCCACGGCCACGCAGACCGTCGCGGCAGAGAACCCGCAGGTGCAGTTCGCGATCGTCGACGACAACACCGTGCAGCTGCCCAACGTCACGCCGCTGGTGTTCGCCGAAGAGCAGGGCTCGTTCCTGGTCGGCGCCGCTGCCGCGCTGAAGACCACCGGATGCCACGTCGGCTTCGTGGGCGGGGTCGAGACGCCGCTGATCCAGAAGTTCGAGGCGGGGTACGAGGCGGGGGCGCGGGCCGTCGCGCCGACCATCGAGATCGACTCGGCGTACCTCACGCCGGCCGGCGACTTCACCGGGTTCAACGACCCCGCGAAGGCCACCGAGGTCGCCCGCGGGCAGCTCGATGGCGGGGCGGACATCATCTACCACGCGTCCGGTGCGTCCGGGCAGGGCGTGTTCGAGGCGGTCACTGCCGCGAACACCCCTGAAGCGCAGAAGTGGGCGATCGGCGTCGACTCCGACCAGGCCGAGACCGCGGACCCGCCGACGAACGAGCGGATCCTCACGTCGATGCTCAAGCGCGTCGACGTCGCGGTCTACGACTACATCAACGCCTCCGCGGCGGGCGACCTGTCCACCCTGCCCGATGTCTTCGACCTGAGCGTGGACGGCGTCGGCTACTCGACCACCGGGGGCCATGTCGACGACATCGCCACCCAGCTCGAGGCCTACAAGGTCGCGATCATCAACGGTCAGGTCCCGGTCCCGAGCACGCCGTAACCTGCATGGCCCGGAGCACGACGAGCAGGGCCGGGGGAGGCATGGCGGAGTCCGGTGAAAGCGGCGGCGAGTACGCCGTCGAGCTGGTGGGGATCACCAAGCGGTTCCCCGGCGTGGTCGCGAACGACGACATCAACCTGCGCGTCCGCCGCGGCGAGGTGCACGCGCTCTGCGGGGAGAACGGCGCTGGCAAGTCGACGCTGATGAAGATCCTCTACGGGATGCAGCACCCGGACGAGGGCGTGATCCGGGTCAACGGCGCGGAGGTCCACTTCCGCTCGCCCGCCGACGCCATCAAGGCCGGCATCGGCATGGTGCACCAGCACTTCATGCTCGCCGACAACTTCACCGTCGCGGAGAACGTGCTGCTCGGCGCCGAGGCCGAGCACGGCATCGGCGCGGCCGCCCGCGCACGCATCGCCGAGCTCGCCGGCGTCGTCGGGCTGCGGACCGAGCCGGGCCTGCTTGTCGAGCAGCTCGGCGTCGCGGACCGGCAGCGCGTCGAGATCGTCAAGGTGCTCTACCGCGGTGCGCGCACGGTGATCCTGGACGAGCCCACCGCCGTGCTTGTACCGCAGGAGGTCGACGAGCTGTTCGACACCCTGCGCGGCATGCGCGAAGAGGGCTACACGTTCCTGTTCATCTCGCACAAGCTGGACGAGGTGCGGGCCATCGCGGACACGATCACCGTGATCCGCCGGGGGACGTCCGTCGGCACCGCGGACCCGCGCACCATCACCAGCCGGGAGCTGGCCGAGATGATGGTGGGCAGCGAGCTGCCGGACCCGGGCAGCCGCGAGTCCACCGTGACGGACCGCGAGGTGCTGCGCGTCGAAGGGCTGTCGCTCGCGGGCGAGGAGGGGCGCAGGCCGCCGCTGTCGGACGTGGACCTGGTCGTGCACGCCGGCGAGGTGCTCGGCATCGCCGGGGTCGAGGGCAACGGACAGACCGAGCTGGTTGAGACGATCATGGGCATGCGGCACGCGTCGTCCGGCCGCGTGGTGCTCGGGGGCAAAGACATCAGCCGTGCGAGCACGCTCGAACGCCGCGAGGCCGGGATCGGCTACGTGCCGGAAGACCGCACCCGCCACGGCCTGCTCGCCTCCCAGCCGCTCTGGGCGAACCGCATCCTGGGCTACCAGACACGCCCGCCGGTCGCCCGCGGTGGCCCGTTCGGGCTGCTCGACCTCCCCGCGGCGCGGCGCGACACCGAGCGGATCGTTGCGGAGTTCGACGTGCGGACCCCGGACGTGGACGTGCCCGCGGCGGCGCTCTCCGGAGGCAACCAGCAGAAGCTCGTCGTCGGCCGAGAGCTCTCCGGCAGCCCCGTACTCCTCATCGCGTCCCATCCCACCCGCGGGGTGGACGTCGGGGCCCAGGCCGGAATCTGGGAGGAGCTGCGCACGGCGCGGGCTGCCGGGCTGGCGGTGCTGCTCATCAGCGCGGATCTGGACGAGCTGATCGGGCTCTCGGACTCGATCGCGGTGATCCTGCGCGGGCAGCTGGTCGCCACGGCGGACCCGTCCACGGTCAAGCCTGAGCAGCTCGGCGCCGCCATGACCGGCGCCGACGACGCCCACGCGAGCGAGCCGGCCGGCGCGAGCGGAGGCGCGGCGTGACCCGCCTGCGCACGGTGCTGCTGCCGCCGGCGCTGGCGGTGCTGTTCGCGGCGCTGCTCTGCGCGGTCGCCCTGCTGATCAGCGGCGACAACCCGCTGACGGCCCTGGCCGTGATGGTCACGCAGGTGGGTGCGGGCACCACGGCCGTCGACATCGTCAACAGCGCGGCCATCTACTACATCGCCGCGCTGGCGGTGGCGATCGGCTTCCAGATGAAGCTGTTCAACATCGGCATCGAGGGCCAGTACCGGCTGGCGGCGTGCGTCGCGGCGATCGTCGGCGGCGCCCTCGTGCTGCCCCCGGTCGTGCACACCATCGTGATCCTGCTGGTCGGCGCGCTGGTCGGCGCGGCGTGGGCGGGCATCGCGGCCGTGCTCAAGGCCTACCGCGGGGTCAGCGAGGTGATCTCCACGATCATGCTGAACTTCGTGGCCACCGGCCTGATCGCCTTCCTCATCAGCACGGACGCCTACGGCGTCCTGCGCGGCAACAACATCTCGACGCAGCCGATCGAGCCGAGCGGGCAGGTGCCGGGCATCCCATTCGGCGCGGCCGGGACGGTCTTCGGGCTCCTGTTCCTCGCCGCAGGCTTGGGTGTCGCGTACTGGTTCCTGCTGAACCGCACGCGGTTCGGGTTCGATCTCAAGGCCTCCGGCGAGTCGCCGACTGCGGCCGCCGCGGGCGGGGTGAACTCCCGCCGCATGGTGATCATCGCGTTGCTGCTGTCCGGCGCGGTCGCCGGGCTGGTCGGCCTGCCCGAGCTGCTGGGCCGCGACTTCGCTTACACCCTCACCTCGCCGACCGGCTACGGGTTCACCGGCATCGCGATCGCGCTGCTGGGTCGCAACAACCCGGTCGGCATCGCCCTCGGCGCGCTGCTGTGGGCGTTCCTCGACAAGTCCGCGCTGGCGCTGGACAACGTGGGCGTGCCGCGCGAGATCGTCCTGATCATGCAGGGGTCGATCGTGCTGTCGGTGGTCGTGGCGTACGAGATCGTGCGGCGCTACGAGCTGGCCGCCGAGCAGCGGCTCGTCGCCGCGCAGCTGCGGGCCCGGTCCGAGGAACCCGAAGCCGTCGGATCGGGAGGTCGGCCGTGACCGCCGTGGAGGCGCGCCGCAGCGCTCCCTCGGCGCCCGGAACGCGGCGCCGGCTGCCCCGCTGGGCCCGTCCCATGATCGTCGTAGCGGTCGGCCTGGCCATCCTGGCGATCACCACCACGTTCACCGGGCAGGTGCAGCTCACGTCGAGCGGCACCGCGGAGGCCGCCGTCCGTCTGATGCTGCCGATCCTGCTGGCCGGCCTGGGCGGCCTGTGGGCAGAGCGGGCCGGTGTAATCAACATCGGCCTCGAGGGCATGATGATCCTCGGTACGTGGGGTGCCGCGTGGGCCGGCTACCAGTGGGGACCGTGGGCGGCCCTGCTCGGCGGGATCGTGTTCGGGGCGCTCGGTGGGTTGCTGCACGCCGTCGCCACCGTGACGTTCGCCGTCAACCAGATCGTGTCGGGTGTCGCGATCACGCTGCTGGGGTTGGGCGTCACGAAGTACCTGGCTTCGCTGATCTTCTTCCCCATCACCCAGAACCCGCGTGAGTCTCCCCGGGTGGAGGACTTTCCCGACTTCTCCGTCCCGGGCCTGTCCCAGGCGACGTCGGCTCTCGAGGCGCAGCAGCGCGTGCTGGTCTCCGACCTCGCAGGCCTGCTCGGGGGGCTCGTCACGAACCTGAACGCGCTGGTCGTCATCGGGTTCGCTCTGGTCCCGATCACCTACTTCCTGCTCTGGCGCACCCGGTTCGGCCTGCGACTGCGGTCCTGCGGGGAGAACCCGGTGGCCGCGGAGTCGCTCGGGGTGAACGTCTACCGCTACAAGTACATCGGCGTGGTCGTGTCGGGCGCGCTGGCCGGCCTGGGCGGCGCGGCGCTGGTCCTCAACCCAGGGCAGCTCGGCTACCTGGAGGGCCAGACGGGAGGGCGCGGCTACATCGGCCTCGCCGCGATGATCTTCGGGAACTGGCGCCCGGGCGGGCTGCTCGCGGGCTCGGCGCTGTTCGGTTTCGTGGACGGGCTGCAGCTGCGCGCGGGGGGCGAGGCGGTGCACGCGCTGCTCTACTCGGCCACGCTGCTCGCCGTCGCCGTCGCGCTGTTCTGGGTGGCGCGGCGGCACTGGACCCCCGCGCTCGTCGCCACGGCGATCGGGGCGGTGGTGTACGCCCTGTACTACGCCGTCGACACGATCCCGCGCGAGTTCGCCACGTACGCGCCGCAGATCGTCACGCTGGTCGTGCTCGCCGTCGCGTCCCAACACCTGCGCCCGCCCGCCGCCGTCGGCGTGGAGTATCGGCGCGGGGAGGGCGACTGATGACCGACCGGGCTGCGCTGTGCGCTGAGCTGGATTGGCCCGCACTGCGGGCGGTGGCCACGCAGGCGGCGTCCACGGCGTACTGCCCGTACTCCGGCTTACGAGTGGGGGCGGCTGCGGTCTGCGACGACGGCCGGGTCGTCACCGGCTGCAACGTCGAGAACGCCTCGTACGGGCTCGGGCTGTGCGCGGAGTGCACGCTGGTCGGGCAGCTGCGGCTCACCGGAGGCGGGCGGCTCGTGGCCGTGGCCTGCCGGTCGGGCACCGGCGAGCTGCTCATGCCGTGCGGGCGCTGCCGCCAGGTGCTCTACGAGTTCGGCGGCCTGACGTGCCTGGTGG
>JAQSWF010000120.1 GCA_029266775.1 Pseudonocardia sp.
ACGCCGGACTCGATCGCGGCCCTCGTCCGACGCTGCCCCGCGGGCGGCCACGCCGTGCTGCTCGACATCGCGACCTGGGGCGGGTTGCCGGTGTCGCCGGTGGCCGACGCCGCCGCCGCGCTCGAGCGGGCCGGCTGGATCACGGTGGCTGCGGGTCGGGAGGCAGCACCGGAGGGTGTGTGGGACGCGGTGGTGGCCGGCAGGGTGGTCACGTGACGACGGGCACCAGGCCCGCTCCGGCTCTCGTGAGCGAGCTTACGAGCTCACCATCAGACACAGCAGCGCCGCGAACGCGGCCGACGAGCGCCAGCGAGGAGGACTCGTGAGCGTCGGCGTGTGGCTGCGCCCGGTGCTCGCCGGTGCGGCGGTGCTGCTCGCCGGCGCGCCGGTGGGCGCGGTGGTGGCAGGCGACCGTTGGTGGATGTTCGCAGCGGGCGCCGTGGCGGTAGTGGTGGCGGTCGGCGTCTCCGTGTCGCTGGTTGCCGCTGCGCTCGCCCGGGATGCGCTCCCGGGCATGGGGGTTGTGGCCGCGGCAGCGCAGCTGGCCGCGCTCGCCGTGAGCGTCACCGCCCTCTTCACGGAATCGGGAGTGCTGGGGGTCGTGCCCGGCTCCGCTGCCACCGCCGAGCTCGCGGCTCTGCTCGACGACGCAGGCGGCGAGATCCGCGACGGCGTGTCGCCGGTGCCGGCCACGACCGCGATCCTCCTGCTCGTCACCGCCGCCTTCGGCGTCGCAACCGTGATCGTGCATGCCGCCGCCGTCGCCGCATGTGCGCCCGCGGCCGCCGGCGTACCGCTGCTCGCCGTGTTCGCCGTGCCGGCGGCGCTCGCCGACGAGCTGCTGCCCGGATGGATGCTCGCCGCCGCGGCGGCCGGGTTCGGGCTTCTGCTGCTCACCGGGCCGGTCGCGGTCGAGCCACTGCGCCGGCGAGCGGGGACCGCCGCGATCGGAGTGGCTCTCACGGCTGTGGCCGCGACCCTCGCCCTCGCCGTCGGCAGCGCCGCCGGCTCGGTGGGCACGGCCGGAAGGCTTCCGGAGACGGCGGCCGGCGCCGGTGGCACCGGCGGCGCGCTCGGGCTGAGCCCGTTCACGGCGCTGCGCGGGCAGCTGCAGCAGAGCGTTCCGACAGAGCTCTTCCGGGTGAGCGGCCTGCCCCGTCCGACCTACCTGCGCGCGCTGACCCTGCGCACCTACGTTCCCGACGTCGGCTGGGAGCCCACCCGCCCGGACGCCGGGCTGTCGCTGGTGGGCGAGCTGCCGGACGCCGAGGGCCCGGGTGACCGCGCGACCGTGCGGGTCGAGAACCTCGACTTCCGGGACTACTGGCTGCCGGTCTACGGTCAGCCGCTCGCCGTCGCGGGCGTGGACGCGCGGCAGTGGGCATACGACCCCGTCAGCGGAACAGCATTCACGTCTCGACCTCGACAGGAACCCGTCTGGACCCAGCGGGCCCTGCTGCCCGCGCCGACGGCTGCCGACCTGCGAGCCGCGGACGGAACGACAGCATCGCGGGTGGACCCCGCCTTCCTGTCGACGGACGGTGTCGACCCGCGGGTGGCCGCGGTCACCGAGGAGGTGACGAGGGGGGCCACCTCGGGTTTCGATCGCGCGGTCGCGCTGACGGAGTGGTTCACCGGCCCCACCTCCCCGTTCAGCTACGACCTGTCGACGGCGCCCGGGAACGGCGACGACTCGCTGGTCGAGTTCCTGCTGGAGGGGCGGCGGGGCTACTGCGAGCAGTTCGCCTCGGCGATGGCCGTCATGCTGCGCACGGTCGGCGTGCCCACGCGGGTCGCGGTCGGCTTCACCGGTGGCGACGACGACGCGGGGGACGCCCGCGTGGTGAGCACCGCCGACGCTCACGCCTGGGTCGAGGCCTGGTTCCCGGGCATCGGCTGGACCGCCTTCGACCCCACCCCGCTGACCGACGGCCGCGGTCTCGTTCCCCCGTACGTCGCGGAGTCCCTCGCGGCGGCCGCCGAGGCCCCGGAGACCAGCGCGGTGCCGCTGCCGTCACAGTCGCCGCCGATTCCCGAACCGCCTCTGCCGGAGGAGGTGCCCGCCCCCGACGAGCCGGCCACAGAACCCGATTCCGCCGACGCGCTCGATGCTCCGTGGCTCGTTCCTGCGCTGGTCGGCGGGCTGGTCACCGCTGCGCTGTCCGGCGCCGCGGCGGCGCCGGTCTTCTGGCGGGAACGGCTGCGCCGGCGACGCCTCGCGGCCGCGGCAGCGGGGGGACCGGACGCAGCCGCTGCGGCGTGGAGCGAGCTGCTGGCAGAGTCGAGCGACGGGGGCGTGCTCAGCCCACCGACCGATACCGTCCGCGCAGCGGCGCGCCGCTTCGTACACGGCCACGGTCTCGACGAGCGTGCCCGTGCGGCGCTGGCCACGGTGGTCGAGACCGTCGAGGAGAGCTGGTACGGGGGTGTGGATCCCGCCCCCGGTGTGTTGGCGTCACCGATGCGGACCGTGCTCGACGGGATGCGGACGCGACGGCGTCCGCTGCCAGCGCGCTTCCTCCCGGCCTCCGTCGTACGTCGGCGTGGCGCGACCACGATCACGTCCGCACTGCCGGAGGAACAGAACGCGGCGGCTCGGGACTGAGCCGAGCCGCCGCAGATCGCCGGCGGATGACGTGGACTCCGGGTCAGCCGGAGCGCGTCACTCCTGTTCGAACCGGCGGCGGAACCGTTCCTCCATGCGTCCGGTGAACCGGCTCTTGTCCGGCTCGCCACGCTTGGCGGGGGCCTGCTGTCCCTTGGCGCCGACGGACGTGACCGCCATGACGGCCCCCGTGAGCATGACCAGGAACCCGATCACACTGAGCACGGGGAAGTTGTCCGCGATCCACAGCGCGCGAACGGCGACGCCGACCACGAGCAGGACCAGGCCGAGCGCGAAGACGCCTATGCCTTGGAGGCGGCGGCGGCGAGTGGGTTTGCGCAACCGCCCGCCGCGAACGGTCGATGCGAACTTGGGGTCCTCGGCATAGAGAGCACGCTCGATCTGATCGAGCAGTCGCTGCTCGTGCTCGGAGAGGGGCACGGCTTCGCCTCCGGCACTGTGCGTTCCAGTCGGGTCATCTTCCATAGTGCCGGAGCGACACGACAAGCGCCCGGGTGGACGTCTAAGGCGAAGGATACGAGCCGGACGGCTTGTCGACTACCCGGACTCGACCAGCGGTGAGAGGAACGACAACGGGCGGGCCGACCCCGTCGCCGCCGGCGGGCTGTCGGCGAGCTCGACGTGATCGACTGCTGTGGACGGTCGATCCGGCGGGGCGAACAGTCTCGCTGCCCCTGCGACCGACGGGTGCCGACCGGTCGTCCCACTGCCCCAAACGGGGCACCACACGGAGGGCATCCGGGCCGCTACATCCCGTCGGGCACCCGACGAGCGAGGGCGTGCAGTCGCGCGGCGACGTCGCGCAGGGGTGCGGCCGCCACCGCGAGGTCTTCCAGCTCGGCGACGGCCCGCCTCACCGCCGGACCGCCGTCGCGCACCGCGCCCGGCACCCACCCCTCGACCACGCCGTCACCCTGGAGGACCTCCACGCGCAGCGTGCCGCTTGCCTCGATCAACACGCGCAGTGACTCCGCGTCCAGCCGCCTGCGCAGCGCGTCGTCCGGCCCGAACCGGCCGTCCGGGTCCGTCAGCAGGGCACGTGCGTCGTCCAGCCGCCCGGCGAGTGTCCGGGACAGCACCGCGGCGTACCGACCGGCGACCAGCACCGACACCGCCGCGCCCGGAGCCGCGGCAGCGGCGAGCGCGGCGACCGCCCTCGCCGGGTCGTCGACCACCTCGAGCAGCCCGTGCCCGAGCACGAGGTCTGCCGAGCCCGGCAGCGCGACGTCCCCGAGCGCATCCGCGTCGCCCTGCACCGCGGTGACGAGCTCGTCCACACCGGCGTCCCGCGCCCGGCGCTGCAGGGCCGCGAGCGCGTTCGGGCTGGAGTCCACGACCGTCACGGCACATCCGAGCCGGGCCAGCGGCACGGCCCAGGCTCCGCTGCCGCCACCGACGTCCAGCACCCGCGGCACCGCACCCGGCCGGCCTCCGTCCGGCTCCCGCAGCCGGGCCACCTCGGCGGCCAGCACCCGCTGCGCTGCGCCGCCGGCCGCGCCGGTCCGCTCCCCCGCCGACGTGCTCACGCCGGCAGCGTAGTGGGGAGGCCACGGGGCGGCGCCGGCCTGGGCAGCCCGCCGTCACCGCACCCGGACCAGCTCCCGCACGATGCCGACGAACTGCTCAGCCTGCCGCAGGAGGTCGTCTGCATCGCGGCGGCCGACGAGCCGGGCGATCCCGGCCTCCGCGGCCGCCCGCGTGTCCGAGCAGGACGCGAAGAACGCCGCCCACTCGCCCAGCTCCGGAGCGACCTCGACCAACAGGCGCCAGGCGTCACGAGGCGCCCCTCGTCGAGGCTGAGGCCGGGTACGCACCGCCAGCACTGCCGCGGCGGCGCGCAGAGCCGCGAGGTAGGCGGCCGGGTAGCGCAGCAGCGGGTCGCTCTCCCGGTGCGCCTCGGCGAGCCCGTCGCCAGCCTGACGCAGCAGCCCCAGCGCCGCGCGTGATGTCGGCGCCGGCGTGGCGCGGGGCGCCGGCGGCCCCGGCGGCCGCGGAGGCACTGCTGCCGCGCGGGCCGCCGCTCGCGTCGGCCGTTCCGTGGTCACCGTCATCGCCGTCTTCCCCGCTTTCCTCGTCTCCACCGCCGTGCGGCGCGGTGCGGCGCCGCCGACCGCTCCGCCTGTGCCGGCACCGTCCGGCCCGGCGCCATCCATCCCGGCACGGGCCGGTCGCGTGCGCGTCGGCCCCGCTCTCGCCCACCCCGGCTCATTCCGGCATCCGAACCAGGTCCCACACGCCGGGACCGGCGCGCATCCGCAGGACGAACTCGCGCGCCGGGGCGTACGGTTCTTCCGCGGAGCGCGCGAGCACCCGCCAGCACCGCAGCCGGTCCCCGCCGACGGGCATCGGCGACGGAAACGGCCACGGCGACTCCTCGATCCACCGCTCCCGCACATCCGTGACCAGGAACCGGGACCCGCGCCGGATGGGGCGACGCTGGAACTCGACGGGCTCGCCGTCCTGGTAGCGAACGTGCACGGGCGCCGGGGACCGCCCGCCGAACACGCGGTCGAAGGGGCTCACCTCGGTACTCTCCTTTCCCCGGTCGAGCCGGCCGCCCGGTGGCGGGCGCTTCCCCCGCCCTCCCACCGGGCGCCGTGATCGAACGCATGTTCGATCGGCCTTCAGTAGAGCGCGCCGGCGGCCCAGCGTCAAGTCCGGCCATCGACCGCGACGCGAGCCCGGCTGCGTGGTGTGATGGTCAGGTGCACCTCGCGGACTCGGTCGCGGTCCGGCGGTGACCGCTGCCCCGCCACGTCCGCGGCTCGTCGAGCTCGACGGCCGGGATCTCGCCGATCGCCTCGCCGAGGCGCTGACCGTCTACGTCACCGCGATGGGCTACCCCCCAAGCACCGCGCGACAGCGCCGGACCCTGTGGCTGGAGCACGTCGACCGGCCCGGATGGCGAGCGGTCGGGTGGCTCGACCAGGCAGGGCCGCTCCTCGGCATCGCCTACGGCTACGACGGCGCGCCCGGGCAGTGGTGGTACGAGGAGGTCAGGCGCGGCCTGCGCCGCGCGGGGAACCCGGCGTGGACCAACGACTACTTCGAGCTGACCGAGCTGCACGTGCGCCCGGACGCCCAGGGCGCCGGACTCGGCGAAGGGCTGCTGCGCGCCCTGCTGGCGGGCACCGGTCGCGGCCACGTGCTGCTGTCGACCCCCGAGCACGGCCCCCGCCCGCCCGGGCGCGCATGGCGGCTCTACCGGCGCCTCGGCTTCCGCGACGTCCTGCGCCAGCACCTGTTCAGCGGCGACTCCCGGCCGTTCGCCGTCCTGGGTCGCGGGCTGCCGCTGCCCCGACCCGAAGACCGTGCCGACGTGCGGACTCACGCACCGGCCTGACCTCGACCCAGAAGGGGTTTCCGGGTGCTCGTCGACGTCGATGGCACGATGGCCTCGTGCCCCGCTCGTCCCGCCGGTCCGTCCCACGTCGGGCGCTCCCGCTCGTCCTCGCCCTGCTGGTGGCGCTCACGGCGCTGAGCGGCTGCGCCCGGGTCCGCGCTGCGCTGGCGGTGCAGCCGGACGACACGGTCAACGGTGAGATCGTCGTCGCGACCCCCGAGACGGGCCCGGACGACCGGGGGCCGGCGATCACCGTGCCCGACGATCTCAGCGACGCGGTCGACGTGACCCCTTACCGGCAGGAGGGCTACACCGGGTCGCTGCTGCGCTTCAGCGGATTGACGTTCGACGAGCTCGGTGACGTCACGGCGGCCGCGGGCCCGGCCGGGGAGAAGGTCCAGTTCGCGCTGCGGCGGGCCGGCAATCGGCTGGTCGTCAGCGGGAAGGCGGACCTGACGACGGTGCCGGTCGACCGGGCGGACTTCCAGCTCAAGATCACCACTCCCGGCGAGGTGCTGGAGACCAACGGCGACGCGGAGGCGGGCACGGCGAGCTGGGTGTTCGATCCGGGCGAGGTCGGCGACATCAGCGCCGTGATCGACGTCGATGACCCGAACGCGCCCTCGCCGCTGAACTGGACCGTCCTCATGGTCGGGCTCGTCGGGCTGGTGATCACCGGCGTCGTGCTCCTCGCCCGCCGCAGCCGCAACCCTCCCCTGCGCCGCTGAGGGGCGCGTGGCCGCAGATCGGCCGCCGACCTCGCGTCAGGAAACCGGGATGGCGGCGGGCGAGGCGAGACCGAGGCGGTGTACGAGCTCGGCCGTCGCCGTCGACCGGTTCAGTGTGTAGAAGTGCAGCCCGGGCACGCCCTCGTCCAGCAGGTGGCAGCACAACTCGGCGGTCACGTCGAGCCCCGCGGCGCGGAACGCGGCCGGATCGTCCGCGTACGGCTCCAACCGCTCCAGGACGGCCGGCGGCACCGGGGCTCCGGACAGCTCCGGGCCGCGGCGCAGCGTCCGCACACTGAGCACCGGCATGATCCCGGGCAGCAGCGGCACCGCGCAGCCACGCTGGGCTAGCCGGTCCCGCAGGCGCAGGAACCCCTCGGGTTCGAGGAACAGCTGGGTGATCGCGAAATCCGCGCCGGCCCGGATCTTGGCAAGCAGCCGCGCCGTGTCCGCCTCGGTGTCCGCCGAGCGCGGGTGCCCGTACGGAAAGGCCGCCACGCCGACGCAAAAGTCTCCGAGCCGGCGCACGAGCCTGACCAGCTCGTCCGCGTACGCCAGCCCCTGCGGGTGCGGCACCCACTCGCCCAGCGGATCACCGGGAGGGTCGCCGCGGATGGCCAGGACGTTGCTGATGCCGGCCGCCGCGTACGCCCCGATCACGTGGCGCAGTTCGGCGACCGAGTGCGAGACCGCGGTGAGGTGCGCCATCGGCACGAGCGTGGTGTCACGGGCAATGCGTCCGGTGGTGCGGATCGTCCGGTCCCGGCTGCTGCCACCCGCGCCGTATGTCACCGAGACGAAGGCCGGGTCGAGCGGTTCGAGCCGCCGGATCGCCCGCCACAGCTCGGCCTCGCCCGCCGCGTCCTTCGGCGGGAAGAACTCGACGGAGAAGACCGGTCCGTCGCGGCGGAGTCGCTCGGTCACTTTCACCGCCGCCAGGGTAGTGGGCTCGGTGACGACGTCAGCACAAGGCGACATGTGACGACGTGCCGCCGCGCCGCCCGCGCCACCCGCCGATATTCTCCGGCTGTGTCCACACGAGCACGGCCCGACCCCGAGGCGGGGTCCGGCGCACGATCAGGGCCTTCCCGGCGTCGCGCACGATGAGCCCCCGCACGCCCCTCCCCACGGCCGACCCCACGGCCGACCCCGCGGTGCACCCGGCCGACCTGGCCCTCCTCGACCGGCTGGAAGACGTCCTCGCGAGCTTCCTGGCCGAGCGCCGCACGTCTGCCGCCGGCATCGACCCCGCTTTCGGCGCGGCGGCCGGTGACCTCGCCGCGTTCGTGCTGGGCGGCGGCAAGCGCATCCGGCCCATTTTCGCGTGGTGGGGCTGGCGCGGTGCCGGCGGTGACCCCGACGGTCCGGAGGTCTCAGCCGTCCTGCGGGCCATCGCGGCGCTGGAGCTGATCCAGGCCTGCGCACTCGTGCACGACGACCTGATGGATGCCTCCGCAACGCGGCGCGGCCGCCCCACCGTGCACGTCGAGTTCGCCCGGCGGCACGCCGACGCCGGCTGGCGGGGCCGCCCCGCGCGCTTCGGCGCCGCGGCCGCGATCCTGCTCGGCGATCTCGCGCTCGTCTGGGCCGATGACATGCTGCGCGGCTCCGGCCTGCCTGCCGACGCCGCCGCTCGCGCCACCGGCCCCTGGGAGGCCATGCGCACCGAGGTCCTCGGCGGGCAGTACCTGGACTTGTTCGTCCAGTCCACCGGCGACACGTCCGCCCGCGCCGCCCTACAGATCGACCGCTACAAGACCGCGGCCTACACCGTCGAGCGGCCGCTGCACCTCGGCGCGGCCATCGCCGGCGCGGACCCCGCGCTCGTCGCCGCGTACCGGCGTTTCGGCGCCGACATCGGCGTGGCGTTCCAGCTGCGCGACGACCTGCTCGGCGTCTTCGGCGACCCCGCCGTCACCGGCAAACCCGCCGGGGACGACCTGCGCGAGGGCAAGCGGACCCTGCTGCTCGCCCTCGCCGTGGAGCGGGCCGGCGAGCGGGGTTCGCCCGCGGTGGTGAACACGATCGAGGACGCCATCGGCAGCCCCGACCTCGACGACGCGACCTTGGACCGCGTGCGCGGCCTGCTCGACGAGCTGGGCGCGGTCGAGGCGGTGGAGCAGCGCATCGCCGCGTTGACCGCATCGGCGCTCGACGCGCTCGGCGCGGCTCCGGTGGCCGAACCGGCCGCGTCCCGGCTGGCCGACCTGGCCGTGGCGGCCACGCTGCGGCGGCGATGAGAGGCAGATCTTCCGAGTGAGAACCGTCACGGGCCCCACCGACCACGTTGTCGTCGTCGGGGCCGGCTTCTCCGGGCTGTCGGCCGCGCTGCACCTGCTGGGCGCCGGGCGCCGCGTCACCATCGTCGAGCGGGCCGACCACCCGGGCGGGCGGGCCGGCGCGCTGGACCTGACCACGTCGGCCGGCACGTACCGGGTCGACCCCGGCCCGACGGTGCTGACCATGCCGTCGCTGCTCGAAGAGGCACTCGGCGCCGTCGGGGAGAAGCTCGAGGAGCGGCTGGACCTCGTCGAGCTCGACCCCGCGTACCGCGCCCGGTTCGCCGACGGCTCCGCGATCGACGTCCACACCGACGCCGAGGCGATGGAGGACGAGATCCGCCGGACCTGCGGAGCGGAGTCCGCGGCGGGGTACCGCCGCCTCAGGGCGTGGCTCACCCGGCTGTACCGGGCCGAGATCGACCGGTTCATCGGCGCCAACTTCGACTCGCCCGTCGGCCTGCTGGGCCCGGACCTCGCCCGGCTCGCCGCGCTCGGTGGCTTCGGTCGGCTCGCCCCGCGCGTGGCGCGGTTCCTGCCGGACGAACGGCTGCGGCGCATCTTCTCCTTCCAGGCCCTTTACGCGGGGGTGCCGCCGCAGAAGGCGCTCGGGGCGTACGCCGTGATCGCCTATATGGACACGATCGTGGGCGTGTACTTCCCCCGCGGCGGGATGCGACAGGTCGGCCGGGCGCTGGCCGATGCCGCCGTCGCGGCCGGAGCCGAGATCGTCTACGGGCGCACCGT
>JAQSWF010000121.1 GCA_029266775.1 Pseudonocardia sp.
AACCGCAGGGCCGGGTCGAACGGCGCGAGGGCCTCGTAGGTCTTGCGCACGCGCCGGTCGCGGAAGAGCGTCTGGTAGGCGCCGCGCAGCTCGCGGCGCACCACGAAGAGCAGGACGCCGGCCGTGACGCGGTCCAGGCGGTGCGCGGGTGAGAGGTCCGGCAGGTCCAGCTCGCGGCGCAGCCGGACCAGTGCGGTCTCGACGACATGCCGCCCCCGCGGGATCGTCGCCAGGAAGTGTGGCTTGTCGACCACGACGACGTCGTCGTCGCGGTGCAGGACGGTCAGCGGGAAGGGCACCGGCATCTCGACCGGCAAGTCCCGGTGGAACCACAGGTACTGACCCGGCGCGAACGGTGCTGCGATGTCGATCGGGCCGTCCCGACCGACGATCAGCTCGTCGCGCAGCATCGCGTCGATCCGGCCGGGCTCCACCCGCCGCAGCCGCGCGACCAGGTGGTCGCGCATCGTCGTCCAGGGGCCCGCATCGGGGGTGCGCAGCCGGACGGCGTCGAGACCGTGCCGCTGGGGGAGCGGCGACGTCGGGGGCACCGGGCCACCCTACGGCGCCGAACGGGCAGTTCCACCCAGCGGAAGGACGACCCCCCGGCCCGTGCTCTGTCCAGCGTCTTGGGGCCACTGTGCCTACGGTCCGCAGCGCGGCGGCAACCGGGTCGGCGGACGGCGCGAAGGGAGGCCATGGTGGCAGGCAACTCGACGGAACCGGGCCGTTCGGTCACCAGCAAGGTCGCGGCGATCCTCATGTCCTTCACCACCGGCCGCGGGCATGCGCTCGTCGATCTCGCACGGCAGGCGGGCCTGCCGACCTCCACCGCGCACCGGCTCGCCCGCGAGCTGACCGATCGGCACCTGCTGGAGCGCACCGACGACGGCGAGTTCCGGGTGGGGCTGCCGCTGCGGATGCTGTGCGGTGAGGTGGCCGAGCGGCCCACGCTGCGCGAACGCGGGCCGTTCGTCGTCGACGACCTGTGCGAGGCGACCCGGTCCACGACCCGGCTCGGGGTGCTCGACGACCTGGAGGTGGCCTACATCGAGCGGCTGCCCGGGCACCGTCCGGTCAGCACGTTCTCGGCCGCCGCGCGGCTGCCCGTGCACGCCACCGCGCTGGGCCGGGCGCTCTTGGCGTTCGCACCTCCGCAGGTGGTGCGGATGGTGCTCGCCCCGACGCTGCCGGCGTTCACGTCGGCGACCCCCACGACGGCCGAGCAGCTGCACCGCGCGCTGCAGTGCGTCCGGCTGCACGGTCTGTCCCTGTCGTGTGGTGAGCTGCAACCGCGGACCTGCGCCGTCGCGGCGCCGGTGCTCGGGCCCTGCGGAACGGCGATCGCCGCTCTCGAGGTGCAGGTGCCGACCCTCGAGACGGCGACGATGCGCCGGGTCGTGCCGGCGCTGGTCTTGGCGGCCCGGGGGCTGGCGCGTGAGCTGGGCGGGGAGCCGCGGCCGCGTTCCGCGGTGGGGGTGCGGCGCGCCGCCGGCTGACGCCGTTCACTCCACCTGCGGATCGGCGCCTTGCTTCGCTGCGCCGTCGATTCGCAGGACACGCTTCAGGAGGCAGGCGCGGCGTGCGGGTGGCGCAGGAGCGCGTCGACCGCGGCGCGCAGGGCGACGGCTCGGGTCACCTGGTGGTCGAGGTCCCCGGCGTGCTCGGCGCCCGCCGGTTCCTCTGCGGTGTCGGGACCGGTCGCCGGTGCGCCGCCGATCGCCACGGGAACCTGCGGCGGTAGCGTGGCGAGCAGGCCGGGCGCGCCGGTCGTGGCCAGCGCGCGGGCCGGCACCCGCACGTAGCCGAGGCGCTCGCCGAGCTCGACGACGGTCTCGTCGATCCGCTCGGGACGGTCGCGACCGGGCACCACATCGAGGACGACGCCGCCGCCGGTTCCCTCGATCACCGCCACCGCCTGCTCCAGCGAGGAGATCGCGGTCCCTGCGGCGGGGGAGAGCAGGGGTCGGAGGTGATAGCGGGCGGACAGCTCGGCGAGCCGAGCGAAGAGCTCCACGGGGTCGTCGCCGGGCTCGCCGGCACGCACCGTGACGAACTGGGCGCCCAGTCGCGTGCCCAGCTCCAGGACGCGTCCGTACGGATGGGCGACGTCGACCACGCACAGCTCCGGGCCGAGCGGGATGCGGCCGACGTCCAGCACGGTCACCCGGGTGGCCAGGAGGGCGGCGACGAGGTCGCGCAGCATCGGTGAGCCGATGCCGCGCGACCACCATCGCTCCACGTCGGCCGCGGCGGCGACCCGCAGCCCGATCGAGTCGAGCCCGGCGCGCTGCGCCACGCCGACCAGCGCCACCGGGTCGAGCGGGTGGATGGTCGACTGGTGCAGCGCGATCCTGTTCACCCGTCGGAGGTTAGTGCGGCTGAACCTGAAGGGTCCGACCGTCCCGCCTCAGGCGGAGCGCTGGCGCTGCTCGCGGTCCAGTGCGTCCCGGTAGCCGCGCTCGACCGCGTGCAGCACGTCGGCGAGGCTGCGGAACCGCACCGCCGGAAGCGCGTGCAGCTCGGCCTTCGTCAGCGCATCGGCGCCGTAGAGGTCGGCTACGACGATCAGCTCCCAGCGCTCGGCCGGGAACCGCTGACCGGCGAGGACCTGCTGCAGGCGCACTCTCGGGTCCATCACGGCAGCCTCCTGCAATCTCCGGCCAATACGCTTGGTATAGTACGCAGGGTAACGCATGTCACGCGGCATGGCGAGCCCTCACTTCTTCTCGCCGGGCTTCGCGCGGCCAACCGGACCGGAAGGTCAGGCGGAGACGCCGTTGCCCGCGGCGGTCGTGGCGCGGCGGGTGGCCTCGGTGGCGAGGTCGATCACACGCTCGGCGGCCTCGTCGGTCTGGGCCTTCAGCGTGCGGCCGGCGTCCGAAGCCTGCTCGCCGGCGGTCTCGGCGGCCTCGGTGACCAGGGTGACGGCGGTCGTGACGAGCGCCCGCTGGATGCCGAGGAGGCGCTGGGCCAGGTCGAAGCCCGCCGTGGTGGCGACCTTCGGGTCGACGGGCTCGGCGTCGCGCGGGGTCACGGCGTCGGCAAAGGTCTGCAGCGCGCGGGTCCAGCTCTCGACGGCCGTCGTCGCGGCGTCCTGGCCCCGACGGGCGAGGTCGGCGTACTGGGGGGCGGGGAAAGCGGGGAAGGCGGGGAAGGTCATCGTAGTTCTCCTGCGTCGTCGGTTCGTGTAGCTGCTCACTAAGTTACGCATGACCGATAACTATGTCAAGCGCACCGACGGGTCGCCTCAGGAGTATGCGGCGCGGGCGGTCAACGCGCCCGCCTACTCGGGCGGCGCGTCGCCGCGTTGGGGCTGGGACGAGCTGCCCGCGGTTCACGGCACCGCCCGCGGAATGTGGAGCCGCGCGCGCCGACCCGAAGCCGCGCGCGGATCGCGCTGCGACAGCTGCCACAGGGCTGGGCCAACCACGTTGAGGCCTCAACCTGGTTCTGTGACGGCCCAGACCACGTCATGGCTCCACATCGTGGTTCGTGGCGGGCCGGCGACGAGCAGCGCCGCGCAGAGATCCTTTCCCGATCGGGGGTTCCCTGGGAGCGCTCGCGCTTGTCACACTGGATCGGTCACGGGGTCGTGACGATGCACAGCGCCGCTGCCGAACCGCCGCTGCCGCTCCTGCCGTTCGGACATGTCGCCCACGAGAGGCTGGGAATGCCGTATCCCGCTCCACCCGGTTCGCTGTCCCCGTCCGCCCCGCCCGCCGGGGGCGTCCCCGAGCAGGTCGCCTACACGCGTGACGCCTCGATCTACGACTCCCGGACCTCGACCTTCGACACCTACCGCCGCCAGCTCGTCGACCTGCTTCCGCTGCGTCCCGGCGACGTCGTGCTCGACGTCGGCTGCGGAACCGGGCTGTGCTTCGAGCAGGTCCGCGACCGGATCGGCGCCGAGGGCGCCATCGTCGGGGTCGACGCGTCGCGGGAGATGCTCGAAGTCGCCGCGGCCCGTGTGGCCGCGCGCGGTTGGCGCAACGTCCTGCTCGTCCAGTCCGCTGTGGAGCAGGCCGAGCTGCCGGCGGTCGACCACGTCCTGTTCTGCGCCACGCACGACGTCCTGCAGTCCGACGCCGCGCTGGACAACGTGCTCGCCCACGTGCGCGACGGCGGAACCGTCGCCGCGACCGGCGGGAAATGGGCGCCGCCGTGGGCCATCGCCCTCAACGCCGGCATCCTCGCGCTGCATGCCCCCTACGTCCGCAACTTCACCGGTTTCGATCGGCCGTGGAACCGGCTCGAGTCCCGGCTGGAACGGCTGCGGGTGCGGGAGGTCGCCATGGGTGGCGGCTACCTCGCCTCGGGCACCGTCCCCTCGCGGATCGTGCCGCTGGGCGCCGGCCCGCTGGACCGGGAGTCGGACGACGCCGGGCCCCGTCAGGCCCGTCGGTAGCCGGTCGCGCCGATGAGCGCGGCGCGCATGGCGTCCGTCGGCCCCGGCCGCCCGGTCATCAGCTCGACCTGCTCGACGGCCTGGTGCAACAACACGTCGAGCCCTCCCGCCACCGGGCACCCCGCCTCGGCCGCCGACGCGGCGAGCGCCGTCGGCCAGGGCGCGTAGATCACGTCCAGCACGACGGTCGCCGGGTCCCACGCGGTGCCCGCCAGCCGGTCGGCCGCGCCGGCCGGAAGCGTCGACACCAGAACCTCGGCGGGCGGCAGCGGGACGTCCGGGAAGCCGCCGACGATGTGCGGGGCGACGGCCAGCCGCTCGGCGGTGGCCCGCAGCGCACCGGCCCGCGCCGGGTCGCGCACCACCACCGTCGGCCTCCGCTCGCCCAGCCGGGCGAGCGCCGCCAGCGCGGCCTGCGCCGTTCCCCCTGCGCCGAGCACGACCGCGTGCCCGACCGCCCGCACCCCGACCTCGCGCAACGCCTCGATGATGCCGGCGACGTCCGTGTTCGCGGCGAACCAGCCGGTCTCCCTGCGCACCAGCGTGTTGGCGGCCCCGATCGCGGCGGCGTCCCCGTCGACCTCGTCGGCCACCTCCAGCGCCACGCGCTTGAGCGGCATCGTCAGTGACAGCCCGGCCCACTCCGGGCCCAGGCGCGCGACGAACCCGGCCAGGCCCGCCTCGTCCACGGCGTGGCGGTCGTAGCGCCACCCCGGCAGGTCCAGCGCCGCGTAGGCCGCGTTGTGCAGCACGGGCGAGAGCGAGTGCTCCACGGGCATGCCGAGCACCGCGGCGCGGCGCGACGTGGCCCCGGAGTCCGATCGGGTGGGGCGGGGTTGGACGCGGGACGGGGGCACGGGCGCCAGTATCCTGTTCCGCCTCACGGGGCCGCATCGCCGCTGGGCACGGCCGCGATCGCCCGGCGCGGCTCCCGGCCACGGGCAGCGGGCCGGGACCGGCCGGGGTCGCGCAGGAGCGCGCGCTCCTGCAGCTTGCGAGAGATCGAGATCGCCGCCGTGTGCACCGCCGGGCCCAGCCGGCGCAGGTCCCCGCGTCGGGACCGCAGCGTCACCGACAGCGCGGCAACCGCGTCGCCCTCGCCGTCGAGGATCGCCGACGCGACGGACAGCGTGCCGACGGTCAACTCCTCGCGCGCGTATCCGATGCCCGAGCGCCGGATGTCGGTCAACGCCCGCCGCAGGTGCCCCGGCGCGATGATCGTGTGCGCGGTGTAGCGGCGTAGCCCGGCCGCCACCGTCTCCCGGAAAAGGCTCTCCGGGGCGTGCGCCAGGAGCACCTTTCCGGCGGCGGTCGCGTGCAGCGGCAGCCGGCCGCCGCGCCGGGTGCGCACCGGCATTGCACGCCGCCCGGACAGCTTCTCGACGTAGAGCACCTCGGTGCCGTCGAGGACGGCCAGGTGCACGTTCTCCCGCGTGGCCTCGTACAGGTCGCTCATGAACGGCAGCGCCACCTCGCGCAGGCTCTCCCCGCGCGGCGCGAGCGAGCCGAGCTCCCACAGCCGCAGCCCGATCCGGTACCCCCCACCCGCGACCCGCTCCAGGCCGCCCCAGGCCACGAGCTCCGAGGCCAGCCGGTACGTGGTCGACACGGGCAGCCCGGTCTCGGCCGCCAGCTCGTTCAGCGAGAGCTCGGGTGCGGCCGGGGTGAACGCGTCGAGCAGCGCGACGACCTTGCTGATCACCGATCGCCCGCGCCACTCGGTGCTGCCTCCGGCCATGCCGCCTCACCTCCCGCGGTGCTCGATCGTGCGGGGCCGGGCGGCCATCGTCACCCGGCCCACCGCTGCGCGCCATGCTCCCCGCGCCACTCCCACTCAGCAGGAAACACGCGCCCGCGGGTGGGAGGGCCCGCGGCCCCGGTGCTTGACTCGGCCGCAGTCGGGCCCGTGTGTCGGCCCCGCGCGCACGGAGAGGAAAGGCGATGACCGATCCCCGAGGTGACGGTGCCAGCGGGGTCGGCGTGACCCCCGGTCCGCTGGTGATCACCGGCCTCGACGGGCTCCAGGCGCGGGTCGGGCAGACCGTCGGCGTCAGCGACTGGAAGACGGTGGTGCAGGACGAGATCACGACGTTCGCGAAGCTCACCGGCGACGAGCAGTGGATCCACGTCGACCCCGAGCGAGCGGCAGCGGGGCCCTTCGGGACGACCATCCAGCACGGCTTCCTCACCCTCGGCATGTCGACGGGCCTGCTCTGGTCGGTCTGCGTCGTCGACGGCTTCGGCGTGATCCTCAACTACGGATTGAACAAGGTCCGCTTCCCCGCGCCGCTGACGGTCGACAGCCGCATCCGGATGCACGTCGAGGTCGCCGAGGTGAAGCCGCTCGACGGCGGCGCCGAGGTGGTCTGGCGGCTCACGTACGAGGTCGAGGGCAAGCCCAAGCCGTGCTGCGTCGCCGACCTGGTGTTCCGGTACTACGGCTGACCGACCCCACCCGACGGCACCATCGAGCGATCGACGCCCCGGCGTCGAGAAGGAGACGGGCATGACCAGCACCCAGGACACCGACACGGGCACGCAGGATCCCGCCACGCGCAACCCCGCCATCGGCGACGACGTGCAGGCCAACGGCATCCGGACCAACTACCTCGAGGCCGGCTCGGGGGAGAAGACCGTGGTGCTGGTGCACGGCTCCGGCCCGGGCGTGACGGCGTATGCCAACTGGCGCGGGGTGCTTCCCGAGCTGGGCAAGGACTTTCGCGTCGTCGCTCCCGACATGGTCGGGTTCGGCTACTCGGAGCGGCCCGATAACGCCAACTACAGCCTGGACACCTGGGCCGACCAGACGCTCGGAGTGATGGACGCCCTCGGCATCGAGAAGGCACACCTCGTCGGCAACAGCTTCGGCGGCGCGATCGCGCTGCGCCTGGCCACCAAGCACCCCGAGCGGGTGGACAAGTTGGTACTGATGGGCAGCATGGGTGTGCCGTTCGAGATCACCGAAGGGCTCGACAACGTCTGGGGCTTCCAGGGCACGCTCGAGCACATGAAGACGGTGATGGGCTACTTCGCCTACGACAAGTCGCTGACCAGCGGCGACCTGGCCCAGGCTCGCTTCGAGGGCGCGACCCAGCCCGGCTTCCAGGAGTCGTTCTCCTCGATGTTCCCCGCGCCGCGGCAGCGCTGGGTCGAGGGGATGACGGTCCCGGACGACGAGATCCGAGCGCTTCCGCACCGCACGCTGATCGTGCACGGACGCGAGGACGCCGTCATCCCGGTGACGAACTCCTACCGGCTGGTCGAGCTGCTCGACAACGCCGACCTGTCGGTGTTCTCCCACTGTGGACACTGGTCGATGATCGAGCGCAAGGACGACTTCAACCGGCAGGTCCGCGACTTCTTCCTGGGCAGCTGAGTTCTTTCCTACATCACTGAGCCGCAACTAAAGGACTCGAGACGATGGCCAAAGGCGAGACCAAGACCGATAAGGCGTCGTCGGGCGGCACGCTCGAGGGGCGCGACCCAGACCTGCTGCGCCGCATCTACGAGGTCATGGTGCTCACCCGCGCGGTCGAAGACCGCATGGTCGCCATGTACCGCGGGGGAGACCTGCTCGGTTCGCTCTACACCGGACACTGGCACGAGGCGATCTCCGTGGGCGCTGCGTCCGCGCTGCGGCCCGACGACTACCTCGCACCGATCCACCGGGACCTGGGAGCCCACCTGTGGCGCGGCATGGAGGCCTGGCAGGTGATGGCCAGCTTCATGGGCAAGGCGACCTCGCCGACGGGCGGGCGCGACGGCACCCTGCACTACGGGCGCCTCGACCTCAACGTCTACAACCTGCCCAGCCACATCCCCGCGAACTTCCCCGTCGCCACCGGGATGGCGTTCGCCGCACAGTACCGCGGGCAGGACCGGGTGTGCCTGGCATTCTGCGGCGACGGGTCGACCTCGCGGGCCGACTTCCACGAGGCACTGTCGATCGCGAGCGTGCAGAAGCTGCCGAACATCTTCATCATCGAGAACAACCAGTACGCCTACTCGACGCCGCTCTCGCTGACCTCGAACTCCGAGACGCTCTCGGCCAAGGCCGCCGCCTACGGCATCCCGGGCGTCACGGTGGACGGCACGGATGCGCTCGCCGTGCACGACGCCGTCGCCGAGGCCGTCGCGCGGGCCCGGGCGGGCGAGGGCCCGTCGATCGTCGAGGGCGTGACGATGCGCATGCACGGCCACGCCGAGCACGACCCGGCGGACTACGTCGTCAAGGAGCTCTACGAGGAGTACAGCAAGAAGGATCCCGTCGAGCTGTTCGAGAACGTGCTCCTCAAGGGCGGCGTGCTCGACGACGACACCGTGAAGAAGGTCCGTGAGGACGCCCGCCAGGCGGCCATCGCCGCGCGGCGCAAGGCGCTCGCCGACCCCATGCCCGACCCGAGCAACATCGAGGACGGTGTGTATGCCGACTGAGACGACAGCCCGGCGACGTCGAGGACGGTGTGTATGCCGACTGTGACCAGTCCAGGAGCCCCCCCGGCCCCGGTGCTCAAGCCCGGGCCGGCCCAGGAGATCTCTGCGAACCCCACCTACCTCGAGGCCGTCGCCGCTGCGCTGGACCACGAGATGGAGCGCGACCCCGACGTCTTCATCATCGGCGAGGACGTCGGGCAGTTCGGCGGCGCCTTCAAGGTCACCAAGGGCTTCCTCGACAAGTACGGCCCCCGCCGTGTGGTCGACACACCGATCGCCGAGACCGGGTTCACCGGGCTGGCGGCCGGGGCCTCGCTCGTCGGGCTCCGCCCGGTGGTGGAGTTCCAGTTCGCCGACTTCATCTCGTGCGCGTTCGACCCGATCGTGAACGTGCTCGCGCGCCACCACTGGCGCACGGGTGACCCGATGCCGGTGACGATGCGGGCCCCGTTCGGCGGCCGGCTCCGCGCCGGGCCCACGCACAGCCAGAGCGTGGAGTCGTACTTCGCGCACGTCCCGGGCCTCAAGATCGTGATGCCGGGCACGCCGGAGGACGCGGCGGGGTTGCTCATCAGCTCCATCCGGGACAACAACCCGACGCTGTACCTCGAGAACAAGTATCTCTACCGGCGGCTGCGCGCGAACGGTCCGCTGTCCCTCGAGCCGATCCCGCTCGGGGTCGCGAAGGTCATCCGCGAGGGCCGCGACGTCACGCTGATCACCTACTCGGCCGGCGTGCACCAGGGCCTCGAGGTCGCCGACGAGCTGGACAAGGACGGGATCTCCGTCGAGGTCGTCGAC
>JAQSWF010000122.1 GCA_029266775.1 Pseudonocardia sp.
TCGGCGTCGACCATCGCCCGACCGTACGCAGAGTTGATCTTGTGCATGCCGCGTGTACCGGCGATCTCGACGAACGAGTCGCGCGGGATGGAGATCGCGACGGCGTTGGCGTCCTGACCGGTCGGCGCGTGCAGGAGGATGATCGTGTCGGTGTGCAGCTGGCCCTCGTCGTCGCCGGCCCGCAGCCGGGTCAGCAGCTCCGGGGGCAGCGGGTTGCCCGCGGCGTCGGTGCGGCTGTCGAGGCCGACGAGCAGCGCGGTGAACGGCTGGTCCGGGGCGGGCGGCGGAGCCGAGGCGTCGATCGCCTCGCTGGTGATCAGGCCCTCGTTCACCGTCCTGTAAACCGACCAGCCGTAGCCGGCGGTGAGCAGGAGCGCGAGGGAAAGCGCAGCGACAAGCCCGCGCGCAATGCCATACCCGACGCGGCGCACCGCGCGAGCGGTTCCGCCCATCCGCTCCCCGTCCCCCGGTGAACCGACCACCCGCACGTCCGAGGCCGGTTCACTGAGCATCGTGACCCGTCAGCGGGCCATTTGGCCATCCAAAGCAGGGGATCTGCTGCTCGTGCCGAGCGAGGTGGTCCGCGGCGTCCCGCGTGCAGCCGCCGGCCAACCCGGAAGGCTCACGCGCGCGGCCCCGACCACGACGTGGAGACATATCGTGGTTACGGGGCACCGCAGAACCACGTTGAGGATCCTCAAGGTGGTCGTTGCGTATTCGATCGTCCCGTGTGCGGCTGTGTCTTACGCGTCGTTCAGTCTGGTGATGACGTGGCCGAGGAGCCGGACGATCTGCTCCTGGCCGGCGACTGTCCGGCCGAGCGTGGCGTTGACGTCGGCGAACCTCGCATCGACCGCGGCAAACCTCGCATCCACCGCGGCGAACCCCGCACCCATGGCGGCTTCGAGACGGTCGAAGCGGGCGGCCGTCTGCTGGCCGAGAGCGTTGATGGCCCGGCGGCTGGCGTCGAGCTTGATGCCGAGGTCAGCGAGATCGCGGTCGTGTGCGGCGGCGAGGTACCGGGCCGCTGCGGCATCCCGACGGGCGGCTGCGACGTCGGTCGCGACATCTTCCAGCCGCGACTCGAGCGACGTCAGCCGCTGCTCGATGCCTCCCGGTTCGGCCACGGGCGAAGCGTATCGGCGGCCGCTGGTCAGCGTGCCGGTTCCCGGACATCCGCGCGGCTACCAGCCCCGCGCCCGCCACTCCTGAAGGTGCGGGCGCTCGACGCCCAGCGTGGTGTCGTCACCGTGCCCGGGGTAGACCCACGTCTCGTCCGGTAGCGGACCGAACACCCGGGCCTCGAGGTCGTTCATCAACGACGTGAAGTCCTGCGGGCTCGTCGTCCGGCCGGGCCCGCCCGGGAACAGCGAGTCGCCCGTGAACAGGTGCGGGCGGTCGGCGCCGCGGTACAGCAGGGCGATCGAACCGGGGGTGTGGCCGCGCAGGTGGATCACCTCGAGCGGCACCTCGCCGACCGAGACGGTGCCGCCGTGCTCCACGATGCCGTCCACCGGCACGGGCAGCTCCGCCGCATCGAGAGGGTGGGCCAGCTGCCGCGTGCGGTACGCCCTGGCCACCTCCGCAAGCGCCTGCCAGTGGTCGTGGTGGCGGTGCGTGGTGACGACGGTGCGCAGCTCGGGGCTGCCGTCCCCGGTGCCGACCAGCGCGGCGATCCGCTTCGGCTCGTTCGCGGCGTCGACGAGGAGCGCCTCGCCGGTGGCCGTGCACACCAGGAGGTACGCGTTGTTGTCCATCGGCCCGACCGAGACCTTGCTGACCGTCAACCCTGCGAGGTCGCGGCGGGTCGCGGCACCGCCGGGGTCCGTGTGCCCGCTGTAGCTGTCGAGGACGTCCACGGACGGGCAGCCTACGGATCGCCACACCCGCCTGCCCAGCTCCCGCCTGGCCGCGGCGCAGAGGGAGCAGAGGGAAGAGCCGGGGTGCGGGCGCGGGGCGGGTGCGACGAGCGGATCGCGAGACGGGCCGAGCGGTCACCACAGGGCCCAATCCGGGTGTGTCGAACATGTGTGCGACGCTAGCGGCGCGGACTGACAGGTCCCGGTGGGACATCCGGCGCGCACGCCCGCTCGCCGGGCGCCCGTCGGTCAACCCTCCAGAAGTTGTCGGTTCCCCGATTTAGCATGGAGAAGGGCTCGGGCACCGTCCGTCGCCCTCGCTCGGTCCCCTCGCTCGAAGGCCTGACAAGGCCCCCGCGCGAAGGGCACAGCCTGAACCTGGAGGCTCCCCACCGTGGTCGATCGCTCGTTCGATGCCCCGCACGCGGCTGCGCGCTCCACCGAGGCGCCCCGGCTCGTCATCCGCGGGGCCCGTGAGCACAACCTGCGCGGCGTCGACCTCGACCTTCCTCGCGACAGCCTCATCGTCTTCACCGGCCTCTCGGGGTCGGGGAAGTCGAGCCTGGCCTTCGACACGATCTTCGCCGAGGGCCAGCGCCGGTACGTCGAGTCGTTGAGCGCGTACGCCCGGCAGTTCCTCGGGCAGATGGACAAGCCGGACGTTGACTTCATCGAGGGCCTGTCCCCGGCGGTGTCCATCGACCAGAAGTCGACGAACCGCAACCCGCGCTCGACGGTCGGCACGATCACCGAGGTCTACGACTACCTGCGCCTGCTGTACGCCCGCGCCGGCGTGCCGCACTGCCCGGTGTGCGGGCACGTCATCGAGAAGCAGACGCCGCAGCAGATCGTGGACCAGGTGCTGGCCATGCCGGAGGGTTGTCGCTTCCAGGTGCTCGCCCCGGTGGTCCGCACGCGCAAGGGCGAGTTCGTCGACCTGTTCGCCACGCTGCAGACGCAGGGCTACTCCCGCGTGCTGGTCGACGGCGCGGTCTACCCCCTGACGGATCCCCCGACGCTGAAGAAGCAGGAGAAGCACGACATCGCGGTCGTGGTGGACCGGCTCGCGGTGAAGAGCTCGGCCAAGCAGCGCCTGACGGACTCGGTGGAGACGGCGCTGCGGCTGGCAGACGGCCTCGTCGTGCTGGACTTCGTGGACCTGCCCGACGACGACCCGCACCGTGAGCGGCGGTTCTCCGAGCGCATGGCTTGCCCGAACGGCCATGCGATCGCGCTGGACGACCTCGAGCCGCGGACCTTCTCCTTCAACTCCCCGTACGGGGCGTGCCCCGAGTGCCACGGCATCGGGGTGAAGAAGGAGGTGGATCCGGAGCTCGTCGTGCCCGACCCCGCGCTGAGCCTTGCCGAGGGCGCGATCGCACCGTGGGCCGGCGGCCAGTCCGCCGAGTACTTCGGCCGCCTCCTCGAGGGCCTGGCATCGTCGGTCGGGTTCCGGACGGACACCCCGTGGCGGCGGCTCTCCGCCGCCGCGCAGAAGGCGGTGCTGCACGGGACGCCCGAGCAGGTGCACGTCCGCTACCGGAACCGGTACGGGCGCGAGCGCTCGTACTACGCGAACTTCGAGGGCGTCGTCCCCTTCCTCGACCGGCGGCTGGACCAGACGGACTCGGAGCACGCGCGCGAGAAGTACGAGGGCTACATGCGCGACGTGCCGTGCCCGGTCTGCCAGGGCGCGCGGCTCAAGCCCGAGGTGCTGGCCGTCACGCTCCCGCACCGTGAGCAGGGAGACCGATCCATCGCGGAGGTCACGGCGATGTCCGTGGCGGACTGCTCGGCGTTCCTGGACGGCATGGTGCTCGACGCCCGGCAGGCCGCGATCGCCGGCCGCGTCCTCAAGGAGGTGCAGGCCCGCCTCGGGTTCCTGCTGGACGTCGGGCTGCACTACCTGTCACTCGACCGGGCGGCCGGGACGCTGTCCGGCGGTGAGGCCCAGCGGATCCGGCTCGCGACGCAGATCGGGTCGGGGCTGGTCGGGGTCCTCTACGTGCTGGACGAGCCGTCGATCGGGCTGCACCAGCGCGACAACCGGCGGCTCATCGAGACGCTGACGCGCCTGCGCGACATGGGCAACACGCTCATCGTCGTCGAGCACGACGAAGACACCATCCGCGCCTCGGACTGGGCCGTCGACATCGGTCCGGGCGCCGGCGAGCACGGCGGCGAGGTGGTGCACAGCGGGCCGGTGGCCGAGCTGGAGGCGCACGACACGTCGCTCACCGGGGCGTACCTGTCGGGCCGCCGGTCGATCCCGGTGCCCCCACAGCGGCGGCGGGTCGATCCGAAGCGGAAGCTGTCGATCGTCGGGGCGCGTGAGCACAACCTGCGCGGGCTGGACGTCGACGTCCCGCTCGGCTGCCTCGTCTCGGTCACGGGTGTGTCGGGCTCGGGCAAGTCGACGCTGATCAACGACATTCTCGCGACGGTGCTGGCGAACCGACTCAACGGTGCACGGCAGGTCCCCGGGCGGCACACGCGCGTCACAGGACTGGACAACCTGGACAAGCTCGTCCGGGTGGACCAGAGCCCGATCGGGCGAACGCCGCGGAGCAACGCCGCCACCTACACCGGGGTGTGGGACCAGGTGCGCAAGCTCTTCGCCGCCACCACCGAGGCGAAGGTGCGCGGGTACCAGCCCGGCCGGTTCTCGTTCAACGTCAAGGGCGGCCGCTGCGAGGCGTGCTCCGGAGACGGCACGATCAAGATCGAGATGAACTTCCTGCCCGACGTGTACGTCCCCTGCGAGGTCTGCCGCGGCGCCCGCTACAACCGCGAGACGCTCGAGGTGCACTACAAGGGCAAGACGGTGGCGGACGTGCTGGACATGCCGATCGAGGAGGCCGCCGAGTTCTTCGCCCCGATCAGCTCGATCTCGCGCTACCTGCGCACCCTCGTCGACGTCGGCCTAGGCTACGTACGGCTCGGGCAGCCGGCGCCGACGCTGTCCGGTGGCGAGGCGCAGCGGGTGAAGCTCGCGAGCGAGCTGCAGAAGCGGTCGAACGGCCGGACGGTCTACATCCTGGACGAGCCGACCACCGGCCTGCACTTCGAAGACATCCGCAAGCTGCTCGGTGTGATCAACGGTCTGGTGGACAAGGGCAACTCGGTGATCGTCATCGAGCACAACCTGGACGTCATCAAGACCTCGGACTGGATCATCGACATGGGCCCGGAGGGCGGCTCGGGTGGTGGCATGGTCGTCGCGCAGGGCACTCCGGAGCAGGTTGCGGCGAACCCCGACAGCTACACCGGGGAGTTCCTGCGCACGCTCGTCACCCCGGCGAAGGCGATAGCGGCGCGGCCGACCCGGCGGAAGATCGCCGCAGCCCGGCTGACCGGCGCGCGCATCGGCCACGTCTGACGGCGCGGCATGGCGGGCCGACCAGCTCTCAGCCCGCCTGGGCGTCGTCTCCCTCGGCCGTCCCCTGCCGCGGGTCCCGCGCGTCCTCGATCCGCTTCGGTGGCTTCTTCGCGCCGCTCGGCCCGGCCGAGCCGGCCGGATACTCCTTGAGCGGGACCTCATCACGCTCCCAGGCCTGCAGCACCGGCTCGACGACCCGCCACAGCTCTTCGGCCTCGTCGCCGCGGATCGACAGCGTCGAGTCGCCCTCCATGATCTCCTGTAGCAGCAGGCTGTAGGGGGGCAGCTCCTGGGTGGGGAACGCGGCGTCCAGCGCGACGCGCTCGAGGTCGAACGGGTCGCCCTCGCCGTTGAGGTTGAGCTCCAGCGCGATCGTGTCGGGGGAGAGGGTGAACCGCAGGACGTCCGGGTTGTCCCTGTCGTCGAAGGGCTCGTGCGGGACGGACTTGAAGTGCACCGCGATCTCACGCCGCTCGGTCCCCATGGCCTTTCCGGTGCGCAGCCGGAACGGCGTGCCGGACCACCGCCAGTTCCAGACGCGGAAGGTGACCTCGGCGAAGGTCTCGGTGCCGCGGGAGGGTTCGACGCCCTCGGAGTCGGCGTAGGCCGGCAGCTCCTTGCCGCCGCAGGTGCCCGCGGTGTACCGACCCCTCCGCGTCGCCCTGGCCATCTCGTCCGCCGCCGGCGGCGCCACCGCGCGAAGCACCTCGACCTTGCGGTCGCGGACGTCCCGCTCGGTGATCGACCGTGGCGGCTCCATCGCCACCAGCGCGAGCATCTGCAGGAGGTGGTTCTGGATCATGTCGCGCAGCGCGCCGGCGCGGTCGTAGTAGTTGGCCCGCCCCTCCAGGCCCAGGGACTCGTACCACGTGATGTCGACCCGGCTGATGTGGTCGCTGTTCCACACCGGCTCGAAGATCCGGTTGGCGAACCGCAGCCCCAGCACGTCGAGGACGGTCTGCTTGGCCAGGAAGTGGTCGATGCGGAACACGTCGCGCTCGTCGAACGAGCGTGCGATCAGCGCGTTGAGCTCGCGGGCGTCGGCGAGGTCCGCTCCGAAGGGCTTCTCGATGACGAGGGTGGTGTGCGGGGGCAGGCCTGCCCCGGCGAGGGCCTCGAGCGTGGGGCGGAAGAGCACGTTCGGCAGGGCGAGGTAGACGGCCATGGGCGTTCCGGCGTCCTCGAGCGCGGCCCGCAGGTCGTCCGCCGAGGTGACGTCGGCCTGCCGGTAGGACAGGTGCTCGAGTAGCGTGTCCGCCGCCTTCTGGTCGCGGTCCGGGAGGTGCGCGTCCAACTTCGCCCGGGCGTGGGCCCGGTAGGCGTCGTCGTCGCCCTCGTCGCGGTCCACCGCGAGCAGCGCGGTGTCCGCAGGCAGCCCACCGGCACCGGCGAGCCGAACGAGGGCGGGGAGCAGGAGGCGTCCGGTCATGTCGCCACGGGCGCCCAGGACGGCGAGGGTCTTCAGCACGTCGGCCACGACGACGGGTCCCCGTTACGCGCCCGACGGAATCGCCCGATGTGCCCATGGCGGTACCGGGACAGCCCGGGCCCGCCACGCGCCTGCACGTGGCGGGCCCAGTGCGGCCTGATCAGCCCAGGCGGTAGAAGCGGAAGAAGTCGTTGGCGATGTCGAGGACCTCGACGTCGGCGAATCCCGCCTCTGCCGCGTAGCCGCGCAGCGTCGACGGCCGCATGACCGTCCCCGTCGCCGCCGAGGGCTGGTGCGACATGCCGTCGGCCAGGCAGCACATGAGGCTGTAGCCGTACATCATCCGCTCGACCTCGTCACCCGGAGCCGTGAACGTCTCGGCGACCCGCTCGTCCATCACGATCACCGTGCCGCGGTCTCCGGCGAGCCGGCGCATCGCCGCGAGCACCGCGACCGGGTCGGACAGGTCGTGGATGCACTCGAAGGCGAACACGGCGTCGTACCCGCCCGACGGGTTCACGGTGGCGGCGTCCACGGCGTGGAAGCGCACTCGGTCGTCGACGCCGGCCTCGCGGGCGTTCTGCCGAGCGGTTTCGATCGACGGCACATCGACGTCGTAACCGTCGACGGTCGCGTCCGGGTAGGCCAGCGCGATGCCGATCGACGACCAGCCGACGCCGCATCCCACGTCGGCCACCCGACCGCCGGCCCGCAGTGCGGCGTTCACGTCGGGGATCGACGGCAGGTACTCGCGGCCGAGCGGTCCCAGGAACAGCGCGCGGTTCGCCCCGCCCTGCCCCTGCCGGGCGTCGGTGCCCAGTTCGGCCCAGCTCACCCCGCCGCCGGTCCGGAACGCCTCGACCAGTCGTTCGGTCTGCTTGACCGCGCCGACGACGAACTGGAGGAACGGCGCGAAGTGGTCAGCATCGACCGCGTCGACCAGCGGCCCGACATAGGCGGCCGGCAGGGTGTAGCGGCGCTCGAACGCGTCGACGTCGGCATCTGTGTCGAGGATCCCGGTCACGGCCTGCTGCTCCAGCCACTCGCGGGCGTAGCGCTCGGCGGTGCCGCTGCAGGCGGCGAGCTCGGACGAGGTCACGGGCTGCTCGGCGAGGATGCGGTAGTAGCCCAGGCGGTTGCCCAGATAGGCCGCGTGCACGTCCATCGTGGCGAGCATCGCGCCGAACAGGCGCTCGACCAGCCCCTCGGCGGACTTCTCGGTCGTCTGGACGGGGGCCGTCTCGACGGTGGTCATGGCGGTCTCCTAACGGGTGCGGTGCCACAGGGTGTGGCGGATGACGGGAAGGAAGCCGGCGCGCTCGGCGCCGGTACGGCTGAAGTCGGAGAACACCCCGACGTGCCACAGGTCGGGTTCGGTCGCGAGGCGCAGCTGCACGTGGCGCCACCAGTGCCCGGCGCGGCGGCCTGCGGGCAGCGTCACCGCCATGCTGAACCCGGCGACGCCGTGAGCGACGAACTGGGCCGACGCGGTGACCGGCGTGCCGCCCACCGCGCTGGTCCAGAACCGCAACCGCGGGTCATCGAGCAGGGCCGGCGCCGCGAGGGCGCCCCGGCGGAACGGCTGGAGGTCGGGCACCGGGTAGCCCTCCACGACGACCCGTTCCCACGCGGCGAGGTCGGTTGCGCTGCGCACCCGATCGGGTGTCGGCCCCGCGGCGGCCGGCGGGGAGCCGGGCGGCCGCACCATCAGCGGCGGGTGGCCGTCCAGCTCCCAACCCCGCCCGCGCAGGTCCGGCGTGGGCCAGAGGCTCCAGAGGTAGAAATCGCCACTGCCCCGGGCCGCACGACGCTCGATCTCGTCGACCAGGTCGAAGAACGCGGTGTCGCCGCCGCACGGCGCGAGGAGGACGGCGCCGTTGAAGAACGACGCCGGCCGCCCGTAGTCCGCAAGCAGGTAGCGCTCGTCGCTCGTCACCAGCCCGCCGGCCGCTCCTGCGAACGCGGCGAGCTGCGCGGACCAGTGACGCAGCCAGCGCAGGCAGAGCGAGTCGCCGTCGGCGAGGTCGGGCTCCCAGCCGGTGGCGAGGTACGCGGTGGTCACGGCTGCGCCCCTCCCTTTCTTCCGAGGCCGGTCGGTCTGCCGGCAAGGAGGACGCTAGGAACTGCCGCTGCCGGAGCGCTGTCAGTCGGCTGTCACCCCTGACGTCGCTTTCGTCCACCACCTGCCACCTGCGACGATGGCGCGCGTGACCGCGCTCGGGGTGCTCGGCCCGCTGCTGCTGCGGGGGCCGGACGGACCGGTCCGCGTGGGCTCCGCGCGTCAGCGGCGGCTGCTCACCGCGCTCGCCGCGCACCTCGGGCGGCCCGTTGACGTCGGGCTGCTCGCCGAGCTGGTGTGGCCCGACGGCGCGCCGGCCGACCCTGCAGGCGCCGTACAGACGAACGTCGCCCGCCTGCGCCGGCTACTGCCCGACGGGCTGCGACTGGAGACAACGCCCGAGGGCTACCGGCTGCTCGCCGACCGGGCGAGCCTGGACGTCACCGCGTTCGTCGACGAGCTCGCTGCAGCAGGGGCGGCCGAGGCCGCCGAGGCCCGGTTGGACCTCCTGGGTTCGGCGCTGGCCCGCTGGCGCGGCTGCCCCTACGCCGAGCTGGATCACCCGTCGTTGCACCCGGAGGCCGCTCGGCTGGCCGAGCTGCGGGTCGAAGCCGCACACCGGCACGCCGAGGCGCTGCTGGCCGTCGGCCGGGTCGGGGAGGCCGTCGCCGAGCTCGAGGCACTGGTCGCGGCCGAACCGCTGCGGGAGGCGGCGGTGGGGGTGCTCATGCGGGCGCTGGTGGCAGCCGGCCGCCAGAGTGATGCGCTGGCCGCCTTTACCCGCCTGCGGGCCCGGCTAGCCGACGAGCTCGGACTCGACCCGTCGCCCGCGCTGCGCGACCTCGAGGGCCAGGTGCTGCGACAGGAGCTGCCGGCTCCGGCGCCACGGGCCGCCGCCGCC
>JAQSWF010000123.1 GCA_029266775.1 Pseudonocardia sp.
GCGGCGTGCCGGGACACGCGGGCCCGCGACTGCCCCGTCCCCGGACATCCGTGCCTCGCCCGGGTGCAGCCCGACGACGTGCTGGCCAGCATCCGCCGGCTCCGCCGCGCTCTCGACGCCGGGCAGCCCGGCCGTACCGCGCGACGTCGACGCTCCCCCCTGCCCTGACGGAAGGATCCTCGTGACCCGAACGCTCCCCATCCCACCCGGCGAGACCTCCTCACGCGACGCCCCCGCGGCCGCGTCGACCCGCGGCGTCGGCACGGTGCTGGTCACCGGCGCGGCGTCCGGCCTCGGCCGGGCCGTCGCCCACGCCGTTGCCACCGCCGGTGGCCGCGCGCTGCTCGTCGACCGCGTCCCGGTCCCCGACGGTCCCGACGGCTCGCTGGACGCTGTCGCCGACCTCGCCGACACCGCCGCCGCCGAGGCGGCCGTCCGCGACCTCGTCGACCGTGCCGGTGGTCTCGACGGGGTGGTCACCGCGGCCGGGACCGACCGGTGCGGCGCCCTGGCCGACGTTCCGGCCGCCGAGTGGGAGCGCGTGGTGGCCGTCAACCTGCTCGGCACCGCCGCGGTGATCCGCGCCGCGCTGCCCGCGCTCACGGCCAGCCGCGGCACCATCGTCACCGTCGCGTCGACCCTCGGCCTGCGCGCGCTGCCCGACGCCTCCGCCTACTGCGCCTCGAAGTTCGGTGTCGTCGGGATGACCCGGGCGCTGGCCACGGAGCTGGCCGGCCGGGTCGGCGTGACGCTGCTGGTCCCGGGCGGGATGAACACCGCCTTCTTCGACGGCCGACCGGACCAGTACAAGCCCGGGCCGGACGCGAAGCTGAACGACCCGGCGGACGTCGCCGACGCCGTGGTGTTCGCGCTGACCCGCCCTCCTGGCTGCGAGTTGCGGGAGATGGTGGTCTGCCAGTCCACCGAACCGTCATGGCCCTGACCGGTCCGGCGCTGACGACAGCCGCCCCGCTGCAGGAGGCCGTGCCCTTCCGGCACCCCGGGGCAGACCGCGGCGGCCAGGTCGAGCTCGCGGGGCGTCGGATCCTGGTCGTGCGGCCGGACAACGTCGGGGACGTCGTCCTGCTCACGCCCGCGCTGCGGGCGCTGCGGGCCGCCGCGCCCGACGCGCGCATCGAGCTGCTGGCCTCGCCCGCCGGCGCGGCCGTGGCCCCGATGATCCCGGAGCTGGACGGGGTTCTGACGGCGTCGCCGAGCTGGCAGCTGCTCGACGCGCCGGCGAACCCGACCGGCGCCGGCGCGCTCGCGGCGGGCGAGCATGACCTGCTCGGCCGGATCGCGGCCGGCCGCTACGACGTCCTGCTGGTGTTCACGTCGTTCTCGCAGTCCCCCTGGCCGGTGGCCCACCTCGGGCTGCTCGCCGGTGTCCCCACGCGGGTGGTGCACTCCCGCGAGTTCGCCGGCGCCGTCGCCACGCACTGGGTGACGCCACCGCCCGACACCGCCCACCACGTGGACCGCTCCCTGCACCTGCTCTGGGCGATCGGCGTGCCCGACCGCGGGCCCCACCTCGCTCTGCGCGTGCCGCGGACGGCGTACGCCGAGGCGGACCGCCTGCTCGACGTCGCTCTGTCCGACCCCGGCCCGGTGTCGGAGACCCTGCATCCTGCCGATCAGGACACCACCGCCCGCTACGCCGGCGCCCGCAGGCCACAGCGCTTCGCCCTGCTCGTGCCCGGCGCCTCGTGCCCGTCGCGGCGCTACCCGGCGCACCGGTTCGGCGCCGCGGCCGCCGCGGTCGCCGACACGGGCCTGCCCGTGCTCGTGTCCGGCACAGCCGGCGAGACCGACCTGGTGACAGAGGTGGTCCGAAGGGCGGGGTCGCCTGCGGTGCGGGCCCTGCCCGCGACGGAGCTGCGCGTATTCGCCGCCCTGGTCGCGCGGGCCGCCGTCGCGCTGACCAACAACTCCGGCGGGCTGCACATCGCCGACGCCGTCGGCACGCCCGTCGCGGCGACCTACGCCGGCACCGAGCGGCTCGGCGACGTCGCTCCCCGCTCGGTGCCGTGCGAGCTGCTGCAGGTCCCCGTCGGCTGCTCGCCCTGCCGGCAGCTGACCTGCCCGTTCCACCACGAGTGCCTCGACGTGGCACCGGCCCGACTTGCCTCGGCCGCCCTGCGCCTCGCGAGCCCCGACCTCGTCCGCGAACTCCCCGACGACCTCCCCAAGGAGCACCGATGGCCGCACGGCCCGAACCGGGCGCGGACCGCCTGACCCCGGCTGTCCCGCCCGTCGTTCCCCCCGTCCCGGCCGAGTTCGCGGGGCGGATCGCCGACCGCGCACCCCGCGTGCTCGTCGTCGGCGACGCCCTGCTCGACGGCTGGCTCTCCGGTCCCGCCCGCCGCCTCGGCCGTGACGGGCCCGTCCCCGTCGTGGAGCTGGTGCACAGCCGCACGACCTGCGGCGGCGCGGCCAACAGCGCGGCCAACCTCGCCGCGCTCGGCTGCCGGGTGGACCTGCTCGGCGTGTTCGGCGACGACGACGAGGCCCGCACGCTGCGCACCTTGCTCGCCGAGGCCGGGGTCCGGACAGACGGTTGCGTCGTCGAGCTCGGCCGGACGACGCCGGTCAAGCGCCGGCTGATGGCCGCCGGCCAGCCCGTGGCGCGCTACGACGTCGCCCCGGACGCTCCGCCCCGCCGGTCCACCCGCGCGGCGCTCGTCGACGGCCTCACCGAGGCGGTGCGCGGAGAGCGCCCGGACGCCGTGCTCGTCGCCGACTACGGCCTCGGCGTGCTGACCGAGGAGGTCCGCGCCCGGTTGGTCGCCCTGCGCGCCGAGATCCCGCTGCTCGTCGTCGACGGTCGGGCTGCGCTGGGCTGGTGGGACATCCGGCCCGACGTCGTCACCCCGAACGCCGCTGAGGCCGCGGACGTGCTCGGCATCGTCGAGCCCCTGCGGGGACGCCCGGCGTGGGCCGCGGCCCAGCGCGCGCCGCTCCGCGCGGTGTGCGGTTCCGCGGACGTCCTGCTCACCCTCGACGTCGACGGAGTCGTGCGGTTGCCCGCCGACCCCACCGAGCCCGCGCTGCGCACCACGGCACACCCCGCGGCGCAGTCGCGCGCCTGCGGGGCAGGCGACACCTTCACCGCCGCCTACACCGCCGCCTGCTGCGCCGACATCCCGCCCGAGGCGGCGCTGGCGCTCGCCCAGGCCGCCGCGGACGTCGTCGTCGCGCGCGAGGAGACCGCCATCTGCTCGACCGGTGCGCTCACCGCGCAGCTCGCCGCCGGCGACCGCGGCGGGCTGCTCACCCACCGCGACCTGCTCTCCGTCGTCGACGAGCACCGCCGCCGGGGACACCGCATCGTGTTCACCAACGGCTGCTTCGACGTGCTCCACCGCGGGCACGTCACCTATCTCCGCCAAGCTCGCGCGCTCGGCGACCTGCTGATCGTCGCCCTCAACAGCGACGACAGCGTCGCGCGGCTCAAGGGCCCGGAGCGGCCGGTGAACCCGCTGTCCGACCGGGCCGGCGTCGTCGGCGCCATCGAGTGCGTCGACGTCGTGACGGCGTTCGCGGACGACACCCCGGCCGCGCTGCTCGAGCTCGTGCGTCCCGAGGTGTACGCGAAGGGCGGCGACTACACGCCCGAGATGCTGCCCGAGACCCCGATCGTCGAGCGGTTGGGCGGCGAGGTGCGCGTGCTGGACTACCTGTCCGACCACTCGACGACCGCGATCGTCAGCCGGATCCGCGCGACGTCCGGGGGGACTCCATGAGACCGGAGGTCGACGTCCTCGTCCCGACGCGCAACCGGCCGGTCGAGCTGGCTACCACGCTCGCCGGGCTCGCGGCACAGGACCACCCGTTCGCCGTGGTGGTCAGCGACCAGTCCGACGGGCCACCCTCCTACGCCACGCCGGCCGCCGTGACGATGGTGCGCGTCCTGCGCGCATCGGGCCACCGGGTCACCACGGTCCGCCACAAGCGGCGCCACGGGATCGCGGAGCACCGCGCGGCCCTGCTGACGCGCTCGACCGCGCGCTACGCCCTGTTCCTCGACGACGACGTGTGGCTCGAGCCGGGCACGGTGGCGCGCCTGCACGAGGCGATCGTCGAGCTGGGCTGCGGGCTCGTCGGCGCGGCGATGCAGGGGGTGTCCTACCTCGGCGACCGGCGACCCGCGCAGCTCGCCCCGTTCGAGCGGTGGGACGGGCCGGTGGTGCCCGAGCAGATCGCGCCCGGCACCCCGGCATGGGACCGGTGGATGCTGCACAACGCGGCGAACCCGATCCACCTCGCCCACGACCACGTCCGCCCCGGGGAGCGCTGGGTGCCGTACAAGGTGGCGTGGATCGCGGGGTGCGTGCTCTACGACCGGGCGGCGCTGGACGCCGTCGGCGGGTTCGACTTCTGGCGCGACCTGCCCCCCGAGCACTGCGGGGAGGACGTCGTCGCCGAGCGGCGGGTCATGGCCCGGTTCGGCGGCGCCGGCATCCTCCCGTCGGGCGCCTACCACCTGGAGTCCCCGACGACGGTGCCCGACCGCCAGCACAACGCCAGCACCATCCTGGCCGACCCGGCCGTCGATCCGCTCGTGGGACCGGTCGTCAGCGGGGGACGTCGATGAGCCGCCGGGAAATCTCGAGGCCGGTCGTCGTCGTCGGGGATGCCCTCCTCGATGTGGACGTCGAGGGCACGGTGGACCGGCTGTGTCCGGATGCGCCCGCTCCGGTGCTCGCGATCACCGCGGAGCACGCCCGGCCCGGGGGCGCGGGGCTCGCCGCAGCGTTGGTCGCGGGGCGCGGGGTGCCGGTGCGGCTGGTCACCGCGCTCGAGGACGACGAGCCCGGACAGCGGCTGCGCCGGCTGCTCGACGGCGCGCTGGAGCTGGTTGCGGGTCCGGGGACCGGCGGAACGGTCGTGAAGTGCCGCTGGCGGTCCGGCGGGCGGACGCTGCTGCGCAGCGACCGCGGGGCCGGACGACCCGCGGACGGCTTCGGTGAGGTGACCACCGGCGCCCTCGACGCCGCGCTCGCCGGGGCCGGCGCCGTGCTCGTGTCGGACTACGGCCGCGGGGTGGCCGCGGACCCGGCGGTGCGGGCTGCGCTCGCGCGCGCCGTGGCCCGGCGGGTTCCGGTGGTGTGGGACCCCCACCCGCGCGGTGCGGCACCCGTGCCCGGCGTCACGGTGGTCACACCGAACCTCGCCGAGGCCCGCGCCGCCGTGCCGGAGGCCGCCGTGGACGGCTCGGCGGTGCGCGCGGCGCTGGCGCTCGCGGACGACCTCGTCGGCCGGTGGGACGTGCGGGCGGTCGCGGTGACCCTGAGCAGTCGAGGCGCCGTCGTGCGGCACCGGCACGGTGCGTCCGCGGCGGCACCGGCGCCGCTGGTGACCGAGGCCGACGCGTGCGGGGCAGGCGACCACTTCGCCGGCGGCGTCGCGGCACGCCTGGCCGCGGGAGCGACCGTGGACGAGGCCGTCGCCGACGCGGTGGTGGGCGCGGCCGGGTTCGTCGGACGCGGCGGGGGTGGGGCGGTGCGCCGGGTCGGGACGGGGTGGTGCCAGCCCGCGCCGGATGCCGCGGAGGACGGGCAGCTCGCCCCAGTCCTGGACCTGGACTGCGCCCGCTCTCTGGCCGACCGGGTCCGGCGCTCCGGGGGCACCGTCGTCGCGACCGGTGGCCTCTTCGACCGGCTGCACGCCGGGCACGCCGAGAGCCTGGCGGCGGCCCGCACACTCGGCGACGTGCTCATCGTGCTCGTGAACTCCGACGAGTCCGTCCGCCGACGCACCGGCCGCGGCGTCACCGGCACGCTGCGGGAACGGCTGGCCGCCGTGGCGGCGCTGCCGGGCGTCGACGCCGTCGCGGCGTTCGACGGGGAGGACCCGTGCGCCGCGCTCGCCGCGCTGCGACCCGATTTCTGGGTCAAGGGCGGCGACCACGACCCCGCCGACCTCCCCGAGACCGCGCTGGTCCAGTCGTGGGGCGGTGAGGTCGTCGCCGTGCCGTACCGCCCCGCTCCGGGCCCGGCGCCGACGATGCAGCCGGCGCGCTGACCTGGCTCACCTCATTGCAGGAAAGCCACCTTCAAGCAACGTGGTTGCATAAAGGTGGCTTTCCTGCAACGTCACGGCGGTCACCGCTGCACCGCGGCGGCCGCGGTCAGCACGTCGTCGACGCCAATGGCCAGTAGCGCCGGGTCCGGGTCGTCGGCGAACGGCGCGCCTCGACGGTCGGCAGGCCGAGCGAGGGCGACGTGCGGACCGCCGGCCGGGGGCCCCCACTGTGCGGGGTCGACCGGACCGAACAGCACGACGGACGGGGTGGCATACGCCGACGCGAGGTGCGCGATCCCGGTGTCGCCGCTGATCACCAGGCGGGCCCCGGCGACAAGATCGCACAGCTCACCGAGGTCCGTCCGCCCGGCCAGCACCCGCTCGCGGGCGAGGCCCGCCGCGGCCGCGACGGCGAGTGCGAGGGAGCGCTCGTCGGGCGAACCGGTGACGACCACCGGGCAGTCGGGGCGCTCCAGGGCGGCCGCGACCTGGGCGAACCGGTCGACCGGCCAGCGCTTGGCGCCATAGCGGGCGCCCGGGTGCACGACGACCGGTGCCTCGGCGGGGTGCCGAGCCGCCGCTGCAGCAAGACGCAGGTCGTCCGGGTCCGCCGGCAGCCCGACGGCCTCGAGCAGCGCGCACCACCGTGCCCGCTCGTGCGGATGTGCGGCCACCACGTCCGCCCACTCCAGGCCCTCCCAGCCCGGCTCAGCCGTCGAGCAGCGGAACCCGATCCGCCTCCGCGGCCCGAGCGCGTCGAGGGCGCGGTGGCTCTGCGGCCCGGTGCCGTGCAGGTTCACCACGACGTCCGGCTCCGGTCCACGCCACGGCACCGCCGACGGATCCGCGGTCGGCAGCAGGGTGTCGATCCCGCCGATCCGGTCGACCAGCGGTGCGAGCGCCGGCGTCGTGGCCAGCGCGAGGTGGTGCTCGGGGTGCGCGCGGCGCAGCGACCGCAGCGCCGGCACCGCGACGAGCAGGTCACCGAGGTGGAGCGCGCGCAGTGCCAGCGCAACGCGTCGGTCGTCGGGCGGCATCACCTCGCACCCGTACCCGCACCGCGCATGAGCGACGCCGCCGGAGGTACTTCGGCCCGAGCTGCGCTCGGTCGCGGAGCGGTTTCCCGACGTCGACGTCATGGTCACCCACCTCGGTGGCACGAAGGTGCTGGGCGTGCTCGTCACGATGGACGGTAGGCAGGGCACCGATCTGATCGAGATGATCCGACCCGGCTCGGTGGTGCCGGTGCACTACGACGACTACACCGTGTTCCGCAGCCCGCTGCGCGACGTCGTCGCGAGATGCAGCGCCGCGGCCACGCACCGCTGCTCCGCACCGTCACCCGCGGCGCCACCGTCGACCTGTTTCCCTCGCACGACCCCGGGTAGTCGCGCGGCATGACCGCCACCGACCGGAGTGACCCGCCCGGCACCGATCCCGTCGAGGTGGCGCCGCGGATGGCCGACCTCGACGGCCTGCGCTCCGCCGCGGCGACGTGCACGGGGTGCGAGCTGTACGCGCCGGCGACGCAGACCGTGTTCGGCGCCGGACCGTCGTCGGCGTGGCTGATGTTCGTCGGCGAGCAGCCCGGCGACAGGGAGGACCTGGCGGGCGCGCCGTTCGTCGGCCCTGCCGGTCGGCTGCTCGACACCGCGCTGGGCCGGGCCGGGATCGTTCGCGACGAGGTCTACGTCACCAACGCCGTCAAGCACTTCCGCTTCGAGCTGCGCGGCTCCCGGCGGCTCCATAAGACACCGGCGGTCAGCCACGTGCGGGCGTGCCGACCATGGCTGGACGCCGAGCTGCGGGTCGTACGCCCGACGGTGGTCGCTCCGCTCGGCGCGACCGCGGGCAAGGCGCTCATGGGCTCGTCGTTCAGGATCACCGAGAGCCGGGGGACCGTGCTCGACTGGAACGGGTTCGCCCTCGTCCCGACGATCCACCCATCGGCGATCCTGCGCATGGACCCTGAAGACCGCGACGCCGGCCTCGACGCGCTCGTCGCCGACCTGCGGGTGATCGCGACGGCCGGTCACGAACCTCGGCCCTGACGGTCGCCAGCGGGCTGTGCTGCTCAGGCGAAGAGGGCGACCAGCATCACCATCGGGAGCGAGACGACCGACGCGATCGAGGTGACCATCGTGAGTGTCTTGAGGGTGCCCTTGGTGGAGAGGCCGAGCAGTGCCTTGAACATCCAGAAAAAGTTGCTGTTGACCTGCAGCGCGAACAGGGCACCTGAGGCGATGGCCAGCCCGATCACCAGCGGGGAGACGTTGATCGAGCCCAGCACCGGGGCGATGATGCCCGATGCGGTGATCGCCGCGACCGAGACCGAGCCGATCGCCAGGTGGAGGACGGCGGCCACGAACCACGCCAGGAGGATGCTGAGGATCACCGGCGCCGAGGCGTCGCCGGAGAAGAGTCCGGCGAGGATGGTGTCGAGGCCGGTGGCCTCGATCACGGCGCCGAGCGAGCCGCCGATGCCGGTGACGAGGAGGATCTCGCCCGTGGTGTGGAAGCCGTCGGTCATCGCCGTGCCGGTGCGGTCGGCGCCGACGGAACGACGTGCGAGCACATAGGCGCCGAGTAGGCCGACGAACAGCGCGAAGTTCGCGTTGCCGAGGAACGCGATGAAGTCGGTGGAGAAGCCGAGCAGCTCGGCGAACGCGCCGAAGGCGATCAGCACCAGGGGCACCACGATGGGCAGCAGCGACACCGCCAGCGACGGCGTCCGGTGCGGCTCGCCGGCGGCGTCGAGATTGTCGTCCTGGGCCTCAAGCTCGGCGAGCGCCTCGTCGGGCTCCTCGTCGGAGTCGGCCTTCCAGTAGCCGCCGCGCAGCAGCTGCCTGAGGATCAGCGTGGTGAGGAGAGCGGTGAGTGGGCCGATCACGATGCCGAACAGCAGCCAGGTCCCGAGCGGGATGCTCAGCAGGCCGGCGATGGACACGGCCGCCAGCCCCGGGACGACGAACACGTAACCCGCGAAGATCCCGGTGCCCAGCGCGCCGGCCAGCCAGGGCAGGCCGTGGGCACCGACGTACGACGCGGACGACCGGGCGACCGGAGAGGCGAGGACGACCTGCACGTCGACGTAGATGGAGGGGAAGACCGTCGACATTCCGGCGGTCATCGCGTAGGGCAGCCGCGCTGCGCCCACGGCACCGACGAGTGCCTGGACCATTTTGCGGAATGCGCCGGTGGCATGCAGCAGGGATCCGATGAGGACGCCGAAGCCGATCAGCAGCCCAACCTCGGCCATGATCTCGCCAAAGCCGGCCGTGATCGCCTCTAGCCTCGATCTTTCGTAACGGCCGTACTGTGATCTTGAAACTCTGCTGGACGATGTTTTGGTCGTGTGTCGATGGGCGAGCGTGCGAGACTGCCGGCTCAGCGTGGTCTGCCGGTGCGCCAGGTCCCCGGTGGTGGGGATGGGTGGTTGGGTCAGGGGACGGGGAGCGCCCGGAGGCGGGTGTGCGCGGTGGTGATCGTCTCGGCTCAGGGCCAGGTCGAGTCGATGTGCAGGACGTGCCGGCGTGCGGAGCGCACGAGCCGTCCGGCGGTGGCGAGAATGCGCAGCCGCAGTCGCTTGGGCTCG
>JAQSWF010000124.1 GCA_029266775.1 Pseudonocardia sp.
CCGCGGCGCCGGACCCGGCACGGGTGGCGGCGCTGCACCGCGACACCCTCACGCACCTGCCGGTACGGCTGCGCGACGGCACGGGGGTGGTCGGGCCGCTGGTGCTGCCCGGCCGCTCGGCCTGCCTGGCCTGCGTCGAGCTGCACCGCCGGAGCCGGGATCCGGGTTGGCCGGCGGTCACGGCCCAGCTGGTCGACCGAACGGGCGAGGGTGACGCGGCGACGGCAGCGGCCACTGCCGGCCTCGCCGTCGCGCAGGTGCTGGCGGCGCTCGATGGAGCGGCGGGCTCCGCGGGCGTCGCACGGTCGGGCACCGGGAGCCCACCGGTACTGGGTGCGACGCTCGAGCTCGATCTCCGCGCGGGGCTGCTCCTGCGCAGGCCGTGGCCGGCCCACCCTGCCTGCACGTGTGGGGCGCCACCCGCCGAAACATGCGGGCAGCGCGAGAGACGGGAGACAATCATGAGGTGACCGTCTGCACGTGCGATCCGCCCACCCGCTTTGTGACGCGCCCGGCAGGAGGCCCGGCGGAAAGGTCCGGTGAGGGAGCGCGGTGAGTGACATCCCGCGGCGCACCGCGACACGAACGGCCAAGCTCGCCGGCCTTCCGCTGGGTGTCGCCGGCCGCGCCGCCGCCGGCTGGGGTCGCCGGCTCGCCGGCGGCAACGGCGACGAGATCTCCGCGCAGCTGATGGCCAAGAGCGCCGAGCAGCTGTTCGCCGTGCTCGGCGAGCTCAAGGGCGGCGCGATGAAGTTCGGCCAGGCGCTGTCGGTGTTCGAGGCTGCGGTGCCCGACGAGCTCGCCGGTCCGTTCCGCGAGTCGCTGACGAAGCTGCAGTCCGCCGCGCCCCCGATGCCGAGCCGCGACGTGCACGACATGCTCGCGCAGCAGTTCGGTCGCGGGTGGCGTGAGCGGTTCCGCGAGTTCGACGAAACCCCCGCGGCGGCAGCGAGCATCGGCCAGGTGCATCGGGCGGTGTGGCACGACGGGCGCGACGTCGCGGTCAAGGTCCAGTACCCGGGGGCCGAGGAGGCGCTGCGCTCGGACCTGCGGCAGCTGGCGCGGATGAGCCGGCTCCTGCAGCCCCTGATGCCGGGCACGGACGTCAAGCCCCTCATCGCCGAGCTGCGCGACCGCATGGAGGAGGAGCTCGACTACCGCGACGAGGCGGCCAACCAGCGGGCGTTCGCGGCGGTGTTCGACGGGGACCCGCTCATCGCGGTGCCCCGCGTGGTGGCGTCGGCGCCGCGGGCGATGGTCAGCGAGTGGGTCACCGGTCGGAAGCTGTCCGACGTCATCGCCGCCGGCACTGCCGACGAGCGGGACCGGGCCGGGGCGCTGCTCGCCGAGTTCCACTACTCGGCCCCCCGGCGGGCTCGGCTGCTGCACGCCGACCCGCACCCCGGCAACTTCCAGCTGCTGGCCGACGGACGCCTGCTGGTGCTGGACTTCGGGGCGGTGGCCCGGCTGCCCGAAGGCCTGCCGCGACCGCTGTCGATGATGACCCGCCTGGCGATGGAGGACCGGCCGGACGACCTCGTGGCGCTGCTGCGCCGCGAGGGCTTCCTCCGCCCGGGCTCGTCGCTGACCGGCGAGGACATCGTGGCCTACCTCGCCCCGTTCGCCGAGCCGCTGCGCACGGAGACCTTCCACTTCACCCGCCGGTGGCTGCAGGGCCAGGCCGAGCGGGTGGGCGACCTGCGCAGCCCGAACTTCGAGGTGGGCCGCGGGCTGAACCTGCCGCCGCAGTACCTGCTGGTGCATCGGGTGTCGATGGGCACTCTCGGCGTGCTGTGCCAGCTCGACGCTCGGGTCGCGTTGCGCGAGATCGTCGCGCGGTTGAACCCGGCGACGTTCGCCGCCGACATCTGAGTGCGGGCGCGGGACCGGCACGCGCGCCGGTCGCGAACGCGCCACTGTGGGGCGAGCGGTTGGCTGTGGCGCCCGGATGGAGCGAAAGTGGCTTTGGGTGCGGTAGATGCACCGAAAGCCACTTTCGCTCCAGTTATCGGCAGCCTCGTTGCTGATGCGACCGTGCGAGGGCTTCGCTGAGGAGCAAGCCGCCGGACGGGATCGCGTCGAACGAGAGGGTGAGGGTGGTCATCGCGGGTGGCTCCCCTTCGGGTCGGGTTGGGTCGGTTCGGGACGGGTCAGGAGCGGGCGGCAGCGGCGAAGGCGCGGTCGCGGGCCAGGTCGGCCTTGCTGGGACGACCGCGCGGCCGCTTGCGCGGCACGACGACACCGCGCTGGAAGATCTCGCCGCCCCACACGCCCCATGGCTCCTCGCGCTCCAGGGCACCTGCCAGGCACGCGGCCCGGATGGGACAGCCCGTGCACAGCGCCTTGGCACGCTCGAGCTCGGCCGGCGACTCGGCGAACCACAGGTCCGCGTCGTCGGACCGGCAGGGCAGATCCAGCCCGGCCTGGGGGGCGGCGTCGAGCAGTGTGCCGATGGCCGTACCGACTCTCGGCTGCTCCTCACCGCCGGTGGTGTCGGGACATGATCCGCCGTGTAACGGATCGGATCGGACGAACACCTGAGAACCTCCTCGTGGGATGGGACACAAAGAGAAGAGGGCCGCGGATCCTGGTGTGGATCCGCGGCCCTCTTCTCATCGGCCTGGGGGTCGTCGCCTATCTGCGACGTCCTCCTGCGGACACACCTCTGCTGGTGACGGTCGGGAAGCCGCCGAGCGCAACCGCGCTGCGTCGCATCTGGCGCCAGTAACCCGAATCCACGGACACGGCGATACCGGGCACGTGGGTGCCCGGAACGACGGCGAGGGTCTTCTCCATTGCGGGCACCCCCTTCCTGCGGGATCGGTCGGGCCCAGACGGGTCCCGAGGAAGAGTAGGGACACCCCGGCGCGGCGCACAACCGCTTTACGGATGCACTCTGGCGGCCGCTACTGCCCCGCGTCGGCGCCGTCCACGACGAGCGCGAGCACGGCCGCGCCGTACCGGTCGAGCTTGCCCGCGCCGATGCCCGGGATCGCGACCAGCGCGGAGGGGTCGGCCGGGCGTTGCTCGGCGATGGCGGTGAGCGTGGCGTCGGTGAAGACGACGTACGCCGGCACGTCCTGCTCCTTCGCGGTCGAGCGCCGCCAGTCCTTGAGCCGGTCCAGCAGGTCGACGTCGACGTCCGACGGACAGTCCGCGCAGCGGCGGAGCTTCATCGGCAGCGTGCCGAGCAGCGGCTTGCCGCACAACCGACACCGGGGTTTGGCGCCGCCACCGGCGCGGGTCGGGAGGCGGGCCGCCGGATGATCGTCGGGGATCAGCCCGTAGAGGAAGCGGCTGCGGCGCCGCCGTCGGCCACCACCCCCCTGCTGGCGGGAGAGCGCCCACGACAGCGACAGCAACCGGCGCGCCCGAGTGATCCCCACGTAGAGCAGGCGGCGCTCCTCCTCGATCGCCGCGTCGTCGCCGTCTGCGTGCTGGATCGGCAGCGTGCCGTCGACCAGGCCCACGAGGAACACCGCGTCCCACTCCAGCCCTTTCGCCGCGTGCAGCGAGGCGAGTGTGACCCCCTGGACCGTGGGCGGGTGCGCAGCCTCGGCGCGGAGGTCCAGTTCGGCGGCGAACCGGCGCAGGTCCGCGGCGGGTTCGACGGCGATGAGCTCCTCGGCCAGCTCGACGAGCGCGAGCAGCGACTCCCACTGGGCGCGCTGCGCGGCGCCACCGGGCGGCTCGGCGGTGAGCCCGACGGGGCCCAACACCGCCCGCACGGCGTCGGGCAGCGCGACGTGGTCCGGACCGGGAGCGGCCGCGCGCTCTGCCCACTGACGCTCCGTTGCCGCTGCGCGGAGGGCAGTCATCGCCCGCCGCACCTCCGCCCGGGCGAAGAACCGCTCCCCGCCGCGTACCTGGTAGGGCACGCCGGCTTCGGTGAGGGCCTGCTCGTAGACCTCGGACTGCGCGTTCACACGGTACAGCACAGCGATCTCCGCGGCCGGGGTGCCGTCGTCGACGAGCCGCCGGATCGCGGCGGCGACCGCGGCGGCCTCCGCCAGCTCGTCGTCGTGCTCGGTGAAGCGGGGCTCCGGGCCGGGCGGCAGCTGGCCCACCAGCCGCAGGCGCGTGCCGGCCACGCGGCCCCGCGCGGTGCCGATGAGGGTGTTCGCCGTGGACACGACCTGCGGCGTCGAGCGGTAGTCCCGCGTCAACCGCACCACCACCGCGTCCTGGTACCGGCGTGGGAAGTCCAGCAGGTGGCGTGGGGTGGCGCCGGCGAAGGTGTAGATCGTCTGATTCGCGTCGCCGACGACGGTGAGGTCGTCGCGCCCGCCGAGCCACGCATCGAGGACGCGCTGCTGCAGGGCGGTGACGTCCTGGTACTCGTCCACGACGAAGCAGCGGTAGCGCTCCCGGAACTCCTCGGCGACGCCGCGGTGCTCCTCAAGCGCCGCCGCGGTGTGCAGGAGCAGGTCGTCGAAATCGAGCAGCTGCGCCCGGTTCTTGAGCTCCTCGTAGCCGGCGTAGACCGTGGCGACCTGCTCGGGGGGAACCGGGGTGTCGCGGCGCAGCCGGGCGACGGCCGCGGCGTACTCGTTGGGGACGACCAGGCTCGCCTTCGCCCACTCGATCTCGCCGGCGAGGTCGCGCAGCGTCGCGGCGTCCGTGCCGGCCCGCGCCCGCGCCGCTGCCTGCCCGACGATCCGGAGCTTGCCCTCGAGCAGCTGCCACTGCTCGCCACCCACCACCTGGGGCCAGAAGTAGCGCAGCTGGCGCAGGGCGGCGGCGTGGAAGGTGCGGGCCTGGACGCCGGTGACGCCGAGGACGCGCAGGCGGTTCCGCATCTCCCCCGCGGCGCGCGCGGTGAAGGTGACGGCGAGGACCTGTCCGGGCGCGACGTGGCCGGTCCGCACGAGGTGCGCTATCCGCCGCGTGATCGTGCGGGTCTTCCCGGTGCCGGCGCCGGCGAGCACACACACGGGCCCGCGCGGTGCGGCGACCGCTGCCCGCTGCTCGTCGTCCAGGCCGGAGTCTGGGCTCTCGGGGCGCGTCACGACCCCATCCTGACACCCGCTGCCGACGGGTTCGCAGCGCTCCTGACCGGGAAGAGGCTCGGTCCGTACGTTGTTGAGAGGTACATGACGCAGGTGACGATGTACTCCACGACGTGGTGCGGCTACTGCCGCCGGCTGAAGCTGCAGATGAATGCCGCGGGCATCACGTACTCGGAGGTCAACATCGAGCACGACGCCGATGCGGCACATTTCGTCGAGAACGCAAACGGCGGCAACCGGACCGTCCCGACGCTGCGGTTCGCCGACGACTCGGCGCTGGCCAACCCGTCGCTGGCCGAGGTGGCCGCGAAGCTCGACTCGCTGGCGGCGTAACGCCGGCGCACATCTCCGGGGCCTCGCACACAGGTTCTCCGCCGTGCGCGAGGCCCCGTTGCTGTGTGCAAGCGGATCAGTCGCGGAAGCGCGCGCGGATACGTGCCGCGGTGGCGGCGAAGTGGTCCAGGTCCGCCCACGTCCACCGGACGACTCCCAAGTCCTCCGCTCGGACCGCGTCTTCCCGCACCTTCTCGGCATAGACCACCTCCCCCGGGTCTTGGCCCGGCTTCAACAGACGCCCGTACTTGATCCTGCCGTCGAACTCACCGACAGTGCGTTGCTTCGGCCACCCGAAGTCCGTGTACGCCGTGTATCCCGCGAGTGGCACCGGCCACTGAAGCTCGGGGGCTGGGAGCCCGGCCCGCGCGATCGCGACGCGGCTGCGCGACTCCCCCACGCTCTCCGCCTGACCGTCGGCGAAGGCGACGACCCGGCAGGCACACCCGGCCATCCCGTGGCCCTGCGGAGCGCGGCGTCGAGTTCGGCGCGTCCCGCCGCACCGCGCCAGGGCAGGCCTCCCGATTCGGGCCACCTCGGCAGCACGGTGGAGCTGCCATCCCGGCGCCGGGCGGTGTCGAGGCGCAGCGCCGCATCGGCCACCGCGACCGCCGGCTCGAACCCCACCGTCCGGACGATGTCCACCACGGCGCGGGCAGCGGTCGTCACGAGTACGCCGTCGATCACGACGATCTCGTCCGGCTCCAGCGGAGCCGTGTGGACGTACAGCCGCTCGTCGCGACGACCCCCCGACCGTCGCGCGAACGTGACGTGCACGCGGTCCAGCCGCAGCCCCCACGTGGGCAAGCCGGGCAGTACCGCTGCGGAGACGTGGCTGGCCACGGCACCGAGGGCCAGCTCAGCCAGGACTGCCCGGACGAGCAGCCGATGCCGAGCGCCCACATCGTTCGGCTCACTGGTGATGTAGGCACCGCGGCAGAGGCGGGTGAGCACCCCCGCCCGCACCATGCGGCGCACCTCGTTCTTGTCGTAGCCCGCCGCACGCAGGTCGGCTGCCCGCTGAATCCGCTCCGTCACGCCTCGAGCGTGAGCGATCGGCGGCCACGGCGGTAGCCGCGCGTCCGGTGCCTGTGGACAACTCTGACCACACAGAGCTCAGGGCCTTCAGGCACAGTGGAGAGCCTGTGTGCCGAAGCCGGGTCCTTTGTGTGAGCGCGGTCGGCCGTCGGGCTCGCCGGCTCCCGTCAGCCGTCGGCGGCCCAGGCCTCGAGCATCGCCCGGGCGATCGACACCTTGCCGGGCAGCTTCAGGGCCGAGCCCGCGGCACCCCAGTCGCCCGCCGCCAGCGCCGCCCGTAGCTCGTCCCGCGTCACCCACATGGCCTCGGCGATCTCACCCTCCGCGGGTCGCAGCGGGGCGTCGGCGTCGGCGACCGCCTGGAAGCCGATCATCAGCGAACGCGGGAACGGCCAGGCCTGGCTGCCGAGGTAGCTGACGTCGCGCACCGGCACGCCCACCTCCTCGTGGATCTCCCGCAGCACGCAGGCCTCGAGCGACTCCCCCGCCTCGACGAACCCCGCGAGCACCGAGAACCGCCCCTCCGGCCACACCGGCTGACGCGCCAGCAGCACCCGCTCCGCGCCGTCGTGCACGAGGCAGATGATCGCGGGGTCCGTGCGGGGGTAGTCCTCGTGGCCCTGCGCCTCGCACACCCGGTGCCAGCCTGCGGCCCCCGGACGCGTCGGCGAGCCGTCGCGGCCGCAGAAGCGGGCGGTGTCGTGCCAGTTGAGGATCGCGACGGCGGTGGTGAGCAGGCCGGCCCCGAGCGCGTCCAGCGCGGCACCGGCGGTGCGGAGGTCCGCGCGGTCCACCGGGTCCTCGCCCGGGACGAGCTCCTCCCGCACCGCCCAGTACGCCGTGCCGTCCGCCTCGCCGAGCAGCACGGCCTCAGCCGGCGGCCCGTCTCCCGCGGTCGGCACCGTGACCAGACGTGCCGTGCCGTCGGTGTCCATCCCCCACGGGCCCTCGGGAGGGCGGCCGGTCCAGGCGACCGGTGCCCGACCCGCGTCGTCCACCACAAGCCGGCGCGCCGTCGGCCATCCAGCGCGCTGCCGGGCGGTGTCCGTGCGCAGCTTCTCGTCGCGCAGCACCGCGGAGCGCGAGAGCACGGGCGGACCGAGCAGGTCGAACCGCACCACCTCGGCGGTGCCCGGGGCGGGACCGGTCACGGCAGGTCGACCCCACCGAGCGCGCGCAGGCCGGAGCCGACGACCTCCGCGTCGCCGACCACCACGCCGGTGAACACGCTCGGGGCGAAGAAGTCCAGCGCCGCAGCAGCCACCTGGTCCGGCGTGACGGCCTCCAGCCGCGCGGGGTGGTCGCGCAGCCACTGCACTGGCACGCCGTCCGCGGCGAGCGAGGAGATCGTCGAGGCGTAGCCGCCCTGGCTGTCCAGCGAGATCAGCAGCGAGCCGATCGCGTAGCGGCGCGCCGCGTCGATCTCCGCGGGCGTGGGCGGCACGGCGGTCAGCCGGCCGAGCTCGTAGCGGGTCTCGAGCAGCGCGGCGGCGGTGACGTCGCTGGCGACGTCGGTCTCCACGGTGAGCACCGCACCGCCCGGGACGAACTCGGTCCCCGAGTGCGCGCTGTACGTGTAGCCCTTGTCCTCGCGGACGTTCTCCATCCAGCGCGACGAGAAATAGCCGCCGAAGACGAGGTTCGTCAGCTGCAGGGCCGCGTACCGCGGGTTCAGGCGGTGCACGCCCGGCGCGGAGAGGCGCAGCTGGGACTGCACGGAGCCGGCCCGGTGGACGAGCTCGAGGTCGGAAGGTTGGACGGGAGGCGGCGGACCGAGCTCGCGGGCGGAATGCGACCCGGTCCAGGTGCCGAACACCCGCTCGACGAGCCCGGCGGCGTCGGCCGGGTCCAGGTCGCCGACGAGCGTGAGGATCGCGCCGGCCGGCACCAGCGCGTCCGCGTGCAGCGCGCGGACGTCGTCGGCCGTGACGGCGGCGATGTCCGGCCCGGTGGGCATCTCTCTGGCGAGGGGGTGGCGGCCGAACCGCTTGCGCTGCAGCGCTTCGCGGGCGATCGTCCGCGGCTGGGCGCGCGCGACGGTGATCCGCTCGACGACGCGGGTGCGCTCGCGGGCCACCTCGGTGTCGGGGTACCTGGCAGCCGTGAGCACGTCGTCGAGCACCTCGAGCACGTGCGGCAACCCGGACGCCAGCCCGGACCCGCCGATCTGCAGGCGCTCGGGGTCGACCGCTACGTGCAGGTCCGCACCGACGCCGGCCAACTCGTCGTCGATACCGACCCGATCGCGTGTGGCCGTGCCGGTGAGCAGCGTCGCGGTGAGCAGCTCGGCGGTGGCGAGGTGGCGGGAGACGGCGCCGTCGTCGCTGGTCGGAGGCGCGAACGGCACGCGCAGCCGGATCTCGGCCATGGGCACGCCGGGTCGGTGCGCCGCGAGCACGCGCAGGCCGTTCGGCAGCGTGACGTCCAGGACGTCGGGCAGCGGCACCGTCCGGGTCGGCCCGAGCGGCGGCAGCGGGCGCGGACCGGCGGCGGTGCGGCCGATCTCCTGCGCGGTGCGGTGGGTGCGGGTGGGGGCACTCATGCCGACACCTGGTCCGCCGTCGGCTGCGGGACGGCGGGCTCGACGACCAGCACCGCCCGGCCCTGCGCGCGCAGGTCGGCGGCGGCAGCGCGTACCTGCTCGGGTGTCACGGCGGCGAGCCGATCGGGTAACTCGACGGCCAGCTCGGCGCGGCCGAAGAGCAGCTCGCGGGCGCCCAGCCCGAGCATGCGGTACATGACCCGGTCGTCTTCGTGGTGCAGCGCCGCGGACCACCGCGCGACCTGCCGGGCCAACTCGTCCGCACCGGGCCCGGCCGCCGCGAGCTTGTCCAGCTCCTCGTCGACGGCGACGAGCACGCGGTCCGGGTCCACGTCCGGCGGGAACACGGCCGTGATCGTGAACGTGTCGGGGTCCCGCGCGTCCAGCGGGCCCATCAGGCCCGCTCCGGCCGAGACGTCGGTGACCAGACCGTCGGTGTGCACGAGCCGGCGCTCCAGCCGGGCCGCCTCGCCGTCGCCGAGCACCGAGCCAAGCAGGGCGTGCCCGAGGTAGGCGTCCAGGTCGACGCCGGGGTCGGGCAGGCGGTACCCGACCGCGAGCGCGGGCAGCGGGGCGTGCGCGTCCGGGCTGACGGCGCGGCGCTCGCTGCCCGGGACCGGCTCGGCGAAGGACCGCCGCGGCGGGGTGGCGCGGGCC
>JAQSWF010000298.1 GCA_029266775.1 Pseudonocardia sp.
CGAGGAGGGCGCGCCGGAGGGGCTGAACACCGTCGTCGTCGCCGACGCAGAAGGCGCCGGGGCGCTCGTCGACAGCCGCCTCGTCCCGCTCGTCAGCGCTACCGGATCCGAGCGTATGGGCGCCGCGGTGGCACCACGGGTCGCCGCCCGGTTCGGACGGGCCCTGCTGGAGCTCGGCGGGAACAACGCCGCGGTCGTCGCGTCGTCCGCGGACCTGGACCTCGCCGTGCGCGGCATCGTGTTCTCCGCTGCCGGCACGGCCGGCCAGCGGTGCACCACGCTGCGCCGGTTGATCGTGCACGAGTCGGTGGCGGACAGGGTCGTCGATCGCGTGGCCGACGCCTACCGCAGCCTCCGGGTCGGCGACCCGTTCGCCCCGGACACCCTCGTAGGACCGCTGTTCTCCGCCGACGCCTTCGGGCGGATGCAGGACGCGCTCGCCGAGGCCGTGGCCGCGGGCGGCACCGTCGTCGCCGGCGGAGAGCGGGTCCCGCTCGAGCCCGAATCCGCCTACTACGTGCGTCCCGCCCTGGTCCGCATGCCGGCCCAGGCCGAGGTGGTCCGGCGCGAGACGTTCGCCCCGATCCTCTGGGTCCTGACCTACCGCGAGCTCGGCGAGGCCATCGCCATCCACAACGACGTTCCGCAGGGCCTGTCGTCGTCGATTTTCACGCTGGACCAGCGGGAGGCCGAGCGATTCCTCGCCGCGGACGGCTCGGACTGCGGCATCGTCAACGTCAACATCGGGACCTCGGGGGCCGAGATCGGTGGGGCGTTCGGCGGGGAGAAGTCGACGGGCGGCGGCCGCGAGTCGGGATCGGACGCGTGGCGCGCGTACATGCGACGGGCGACGAACACCGTCAACTACTCCTCCGAGCTCCCGCTGGCGCAGGGCGTGAGCTTCGGCTGAGGGTCCGCCCTGGGGTCCTCCGCGGACGGTCGGGCACCATCGACGGCGATGGAGGCGACCCGCCTGGACCGCTGGATGTGGGCGGTCCGGCTGACCAAGACCCGGCCCGACGCCGCTGCGGCCTGTCGGGGCGGGCACGTGCGGGTCAACGGCAAACCCGCCAAGCCCGCCACGCCCGTCCATCCCGGCGACGAGATCCGCGCGCGAGTGCACGATGTCACCCGGATCGTCGAGGTGGTGCGGGTGATCCAGCGGCGGGTGGGGGCCGCCGACGCGGCCACCTGCTACCTGGACCGCACGCCGGCCCCGCCGCCGGAGGCGCTGCTGCCGGTTCCGCGGCGGGAGCGGGGTGCCGGTCGGCCGACCAAGCGCGAGCGGCGGGTGCTCGACCAGTTCCGCCAGCTGCCCTGACCCTGGGTCATGCAGGGGTCAGCTCGAGGCCGTCGCTCGCCAGAAGGCCTTCATGACGTCGATCGAGGTCGGACCACCGAGCTGCACCTGGCTGAGGAAGATCCGCACGGAGCGGGTCGGGCGGTGCACGTACGCGGACGTACCGGTGCCGCCGACCCATCCGTAGCGGCCGAGCCGGTGCCACGGCTTGGTGACGTGCACGTCCACCCCGCCGCCGTACCCCCAGCCCTGGCCGTCGAGGAAGACGTCGCCGCCGGGGGCCCGGTACCGGTCGCCGACGTGGTCCGTCGTCATGAGATCGACCGACTCCCGGCTGAGCAGCCGACGCTCGCCCACCGCGCCGTCGTCGAGCAGCAGCCGGGCGAACCTGTACCAGTCGCCGACGGTCGACACGAGGCCGCCGGCGCCGGACGGGAACGGCGGTGGGGTGGCCCACTGCCCGTCCGGGCCGTCGAGCAGGACGAACACTCCTGATTCGGGGTCGATCGCGTAGTAGCTGGCGAGCCGGTGGACCGACGTGGACGGCACCGCGAACCCCGTGTCGACCATCCCGAGCGGGGTGAAGACCCGCTCAGCCAGCAGGTCGCCCAGCGCCCGGTCCGCCGCCCGGGCGAGGAGCACGCCGAGGAGGTCGCTGCCGGTGTCGTAGGTCCAGCCTCGACCGGGCTGGTGCAGCAGCGGGACGGTCGCCAGCTCGGCGAGCCACTCCTTCGGGGGCAGGCGGTGCTGCGGGTTCGGCGGGCCCTGGTCCAGGCGGTTCAGCAGCACATCCATGATCGGCGCGGAGAAGTCGCTCGTGAAGCCGTGGCCGCCGCGAAACGTCAGCAGGTGCTCCACGGTGATCGCGCGCTCGGCCGGTTCGACGTCGTCCAGCGGGCCGGACGGGTCGCGCAGCACCATCGGCGCCGCGAGCTCGGGCACCCACTCGCGCACCTCGGCGTCCAGCGCGAGCCGGCCGTCCTCGACGAGCATCATCGCGAGCGCAGCGATGATCGGCTTGGTGATCGACGCGACGCGGAAGATCGTTTTCCCGTCCATAGGTACGGTGCCCTCGACGTCGTGGTGGCCGACCGCGACGACCTGCACCTCGTCGCCGTCGGCAGCCAGGACGACCGCGCCGGGCACCGCGCCGGCCTCGACCTGGGTCCGCATTGCCTGCTCGAGCGTGCCGTGTCGCGTGGTCACCACGGCACGGTAGCGATGCGGGCGTAGCGTCGGCCGCGTCGGCCCGGGGAGCTCGCGGCGGCACCGCCTTCCGGCGGAGCGGCAACGGGCGGGCAGACAGAGCCGGCATGTCGCGCGCGACTTCAGGCGCCGCGCGCGACATGCAACCGCCCCGCGCGGCATGACGCGCGCAGATCCTCACTCCGCGCGCAGATCCGCAAACCGCGGGCAGATCCGCGTCGCCCGCACATCC
>JAQSWF010000125.1 GCA_029266775.1 Pseudonocardia sp.
GACCACGGACCCGCAGCGCGCGAACTCGCGCTGCGGGTCCGGGCCGAGCTCGACGCACACCGGCGCCGGGAGGTGGAGCTGTCCGCCCTGGTCGACACCGCGCGGGATCTCGCGTCGTTACCCGACCCCGGCGGCGTGCTCGACGCGATCGTGCGCCGGGCCCGCACCCTGCTGGGCGCAGACGTCGCGTACCTGACGCTGCACGACCCCGACCGCGGCGACACCTTCATGCGCGCGACGGCCGGATCGGTCTCGGCGCGGTTCCAGGCGCTGCGCCTGCCGCTGGGAGCGGGGCTCGGCGGCCTCGTCGCCCAGACCCGCAGCCCGTACTGGACCACCGACTACCCGGCGGACGCGCGCTACCGGCACACCCGGGAGATCGACGAGGCCGTCGACGAGGAGGGGTTGGTCGCGATCTGCGGCACTCCGCTGCTCGTCGGCGGCGACTTCGTCGGAGTGCTGTTCGCCGCGCACCGCACCCGCCGCCCGTTCGCGCGCGCCGAGGTCGCGCTGCTCGGCTCGCTGGCCGCGCTGGCGGCGGTGTCACTGGTGCAGTCCCGACGTGCGGCAGCGACCGCCGCCACGCTGGTGGCGCTCTCTTCTGCGCACCAGAGCATCGCGCAGGCGGCCGCGGCGCACGACCGGTTCGTGGGCGTGGTGCTGGCCGGTGGCGGCGTCGACGACATCGCCGCGGTCCTGGGTGAGCTGCTCGCCTGCTGGGTGGTCGTGCTCGACGCCGACGGCAGCCGGCTCGCTGCCCACGGAGCCGCGCCACCGGACGCCATCGGCCCCCTCCGCGATGGCCAGGGGCCCGGCCACCTCTCCCCCGACGTCGACCCGCTCGCCGGTGCCGCCGCGGTGCTCAGCTCCGCCGAGACGGGGCGGCTCGCCGGTGCCGACGGCACGTGGGCGGTGGCGGTGACGGCGGCCGGCCAGCGGTTGGGCACGCTCGTCCTGGGCGGACGCGGCGGCCTGGACGCCGGACAGGGGCGCATGGTGGAGCGGGCCGCGATGGTGACCGCGGTGCTGCTGGGGTTCCGCCTGCGGGCCGCGGAGACCGACCGGCGGGTGCGCACGGATCTGCTCGCCGAGCTGCTGACCCGGGTCCCCGGAGCGGCCGACGGTGCCGTGTCCGACCGCGGCCTGGTGGAGCGCGGCCGCATGCTCGGCCTTCGGCTGCACACCCCGCACGTGCTCGCGGTGTGCCGGTGCACCGTCGCCCGACGGCGCGGCCTCACCCTCGCCGCGGCGTCGCTCGGCGAGGGGCGCGCGCTGGTCGGCGAGCACGGTGACGACGTCGTGGTGCTGCTGCCGGGCCGCGACGCGACGGCCGCTGCGACGGAGCTGGCCCGGCGGTTCGGCGGCGAATCCGGACCGGGCGGCACGGTGACGGTCGGCGCGGCCGGTCCGGTGATCCCGGTTCGCGGGCTGGCCCGGACCTACGCCGACGCCCGCCGGACGGCGGACGCGCTGGTCGCGCTCGGCATGGCCGGCCATGGCGGGTCAGCGCGTGATCTCGGGTTCGCCGGTCTCGTCCTCGGCGACGGCGCGGATGTCGACGGGTACCTGCAGTCGGTGCTCGGCCCGCTGCTGGACTACGACGCCCGCCGCGGCAGTGATCTCGTCGGCACCCTTGCGGCCTACTTCGGTGCCGGATCCAGCCCGCGTCGGGCTGCGACCACGCTGCACGTGCATGTCAACACCGTCGGCCAGCGGCTCGAGCGCGTGGCGGCGCTGCTGGGCGACGACTGGCAGTCCCCCGAGAGCGCGCTGGAGATCCAGCTCGCCCTGCGGCTGCACCGCCTCCGCTCGCGCTGACCGCGTCCCCGCTTGTCCGGAAGCCACATTCGGACGCGTCGCGTCAGGCGCGTGACTTTCTCGTTGTTGCAAACCGGACACAGGTGCGGCGGTGTACTGGCGCGTGCGCGGGCCACGCCCCGCCGGGTACCGTCGCGGTGCAGGCGGCGACGAGGTGAGCGCGTAGGTGGACACTCCTCGGGGCGAGGCACCCCGTGACCCTCACCGGGGAACCCCGCGCGGCACGACCGCGCGGACGGCCCGCATCGCCGCCCTGCCGCTGGCCTTCACCGGGCGGGCCGTCGCGGGCTGGGGGCGCCGCCTCGCAGGGGCCGACGGCGACGCCGTCGCCGCCGCGGCCATGGAACGCAACGCCGAGCAGCTGTTCGCCGTGCTCGGTCAGCTGCGCGGTGGCGCGATGAAGGTCGGGCAGGCGCTGGCCGTGTACGAGACGATGATGCCGGCGGAGCTCGCCGAGCCGTACCGCCGCGCGCTCGTCCGGCTGCAGACCCAGGGCCCGGCGCTGCCACCGCGCGATGTGCACCGGGTGCTCGACGAGCAGCTCGGCCGGCAGTGGCGCGCGCGCCTGCCCGAGTTCGACGACGTCCCCACCGCCGCCGCCAGCATCGGCCAGGTACACCGCGCGACCACCGCGAACGGGCGGGCGGTCGCCGTTAAGATCCAGTATCCGGGAGCGGACCAGGCGCTCGACACGGACTTGCGGGTGCTCGAGCGGTTCGCGCGGCTGTTCACGCTGATCGTGCCGGGGCTCGACGCGCGGGCCGTGATGCGCGAGTTGCGGGCGCGCACGCTGGAGGAACTCGACTACCGGACCGAGGCCGACCACCAGCGAACGTTCGCCGCCGAGTTCGCCGACGGGGAACGGCTGCACGTGCCGGCGGTGGTCGCGTCAGCCCCGAAGGTGCTCGTCTCGGAGTGGATCGACGGGGTCTCGCTCGCCACGCTCGTCGGGAAGCCCGTCGCGGGACCGGAGGAGCGGGCCGCGCGCGACGGGTACGGGCACACCGTCGTCGAGACGATGTTCTCCTCGCCCGCCCGCATCGGCCGGGTGCATGCCGACCCGCATCCCGGCAACTTCATCGTGCAGCCCGACGGCCGCCTCGCGATGGTCGACTACGGCGCGGTGGCGGCGATGCCCGACGGGATCCCGCACGTCCTCGCCTGCACGCTGCGCCACATCGCGGACGGCGAGCAGGAGGCGATGATGGATCTCCTGCGGACCGAGGGCTTCGTGGCGGGCGACGTCGGACCGGCCGACGTGCTCGCCTACATCGGTGCGCTGGCCGATCCTCTCCGCGTTCCGGTGTTCCGGTTCGACCGCGCGTGGATGGCTGCACAGGGATCCCGGGTGGCGGACCTGCGCGGCGCCGCGTACCGGGAGACAGGTCGCGCCCTGACCCTGCCCGCTGATCACCTGGTGTTCCTGCGGGTGCTGACCGGGTGGATGAACGTCCTGGCGCAGCTCGACTGCACGGTGGCGGTCCGCGCGATCGTCGAGCAGTGGGTGCCTGAGTTCGCGCAGTGATCCGACGCCGTACGCTTAACCGCGTAAGCACGAGATCGAGCGTGACCACAGGGTGGCCGGATCTCTCTCGGACGGGCCGTTAAGGTGCTGCGCATGACCGACGAACCACTGATGTCGGCCGTCACCACACGTGTGGGGTCAGCGGTGCTGCTGACCGTGAAGGGCGAGGTCGACCTGCATACCGCGCCCGAGCTGGTCGACACCGTGGTGGCGGCCCTCCACCTGCCCGGCGGAGGCACCCCCGATGGCGACGTCGTGTCCGCGGTCGTCGCCGATCTGACCGGCGTGGTGTTCCTCAGCTCCGCCGGCTTGGGCACCCTCGTCGCGCTGTCGACCCGCCTCGGCGAAGACAAGATCGCGCTGCGCCTCGTCGGCGGGGAGAACCGGGCCGTGACCCGCCCGTGGACGGCAATGCACCTCGGCGACGTCCTGCCCCTGTACCCCGACCTGCCCAGCGCGCTCGACCCCGTCGCGTGACGTGCCGGCGGCGTTCACCGGCTTCGTCGTCGTCTCCGGCCCGCCTGCCAGCGGGAAGTCGACCCTCGCCCCCGCGCTGGCTACCGCGCTCGACCTCCCCCTGCTCGCCAAGGACGTGATCAAGGACGTCCTCGTCGAGGTCCTCGGTGCGCCTGATTTGCCCCGATCGCGAGAGCTGGGTGGGGCAGCAGTGCGGGTGCTCCTCGCCGTGGCCCGCACCGTCGGACGCGGGGTCCTGGACAGCGTGTGGCACGACGACGCGCGCGCTCCGCTCGCGGCGCTGCCGGGCCCGGTCGTCGAGGTCTTCTGCCGTTGCAACCCCGCCCTGCTCCGAGCCCGGTTCGACGACCGCAGCGGTAGCCGCGACGGCGGCTACTTCGACGCCGAACGCACCGCCGACGAGCGGTGGAACGAGCAGGTCGGCTGCCCGCTCGCAGGCGGCTGGCCGGTCATCGAGGTGGACACCACGGGCCTCGTCGACGTCGATGCGGTGGTCGAACAGGTCCGGCAGGCGTGCTGAGCGGCGCCGCCGGGCTCGACCTCGCCGCCGCGCGCGTCTACACCGTTCCCCTGCGCACCCGCTTCCGCGGGATCACCGAGCGGGAGGGGATGGTGGTCCATGGCCCCGGCGGATGGGGGGAGTTCAGCCCGTTCCCCGAGTACGACGATGCGGAGTCGGCGTCGTGGCTCGCTGCCGCGATCGAGCAGGCGACGGGCGCCTGGCCCCCGCCCGTCCGCGATCAGGTCCCCGTCAACTGCATCGTCCCGGCGCTGGACCCCGCCCGCGCCCACGACGTCGCCGCCCGCGCCGGCTGCCGCACGGCCAAGGTCAAGGTGGCCGACCATCCGCGCTCACTCCCCGACGACCTCGCGCGCGTGGAGGCGGTCCGCAGCGCGCTCGGCCCGGCCGGCGCCGTGCGCGTCGACGCCAACGGGGCGTGGGACGTCGACACGGCGGTGGCGGCGATTCGGGAGCTCGACCGCGCAGCAGGCGGGCTGGAGTATGTCGAGCAGCCGTGCCGCGCCGTCGACGAGCTCGCCGCCGTGCGCCGCCGCGTCGGCGTGCGCATCGCGGCAGACGAGTCCGTTCGCCGCGCCGACGACCCCCTGCGGGTCGCCCTCGCCGGCGCTGCGGACGTGGTGGTGCTCAAGTGCGCGCCGCTGGGCGGGGTCCGGCGCGCGTTGCGGGTCGCCGAGGCGGTCGGACTGCCCTGCGTGGTGTCGTCCGCGCTCGAGACCAGCGTCGGTCTGGCCGCGGAGCTCGCGCTCGCCGCGGCGTTGCCGGAGCTGGGCTTCGCCTGCGGCCTCGACACGCTGTCGCTGCTGGACGGGGACCTGGTGCCCGGTCCCGCCGCGCTGCGGCCCGTCGGCGGGGTCCTCGCGGTTCCGCACACCCTCCCCACCCCGGACCCCGCGCTGCTCGACCGGTTCGCGCCGGTCGACCGGGCGCGCACGCTCTGGTGGCACACGCGACTCGCGCGCGTTGCGACACTGAAGCGGTGACCTTGAACGCCGACCGGCACGTGTTCTTCCTCGGTGACTCCTTCGTGGTCGGGGTCGGGGATCCGGAGCACCGCGGGTGGGTCGGGCGGCTCGCGGAGCTGTCGCGGGAGGACGGCGCCTTGATCACCGCCTACAACCTCGGCGTTCGCCGCGACACCAGCGAGGACGTGCGCCGCCGCTGGTTCGACGAGGTGGGTGCGCGTCGGGCGGCGAGCGCCGAGGAGCGGATGGTCGTGGCGTTCGGCGTCAACGACACCGCGCTCGAGCGTGGGCGACCCCGGGTCGAGCCGGGGCGCAGCGAGGCGAACCTCCACTCCCTGATCGACGGCGCCCGGACCGTCGACCTCCCTCTGTTGGTGGTCGGTCCGGCGCCGGTGGAGGATCCGCGGCAGAACGAGCGGATCGCGGTGCTCGACGACCGATTCAGAGCTGCGTGCACCGTCGCCGAGGTGCCCTACGTGGCGGTGCACGCAGCGCTGGCGGCCGAGCCCCTGTGGACGCTCGAGGTCGAGCGGGGCGACGGGAGCCACCCGGGGGCGGGCGGTTACGCGCTGCTGGCCGGACTGGTGCTGCCCGCGTGGCGCCGATGGCTCTCGGCAGGACAATGTCCGTGACCAGGCTGTCGGTCGCCCTCCCGATGCCCCCGGACGTCATCGACGTGCTGTGCGCGCTGCCTCGGCCTCCCGCCCCGCGCGTGATCTGGGCCCGGCCCGAACAGCTGATGGTCAAGCTGCGCCCGCTCGGCCACGTCGATCCCGGTCTCGTCGACCCGCTGGTCGAGGCCCTGCAGGACGAGCTCGCGGGCGCGTCACCGGTGACGTGCACGCTCGGGCCACGAACCTGCCGGCTGGCGGGCCAGTGGCTCGCCGTTCCCGTCACAGGGGTGGACGAGCTGGAGCTGCGGTGTTCGCCGCGACCGTCGGCATCGTGCCCGTGACGCACCCTCAACCCTTCCGGGCCGACGTCGTCGTCGCCCGCGGTCGTGCGCCGGCCAGGCTGGCCGGCGTTCCGGTGGAGGCGACGTGGGTGGCCGACACGGTCGTCCTGGTGGCCGACCGGTCCGCGCCGGGGCGGCCCCGGTTCGAGCAGGTCGGTGAGGTCGGGCTTCGGCCCTCGTGAGGTAGGTGAGCGCCTAGGCTCGTCGGCCTCCGCCGAGGAGCCCGCCGAGCAGGTCGCCGAGCCCACCGCCGAGGATGTCGGCCTGCCCGCCGCGTTGGGCTGCTCCGCCGCCGAGGACGCTGCCGAGCAGGTCGCCGAGCCCGCCACCGCCCGCACCCCCGGCGCCCGCTTGACCGGACAGCCGCTTCGCCAGATAGGCCATCACGATCGGCGCGAGCAGCGGAAGGAGCTTGCCGATCAGGTCTTGCGTGGTGGACGCGCCCCCGGTCGTGCCGAGCTGCTGCACCACCTGGTCGCGCTGGTCGCCGAAGACGTGCCCGACGATCTTGTCTCCGTCGTTCTCGTCGACCTGGCCGAGGTCGACGCCGTCGTCCGCATCCAGAGGGCTGTTGTCGTGCTGGTGAACGGCCGAGGCGAACGAGGACGCGCCCCCGGGGTCGGTGGTGTTGGCCTGGATGCCGCCGAGCAGGGCGGGCAGCGCCTGCCGGGTGGCCTCCTCTGCGGTGGCCTCGTCCACCCCGAGCCGGTTGGCCAGGTCGTTGAGCGGGAGGCGGGACATGATGTCGTCGACGGCGGTCATGCCCGGCAAAATAGCGCCATTTCCGGAGTACGTGCAGGTCCACCTGTTGACTGGAGGAAAGCGTGTCCGAACCCGAGATCGTGGTTCTCGAGGAGACGACGACAGCGGTGATCCGCGCCGTCGTACCGATGGCGGAGCTGCGCGGCTTCTTCGACCGATCGTTTACGACCCTGTTCCGCGTGGTTGCGGCACAGGGTGTGACCCCGGCCGGCGCCGCGTTCGGCCTGTACCGGGGCGAACCGGCCGATCCCGTCGACCTCGAGGTCGGGTTCGCCACGGATCGCCCCGTGCGCCCGGACGGGGAGGTCGAGCCCGGCTCGCTGCCGGCCGGGCGGGTGGCCCGCCTGATCCACGAGGGCGGGTTCGACGGGCTCGGCTCCTCGTGGCAGAAGCTGCAGTCCTGGATCGTCGAGCAGGGCTTGATCCCGGGCGGCGTGCTCTGGGAGGTGTACCTGGTCGAACCGTCTCCGGACATGGACCCGACCGACCTGCGTACCGAGCTCAACTGGCCGGTCGTCGACGGCAACGCGGCACCGTGAGCGCCGCGACGCCATCGATCAGGTGAACCCCCGGGCGGACCAGCCGCCGTCCGAAGCGATCGTCTGGCCCGTGACCCAGTCGGCCTCGTCGCTGCACAGCCACGCGACCAGCCGAGCGGCGTCGTCGGGGCGGCCCCACCGCCCTGCCGGCATGGCCTCCTCCACCTGCCGGCGCAGCTCCCCCGTCGCGTAGCCGGTGTCGTTGGGGCCGGGATCGACGCAGTTCACCGTAATCCCACGAGGGGCGAGCGTGACGGCGAGGCTCGCGGTCAGCTGCTGCAACACCGCCTTCGACGCGATGTAGGGCAGCTCCTCGGGCATCGCCTCGTTGTACTGGCCGGACGTGAACAGCACGATCCGCCCGCCCTCGGGTCGCTCGTGCTGCGCGGCGACGTACCGGGCGAGGAGCAGCGTGGCGCGGGCGTTGACGGCGAACGAGGTGTCCAGCTCGGCCGCGGTCACGTCGAACAGCGACTGGCGCGCGCTGCGGGCGTGGTTGGCGATCAGCACGTCGACGTGCCCCAAGACGTCCCGCGCTGCCGCCACCAGCCGCGCGGGAGCGTCGGGGTCGGCGAGGTCCACCGGGACGTAGCCGACCGTGGCGCCGGCTCCGCGCAGCTCGTCGCGAACCCGCGTGCCGCCGTCGGGGTCCTCGCCCCACGGCTGCTCGGCGTCGTGCGCCGGCCAGCCGGTGAGCAGGAGGTGCGCCCCATCGCGGGCGAGCCGGCGGGCGATGGCAGCTCCGATGCCTCCTGCCCGGCTGACGCCGGTGAGCAGCACGGCACGGCCGTCGAGGGGAGGCACGCGGCGAGGCTAGCGACGGGTCGTGCAGCGGGCGACGGGATTCGAGCCGGCCTTGCCCGAAGGCCGCGTCGGGCCGCCGATCGGGGACCGCGGCCGTGCAGGTTCTACGGTTCTGGCATGGGCCGCTCCGTGACCACCAGATCCCTCGACCTCGGCACGCAAGGTTTCGGCGCCATGCGACTGCGCGACATCGACGCCGATGATGTCGACCAGGATCCCGTGCGCGTCATCGACGCCGTCCTCGACGCCGGCGTCACGATGATCGACACCGCCGACGCCTACCAGAACGAAGAACTCGTCGGCCGCGCGATCGCTCGCCGCCGGGATGACGTCGTCGTCGCCAGCTAGTTCGGGCTCGTGTGGCATGGCGACATGGCCCGCGGTTTCGACGTGAGTGCGGATGCCGAGTACGTACGCCACGCCAGCGAGGCCAGTCTGCGGCGGCTCCAGACCGACCGCATCGACCTCTACTACCTGCACCATCGCAGCGATGTGGTTCCGATCGAGGAGACCGTCGGAGCGATGGCCGCGCTCGTGGCCGAAGGCAAGATTCGCGCGGTGGGCCTCTCGAACGTCACGCCGGATGACCTGAGACGTGCCCACGCCGTCCATCCGATCACCGCCCTGCAGGAGCAGTGGTCGTTGTCCGAACGCAGCGTCGAAGGCGCCTTGCCAAGGTGGCCGCCGACCTGGACGTCACCATCGTCGCGCACTCGCCGACCAGCCACGGCGCGCTGCACCATGAGGACGGCGACGACTCCCTGATTTCCGAGAGGCAGGTTGTCCTGCGGGAGATCGCCGCCACTCACGAGGTGACCGTCGGACAGATCGCGCTCGCGTGGGTGCACAGCCGTGGACCTGCGCACGGCATTCGCGTGGTGCCGCTCCCCGGGACGACCCGGGTTGATCACGCTCGGGCGAACATCGCGGCCGGATCGATCAACGTGAGTCCTGCGGAGCTGGTGCGGCTGACTGACGCGTGGGCGCCGGCGCGCTGACGCGGACGACCTTCATGATCGGCAGTGGGTCGCGCAGGTGGAGCGGGCGACGGGAATCGAACCCGCGTTGCCAGTTTGGAAGACTGGGGCTCTACCACTGAGCTACGCCCGCATGACGCTGGTGCGTCTCACCCAC